>JBDTEH010000372.1:0-6064 GCA_039922635.1 Kofleriaceae bacterium | reverse complement strand
CGGCTTCGCGCTGATCGACGCCGGTGTGCCCGCGATCGCCGCGACCGTGTTGTGGCGGTGCTTGGCGCTCGTCGGCGATAGCGAAGAGGTCGTGTGCGAGCTGGTCTCCGCGCTCGAGACCGCGATGGCCTACGAGGACGCCTACGCGATCCTCGCCGAGCGCGAGGCCCTGCGCGCGGGTAGCTTTCTGTGCCAGTACCTGTTCGCGTTCGACGCCGCGATGACCGGCCGGCTCGACGTCGTACGCGAGACGCTGCCCAAGCTCGTCGGTGATGCACCCGAGCATCTGACCATGCACGGCACGATCGCGCGGATCGTCGAGCGCGCCGATCGCGTCGCCGGGACGTGCCCGCTCGACACGGCGGATCTGCGGGGCTGGCACTACGTCCTGACCGGTGGCCTGGTGCTGCACCAGTCGCCGTTCGGCTTCCCGGCGCCGATGCACGGCCGCTACGCGTGGCTGCAGGACTCGATCGCGCGGATCGCGACCGGGATCGAGCGGCTCCGGCCGTTCGTTGCCGGCCTGCCATGCATCTACGCACCCGCCGGCCGCGATCACGAGATCCTCGCCCACGCAGCCTCGGCACGGCTCGGCCTCCCGGTCGCGCCGTGGCCGGCGATCGGCGTGCCCGCGCCCGGCCTGATCGTCACCTACCAGCTCGACCAGTTGCCGCGCGAGACCCTCGGCATGCTCGCGAATCGCCGCCCCGACCAGGTGCTGTTCGCGCACGCCACGCCGTGGACGGCGGACTTCCCGATCGCGCCCGACCTCACCATGCTGCTGTGCCAGAGCCTGGTCGCGCCGTGGGGCGAGGTCACGAAGCTCGATCCCGCGACCGGCGAGGTCACCCGGCCCCCCGCCGACGCGCGTAGCGTCGCGGACCTCGCGGCCGAGATCCATGCGAGCCCCGGGGTCGGCGCCGACGAGCTCGAGGCCGAGGAGCCCGTGCGCTGGAACGCCCTCGTGGAGCTGGCGTGGCCGCTCTCGCCGGGGCCGCGGTCGCGGCTGTGGGCGGGCGGGCCGGTACCGTCGAACCGCTTCGAGTGATACGCTCCGCTTCGTGAAGAAGATCCTCGTCGTCGAGGACGATCCGGTCAATCAGATGATCCTGACCGACTTTCTCGCGGCCAACGGCTATCAGACCGTGACGGCGGCCTCGGGCCCGGAGGGCATCGAGCGCTTCGACCTCGAGGCGCCGGACCTCTGCCTCGTCGACGTCCAGTTGCCGCGCAAGAACGGCTTCGAGCTGGTCCGCGAGATCAAGGGACGCGGCAAGCCGGTGGCCGTGCTGTTGATGAGCGCGGCGTACAACGATCACGATCAGTCGACGCGAACGATCCAGCTCGGTGCGCTCGCCGACGGGTACCTGTCGAAGCCCTTCGATCTGGTCTACCTGCTCGACCAGGTCCGCACGCTGCTCGGCGACACATGACGTATCCCGCGTTCGTCGCCGAGATGGCCGCGCCGGCGAACCGTCCGAAGCTGTGGTTCGGGATCTGGACCGGGTTCGCGATCTCGCTCGGGTTCGGGATCTTGGCCACGGCCGCCGCGTTGTTCCACCTGACGGCGTGGCGCTGGGCGTACGTCGACCTGGTCGCGATCAAGCTGTTGACCAACTCGCTCGCGTGGTGGGGCCTGGTCAAGGACCGCGCCGTGATGGCGACGCAGGGGCTCAACACGGTCGCGGACGTCGTGCTGCTCACCGCGGCGATCTACTTCACGGGCGGCCCGTACTCGCCGCTGCTCGCGACCTACGTGATCGTGATCGCGGTGCTGTCGCTGCTGTCGAACCTCGGGATCACGGTGATGATGGCCGGGCTCGTGGTCGTGCTCTACGCCGCGATGGTGATCGGCGTGTGTATCGGCGTGTTGCCGCCGACCCCCGTGCCCGGGGCTCCCGGCATGGTGCCGTCGGTAGGCTACGCGGCGACGTCGATCGGATACTGCGCGCTCGTCGTCGGTGTCCCGGCGTGGTTCTCGGCGGCGACGCTGCGGCTGTTGCGCGCGAAGGAACGCGCGCTCGAGCTGCGCACGCAAGATCTGATCAACGCGAGCACCCAGCGCAGTCAGTTCGTCGCGTCGATGACCCACGAGCTGCGCACGCCGATCCATGGTGTCCAAGGCCTCTCGGACGTGATCGCGGCGGGCGTGTATGGCCCGGTGACCGACAAGCAGCGCGAGGCCTGCGCGTCGATCAAGCGCTGCGCGCAGTCGCTGCTCGGCCTCGTCGACGACGTGCTCAACCTCGCGCGGGCCGAGGCGAACAAGATCGAGACCCGAACCGGCGCGGTGGATGTCGCGGAGCTCGTCGAGCGCGTCACCGCGTCGGTGACCTGGATGGTCGGGACCAAGAAGATCGTGCTCGAGGCCGAGGTCCAGCCGGCGCTGCCGTTCGTCCAGTCCGACGGACGGTGGCTCGCGCACGTGCTCGTCAACCTGGTCTCGAACGCCGTCAAGTTCACGCCCGAGGGTGGCAAGATCACGGTGCGCGCGTACGAGGCCCAAGATCGCGACGGTGTGACGCTCGAGGTGGTCGATACCGGCATCGGCATCGCGCGCGAGGACCGCGAACGGATCTTCGAACCGTTCCGCCAGGGCGATGGCTCGGACGAGCGAGGCTACGGCGGGGTCGGCCTCGGGCTCGCGCTGGTCGCGCGGCTCACCGATCTCCTCGCGTGTCACGTCGAGCTCCATTCCGAGGTCGATCGGGGCTCGACCTTCCGGGTCGTGGTCCCGTATCAGTGGCGGGGCCGCGCGGTCAGTCGCTTGATGCGGGCCGTGACTCCGCCACCGGGCGTGGTCGCCGACGATGTGTCAGCGCGCGAGCTCGGCGAGTAGCGTCGCGAGCTCGATCGGCTGATGGCGCGCCATCATGTGGCCCGCCTCCGGCAAGACGACGTGGCGCGCCTGCGCGAAGTGGCCGCGCCGCTCGGCGCGCTCGGCGTCGGACAGGTTCAACGTGGACCGCGCACCATCGACGATCAGCACCGGGCACGCGATCCGCTTCCAGTACTGGGCGGCCGCCTCGCGGCGGAACGGGTGCGGGCCCATCGGGAGGTGCAGCGGATCGTGCTTCCACACGAAGCCGCCGGCGACCGGCCGCGTCCCGTGGGTCGCGAGGCGCAGCGCGAGCGCCTCGCCGAGCAGCGCGTCGTGCTTGCGCAGCCGTGCGGCCGCGAGCTCCCTCGTCGCGATCGGCTTGAACGCCACGCGTGCGGTCCGCCACGCATCGATCCACTGCGCGGTGCGTGCGCCGAGCTCGACCGCGCTCTGATCAGGTGGCCCGAGCCCTTCGAGCAGCGCGATCGCGCGCGCACGCTGCGGCCGCGCGCCCGCCCAGTACGACACGATACCGCCGCCCATCGAATGCCCCACGACGACCAGCTGGTCGTTCGCGACCCGCTCGATCACCGCGTCGAGATCCGCGACGTAGTCGAGGTAGTGGTAGTAGCCGCCCGCGCCGATCCAATCGGAGTCGCCGTGACCACGTACGTCGACCGCGACGACATGCGCGTTCGCCTCCGCTGCGAGCCGCGGCGCGACCTCGTGCCAGCCGTAGGCGAAGTCGAGGAAGCCGTGGACGAGCACGAACGTGACGTTCGATCGCCCGGCGCGGTTCCACTCGAGCAGGTGATACGTGAGCCCGGTCGGCAGGGCGATGCGGCGGCTGGTCGGGTCGCTCGGGTCGCTCGGTTCCGTCAAGGCGTCGCTTGCAGCTGCCAGATGTTGCCGTGGATGTCGGTGAGGTAGAGCTCGCCCGCCGCGTCGGCGTGCAGGCTCGAGGCGCCCGTGAAGGTCGTGCCGGCGATCTCGGTCGTCGACAGGCTCGGTCCCATCGCGTTGTACGTTCCTTCGACCAGCGTGTTCGCGTTGTAGTCGGTGAAGAAATACTCGCCGGTGAGGCCGGGGTAGTTCTGTCCCCGATAGACCTGGCCGCCGATGATCGCGAGCCAGTGATCGTTCGCGTGATCGCGCTCGAACAAGGGCTCCCTCAGCCCCGTGGTCGCGCAGGTGCCATTGTTGTTGCAGTTGGTGGCGGGGCCGTCGGGCAGAAACGGATGCGTGGCCTCCCGGATCGACCATCCCATGTTGACCGGCGTGTTCGGGGTGCCGTCGATCTGAGCCGCGGGGACCACGTCGATCTCCTCGTACAGGTCCTGGCCGACGTCGCCGATGTACATGTCGCCGGTCATCCGGTCGAAGCTCCACCGCCACGGGTTGCGCAGGCCGCGAATCAGGATCTCGGGCTCGCCGATCCCGCCGCTCGCATACGGGTTGTTCGCCGGGATGCCGTACATCTTGCCACCCGCCGGGTGGTCGACGTCGATGCGCAGGATCTTGGCGAGCAGGGGCTCGCACTGGTCCGCGATGCAGGTCGGATCGGTGCGCAGGATCGCCTGACCGTTATGACGCGGATCGTTGCCAGAGCCGCCGTCGCCTACCGAGATGTAGAGCAGGCCATCGTTGCCGAACTCGATCATGCCGCCGTTGTGGTTCTCGTAGGGGTCAGGGATCGACAGGATGATCTCGCCGCTGGTCGGATCGGCCTTGTCGATGTCGCCCTGGCTCACCGTGTAGCGCGCGAGCACGTCGGCGTTGCTGGTCGTGTAGTAGACGAAGAACTGGCCGTTGCACGCGTAGTCCGGGTGGAACGCGAGCCCGAGCAGGCCGCGCTCTCCGGGCGGTGCCTCGGCGAGCACGACGTTGTCGAGGCTGAGGAACGGGGTGGGCTGGACAATGCCATCCTCGATGATGCGGATCTCGCCGGACTGCTGGAGCACGAACAACCGGCCGTCATTCGGCGGCGCGGTCGCCAGCAGCGCGCTCGCCGGGCTGCCGTCGAGCGTCGCGATCTTGGTGACCTTGACGTTCGAGCCGAGCTGCACGTTCGCCGCCGGGATCGCTGGGCCGGGCGTGTTGATGCACTGGTCGTTGCCGCCTTCGCCGGTGTGGCCACCGTCGCCGGAGTTGCCGTGGTCGCTGCCGCAGGCCGCGGCGGCCAGGGCGAGCGACATCGCGAGGAACCTCATCGTCCGATGGTACCCTCGGAGCTAGGGCTTGGGGTCGTCAACCGGCGCCGGTGCGCTCTCGGCACTCACCAGGATCGGAACACCGGCGCGCCCGGCACGCTCCGCGAGGGTGCCGAATAACCACAAGATCACGCCGACGATCAGGAACGGCACCAGGAACACCCAGGCGGCGAAGCCGCCCACGATGCCGAAATACGCGAGCGCGCACACCGTGCCGACGACCCACGCGACCATCGCGATGATGTAGCCCGACAACATGATCTTACGCTTGCGCAGCGCGGCCTCGAGCTTCTTCAAGAAGTAGTCGGCCTCGGCCGGATCGAGCTTGCCGATCATGTCCGCGAGGTCTTCCTGCGAGCCGGCGCCGAACGCCTTGGCGACCATCGGATCTTCGGGGGCCTTCTCCGCCACACTGGATTCTTAGCACAGTGCTATACCGCTCGCGTGCTCCGTATCGACGACGATCTCGGTCGGTCCCTCAGCTTCCCGCGCGCACCCCGCCGGATCGTGTCCTTGGTCCCGAGCGATACGTTCAGCGTCGTCGCCCTCGGCGCCGGCGACCGCCTCGTCGGCCGCACGACGTATTGCGAGCACGCGACCTCGGCCGCGACGGTCGGCGGCACCAAGGACGTCGACGTCGACGCGGTGGTCGCCCTCGAGCCCGACTTCGTGATCGCGAACCAGGAAGAGAACGCGCGCAAGCCGCTCGAGGCGCTCGCGGCGCGCGGCGTCCGCGTCCTGGTCTCGTTGCCGCGCACGGTCGAACAGGGGGTCGCGCATCTCGCGCGGCTCGCCCGGATCCTCGAGCCCGGCGCGGCCGGCACGGAGCTCGTGCGCCGGGGCTACGAGCTGGCCTCGCGGCCGGTGCCCGCGGCCGGCGAGCGCGGCTTCACGCCGATCTGGATGGATCCGCTGATGACGATCAACGCCGATACGTTCGGATCCGACGTGCTCGCGCGCGCGGGCGTCGCGAACGCGTTCGGCGATCGGCTGCGGCTGTATCCGCTCGCGGCCGACCTCGGCAAGATGCCGG
>JBDTEH010000371.1:0-11260 GCA_039922635.1 Kofleriaceae bacterium | reverse complement strand
CGACTCCCAGGTGACCGGCGGCGCGGCCGAGCTTCGAACGCGACAGCCGGCACCGAGCCTTCGCTGCTCGCCAGAATTTCCCAGGTCTGCTCGCCAGAAATGATCCGCCGATGGTCGATGGCGCCATCAGGTCGATGTTGTGCGCGTGTCGACTCGACGATCGTTTCTGCCTGAGTGCTCAGCGCCGCGCGGTCGGGAGCTTCACCGGGACAGGCAGCGCGGCGGAGCGAGCACGGTGTCGAGCGCGCGGGCTGCCCGCGCCCGTTCTGCGTGTCAGCCGTCGGCCCCACGTGGGGCCGATGCGTCCCACGTCAAACCAGCTTTATTCGAACAGTCGGCGGAGCGGTTGCCACGAAGTGTGGCGCTCGAGGATCTTGTCGTCGACGCTCTGCGGGTTTCTCGACACGGAGCTCGCGCGAGCACGACGGTTCGCCATTCTTGGGAATGACGAAGCTGCGTTCGACCTCGAGCTGCGCCAGGCCCAGGCAGGATTGGGGGCGCCGCCATTTCGCTCGTCACGCGCGGGCTGTTCTGCTGCCGAGCTCGATCTCGGACCGCCCGGGCGCCGCGCGGTCGAGGTCCTCACCAGGAACATGGCAGTGCGGTAGCGAGCACGGTGTCGAGCGCGCGGTTTGCCCGCGCCCGTTCCACGTGTCAGCTGGTCGGCCCCACGTGGGGCCGATGCGTTCGATCTCGAAGCGGCGCGATTCCCGCACTCCGCTGTCGACTCCCAGGTGACCGGCGGCGCTGCCGAGCAACGAGCGCGGCAGCCGGCGCCGAACACGACCTGATCACGCGCGAGACCTTCTCGAGATCCGACTGGCGGATCGCTTCGCGATCGGGACCTTCACCCGGAACATGGCTGCGCGCTGGAGCGAGCACGGTGTCGAGCGCGCGGTTTGCCCGCGCCCGTTCCACGTGTCAGCCGGTCGGCCCACGTGGGGCCGATGCGTTCGATCTCGAAGCGGCGCGATTCTCGCACTCCGCTGTCGACTGCCAGATGGCCCGGCGCGCTGCCGAGCCGCGAGCGTGGCAGCCGGCGCCGAACACGACCTGATCACGCTCGACACCTTCTCGGGATCCGGCTGGCGGAGCACTTCGCGATCGGGACCTTCACCCGAACATGGCAGCGCGCGGTTTCCCCGCGCCCGGTCTGCGTGTCAGGCGGTCGCCCCACGTGGGGCCGATACCTTCGATCTCGAACCAGCGCGATTCTCGCGCTCCGCTGTCGACTTCCAGGTGACCGGCGCGCTGCCGAGCCGCGAGCGGTCAGCCGGCGCCGAACACGACCTGATCACGCACGAGATCCGCCGGAGCCCCGTGCCGTCGGGGGCTTCACCAGGAACATGCCAGGGGAGCGAGCACGCCCGCTAGCGCAGCGCGCGCTTACCGTGCCCGATCAGGTCGTCCAGCGTGCGCCGGAACGGCGCGGACGCATCGAGCATCCCGATCACCGCGGCCGCGCCGAGGCGCTGGCGCCACAGCAGCAACACGTCGGCCGGCAACGCCACGTTGCCCGACGCGAGCACGCGCGTCGTGGTCTCCGCGAACGTGGCGCCGTACGCGCTGCCCCAGGCGAAGTCGCCATCGCTCGCGAGCGGCGCGTGCAGCGCGTGCTCCCAATCGCGGTGGGCGTGGGTCGCGAGCGAATCGGTGCGCTGCAACAGCCCCGCGTTCGCGAGGCCGATCCGAAACCGCTGCGCGCCGGCCTCGGCGTCGCGATCGAGCAGCCCCCACCACAGCTCGCGGTCGGCGTCGCGCACGGCCTCGGGCAGCTCGAGCGTGCAACCGAAATCGAGGCACCACACGTGGGCGTGACCGTCGGGCACCTCCTCGACCAGGAAGTTACCGGGGTTGGGGTCCGCGTTGAGCAGGCGGTGCACCAGCGGGCTGCCCCACACCGCGCGGTAGATGCCGAGCGCGGCCTGGCGGCGCAGCTCGGCCGGCGCTCCGACGAGCTCGGGGATCGCGCGCCCCGGGGCGCGGGTCATCGTCAGCACGCGCGCGCTCGACAGCTCGCCGATCACGCGCGGCACGCGCAGCACCGGATCCTCGGCCCATGCGACCGCGAAGCGCTGCTGGCTCGCCGCTTCGGCGCGATAGTCGAGCTCGCCGCGCACGGCCTCGCGGAGCACCGAGAGCCCGCGCGCATCGAGCGTCTCACCGATCGCGGCACCCGCGAGCCGGCGCACGAACCCGGCGTCGTCGAGGTCGGCGCGCAGTGCCTCCGCGATCCCCGGATACTGGACCTTGACGACGACCGCCGTACCGTCGTGCAACGTCGCGGCGTGGACCTGGCCGAGCGATGCGGCGGCGAGCGGCGTCGCGTCCCAGGTCGCGTAGAGCTGCTGTGGCGGCTGGCCGAGGTCGGCCTCGATCACCTCCGCGATCGCCGCCCCGCCGAGCGCGGGAGCGTGGCTCCACAGCTCGCCGAGCACGGCGCGCGCGGTACGTGAAGCGCCGCGACGGCGGCCGAGCGTCGCGCCCGGATCGTAGGCCGCGAGCTGCGCGACCTTCGCGAGCCCGCCCTTCAACCGACCGGCCTGCGCCGCGAGCATCTTCGCCGCTTCCTCGTCGACGACCTGATCGTCCTCGTCCGAGCCGCGCGGATCGGTCGTCAACACCTGCTTGGTGCGCGCCCACAGCCGTGCGAATCCGACCTTGCGCTCCGCCCACTTGCGCGCGTCCGTCACGGACCGGATCCCTGGACCGGCTCCTCGGGGACCGGCTCCTCGGGGACCGCCGCCTCGGGGACCGCCGCCTCGGGGACCGCCGCCGCGCCCTCGTCGAGCGTCGGCAACCGCGCCGGGCCGGACTCGTCGCTCCAGAACAGCTCGACCCGGTTCTTGCCCATCTTCTTCGCGCGATACAGCGCGCGATCGGCGCGACGGACGAGGTCGGTGGCGTCCTGGGCCTTGCTCTCCGGGAACGCCGCGATGCCGAGCGAGGCGGTCACGCCGAGCACCTTGGGCGGCTCGTCGTCGGTGGTGATGCGGAGCTCCGCGATGCCCTCGCGGATCCGCTCGGCGAGGTTGTACGCACCCACCATCTCGGTGCGCGGCAGGATCACCGCGAGCTCCTCGCCGCCGAACCGCGTCGCCGTATCGACGCCGCGCATCTGGCCCTTGACGACGTTCGAGATCGCGCGCAGCACCCGGTCACCGACGAGGTGGCCGTAGGTGTCGTTGAGCTTCTTGAAGTCATCGATGTCCATCATGATCACCGAGAACGTGTTGTTGTAGCGCCTGGCACGCTCGACCTCTTCTTCGATCCGCGCGTCGAAGTAGCGGCGGACGTAGAGACCGGTGAGGCCGTCGACCATCGCGAGCTCGTAGAGGTGGGCGTTCTGCAGCGCCGCCGCGATCTGCAGCGCGAGCGCCTCGAGCAAGCGCTGGCTCTCGGGACCGAACGCCGCGGTCCGCGTCGACTGGACCGCGATCACGCCTTCGCACTCGCCGTACATGAACAACGGCACGCCGAGCCAGCTGCGGCTCCCGTGCTCGGCGTTGTCGGTCGCGATGTCCGCCGTGGTGAGGTCGGCGATCGAGCGCGACGTCCCGTGCTGCATCACCCACCCTGCCGCGCCCGCGCCTTCGGTCATGCCGATCCGGAAGAACTTGTCGGCCTGGCGGTCGTAGCTGTCGATCACGATCTCGGAGTCACGGCCCGCGCGGCGGTGGATCAGCGCGACCGCATCGGCCTCGGGGATCGCGTTCGAGGTCTCGCGCGCGACCGATTCGACCAGCTCCTCGACCTGCAGCGACGCGCTGAACCGCCGCCCGGTCGCGTTCAGGATCTCGAGATCGTGGACACGCTCCTCGAGCAGCTTGCTGGTCCGGGACAGCCGCGCGAACACGTAGTTGATCAGCAGGTAGGTCGCCGACAGCAGCACGAACCCGAGCGGTTCCTCGGGATCGTAGAGCAGCACGAGCACGACGCCGATCGGCATCAGCGAGACCTCCGCGGCGATGCCCGGCACCGCGAGCTCGCGCAGATACGCGCGCACCGAGTGGCCGAGCAACGCGTGGCGGATGCCCTGGATCGTGTAGTGCGAGATCAGCAGCATCCCGGCGATCAACACGACGTGGATGGCGACGTCGCCCGGGGCCGGATGAGTGCCGACCAGGTGGTCGGCGCCGAACACCCAGCCCGAGACCACGAGCAGCGCGCCGCTCATGCCACCGAAGTACAGGATGTAGCCGACCGCCGCCGACCAGCCGTCGGGGCCTCCCGCGGGATCGCGGCCCTTCCGTAGCGCGAGCGCGAGGCGCACGCTCGCATCGACCGTCAGCGCGAGCGCGACCAGCGTCCCGGCTTCGACCGTCCCGACGCACAGCGCCGCCGCGACGTAGTACGCGGAGTCGAGCGACAGCACGCTCTCCTCCAGGCGGAACGCGAGCGCGCGCGCTGCGAGGATCACCGTCACGAACATGCCGATCGACAGCGGTCCGGCGGGTAGGTCGTTGGCGACCACGTGCAGCGCCGGCAGGCCGAGCACCACGAACCATCCGGCCAGCCCGATCCCGATCGTGAACGTGTGGCCGAGCCTGCGGCGTGGTGCGGACGGCGTCGCTCCCTCGCTACCGGCGCGCACGGGCGGCGTGCTCGGAGGTCGCGCGGTCATGGCGGGTCTTTACCACCAGCGGGGCGCCGAAAGCGCGAAAGGCTCCTCCACGTGGTGAAGAAGCCTTTCGATCTAAGGAGATGTGGTCGGGTGTCAGATGCTGAGCGGCTCGATCAGATATCGATGATCATCACGCCGCGCTCGGTCTTCTCGTGCGCGGGGGTGACCCTCGGCCGATCGTCTTCACGATACGGCTCGACGGGAAGCTCTACGCGCCCGCGTTGTTCCTCGCGGCGCCGCTCTTGTTCTTTCTTGAGGATCTCTTCGATAATCCAGGGATCCAGCATGGCGGACCGCCTTTCGTGACGAGGTCGAGATCTAACTATCCGTAACTACGATCCTAGACCGCTGCAACCTACGGGCCTTCGATGCTCCACCCCGCACTCTTATTCTAACGCATCGAAATCACCATGGCTCCACTTCTCCGCGAAGAAAATAACACCGCGTGATCGGAGCAACTGTGACGTCCCGTTGGGGAGTGCACACCCCGTAACGCGATTCGTCGTCGCATAAATCCGAGGCTCGACGCGCGGTTGACTCGGATAAGAGCGCTCTTACTTTTTTGCGGAGGTGGTGAACAAAATCCGGCACCCAGAAGATCCCAGGGTGCGCCAGTACCTACCCAGGCGGTGCGCTGTTACCCAGGCTACAGGAGTTGCACCTACTCCAGGTCCTTGAGCTTCCAGACCCCATCTTCTTTCTGGAACTTCACTTCATATTTCTCGCCGTAGCTCATCCGCGCGTCGTTGCCGCGCTCGACGATCGGCTCGTCGACGTTGGCCTCGAGCGTGTTGATCAACGCCTCCATCTTGTCCTTGGAGGCGCCCGTGAACTGGGCCTTCATCTTCGCGACGTCCATCTTCTCGCGGTACTGGTCCGGCACGAACCGCAGCATGATGTCGAAGCGCTCGAGCCGGAACGCGCGCAAGAACGAGCGCAGCGCCGCCTTCGGCGTGGTCTGGTCATAGAACCCGAGCGGATTGGAGGCGATCTTCCACTCGCCGCCTTCCTGGACCAGTCGCATCTGGTCGCCGAACCCGTACTCGAACTCGGCCGAGACCTCGAGGCTCCCGTGCTTGCCGCGCAGCCGCTCGGCGGTCTCGTCGACCTCGCGCGGGTTGTCGCGCATCATCCGCACGTAATCGTCGCGCGAGACCTTGCTGCGAAAGCTCGACGACATCTGGTCGTACGACTCGCCAAAATCGTGGTCCTTGAGGGCGCGCCCGTAGCGGTCGAGCGTCTGCGACGGCCCCGATGACGGGCCGCAGCCGAGCAGCACGCAAACAGCCAGGGCGAGTCGCACGCCGACGTTATAGCGAAGCCAGCACGGTCTCGCCACCCCTGCCCCCCCTCGCCGACCGGACGTCGCCCCGATATGTCCGGGTCGCCATCGCGATCGCGAGTGCGGCCACGATCACGAAGCCGACCGGGACCCACATCGCCGTGTAGATCGAGGTGTGGTCGGAGATCTCGCCGAGCACCCACGACGACGGCGCGGTGCCCAGCAGGTGCATCGTGAAGATCACGAGGCTCTGGGCCGCGACCGCGAGCGCCGGCGGCGCGATGTCGTCGACGCTGACCGCGATCGGCGCGTGATACCAGAACATGAAGAACAGGTTCGCGAAGCCCGCGACGTACAGCGCCGGGCCAGGCCGGATCTCGAGGGACACCGCGATGCACGGCAGCGCGAGCGTCATGCCGAGCGAGATCGTCCACAGCCGGCCCGTCAAGATCTTCGTGCGCAGGTAGTCGCCGATCTGCCCGCCCGCGACGACGCCGAGCACCGCGCCGACCAGCGCGACCGACAACAAGTTGGTCGCCGCGGTCGGGGTCATGCCCTTGTCGCGCTCGAGAAAGTCGATCAGCCACGCGTTGTAACCACCGGCCGCGAACGCCATCATCGTCGTGCCGAGCATCAGCCAGCGCAGGGTCGGGATCCGCAACAACTGCTTGGAGCTCGCCCAGAACCCACCGAGGTTCTGCGACAGCGACGTGCCCGGATCGGGCGACCCGGGGTGCTCGGGGATCGTCAGCGTCATCACGCCGAGCGCGACCACGACGCCGGGGATCGCGAGCACGACCACGACGTTCGGAAACCCGAACTGCTTGCCGGCGAAGAAGCCCGCGGCGCCGCCGAACAGCAGCCCGAGGTTGAAGATCGCCATCCGGCTCGACTTCTTCGGACCGTCGTAGATCTGGCCGAGGATCGAGTTGGCGACCGGCACGACCGAGGCGGTGCCGAGGCCGAGCGCGGCGCGCGATAGCACGAGCGTGGTGGTGTCGTCCGCGAGCGCGCCGAGCGCCCCGGCGATCGAGGCGAAGATCATCCCCGAGGCGATCACGCTGCGGCGGTCGAAGCGATCGCCGGCCCAGCCGAACACGAGGGTCGCGATCGCGTGCGGCAACAAGAACGCGGTCGCGAGCAGGCCGAGCTTGGCGTCGTGGAGCCCGAACCGCTCGCGCAGATCCTCGTAGGCGGCGAACAGGCTGTTGCGCGCGGCATAGGCGACCAGGTTCGAGACCGCGAGCCACGCGAGGATCGCGCTGGAGCGCGTGGGCTTCGTCACGGAAGGCCCACAGGTTCGTTTGCGCGACCGCAAACGCGAACGATCATGGTCCCGCGTCGTCCTGGATCGTCACGTCGTACGCGGCCTCGCCCGTCGCGCTGGCCTCGGCACTCTTCACGCACACGACCGCCTTGGCGCCGGGCGGCACCGTGGCGCTGACCTTCTCCTCCGCACCCTTCTTGCCCTTGTTCGAGATCATCACCGAGGCTCCGTCGACGAACAGCTCCGCGACCGGATCGAAGTCGCTCGGCGGGTTGACGCTCGCCGTGATGATCCCCGATCCGCTGATCGCGAAGCAATCGGTATCGCCCGGCGACCACCTCGCGTGCACGATCGTGCGGTCGGCCGGTATCGCGTAGGGTTTGGCGACCGTGTCGTTCGGCTCGATCTCGGCATCGGTGACCGGGACGCCCGCGGTCACCCGCACGGTGTACGCGGTCTCGGGGTTCGAGCCCGCGCCCTGGATCGTGAGGTAGTGAAACGGCGGCGAATTCGCCGGTACGTTCGGGACCAGGCCGCGGACGACCAGGGGCGCGCCGCGCGGGGCCTTGCGCGTCACCACGGGATGGCCGATGCCGTCGTCGAGCTCGAGCGCGAGCGCGACGCCCTCGACCGCGGAGATCTCGACATCGATCGAGTTGTTCGCCGACAGCGTCTCGACCGAGAGCTTCCACACGTCGACATCGCCCGACCAACCGAGATAGCCGGTCCCGGTATCTCCGATGAGGAGGTCGTTCGCGGTGCCGCGATCCTCGTCCGGCTCGTGCTCGCCGTTCGCGGGGATCGTGATCATCGCGGAGGTCAGCTCGTACGCGACCGCCGGCTTGTCGGCCGGCGCGGCCCGGCCCTTCTTGGCCGCCGCCCTGCGCTTGACCGCGGCCTTGACGATCGCGGTGTAGCGCCCCGGTACCACGCCGAAGTTCGGGATCCCCTCGCGGACCCGCACGCCGCCGCGATCGGACCGCGCGACCAGCGCGCCGTTGGCATCCTCGAGCTCGAGGACGAGGTCGGCGTCGACCGCGTTGGTCAGCAACGACAGCGCGCCTCGCTTGTCGACGTCGATCCGGTAATGATCGACGTCGGTCTCGGAGTCGAGCTTGCCGCGCATCGTCGAGTCGATCGGGAACGGCGTCGCGACGTCGTCACCGTCGTTCGGCTCGATCTCCTCGTTCGTCGCGCCGGCGGCGCGGCCACCGGCGTCGGGGAACTGGGGCTGATTGACGACCTCGACCGGCGAGACGCCGCTGCCACGCGCGGCCCTGGGCTTGTCACTGCCGTGACAGCCCGCCACCACCACGATCACGGTCGCGAGTCTCATACCGGTGTCGATCGAACGCGTCAGCCGATCTTACTCTTCTCGGTCATGCCGGCGAGGAACTCCGCCGACGACACGACCTTGCCATCGACCTTGCACTCGCCCTTCATCTTGAAGATCTTGCCCTTGCGCAGCGGCACCACCTCGATCACGAGCTGGTCGCCGGGCACCACCGCCTTGCGGAACTTGACCGCGTCGATCGCCATGAACACCATGACCTGGGTCGCCGGGTCGAACTGGATCGTGCGCGACGCGAGGATGCCGCCCGCCTGCGCCATCGCCTCGATCTGGAGCACCCCCGGCATCACCGGCGCGCCCGGGAAGTGGCCCGCGAAGAACGGCTCGTTGATCGAGACGTTCTTGAGCGCGACGACCTTGTCCTCGCCGAGCTCGAGCACGCGGTCGATCAGCAGGAACGGATAGCGATGCGGCAGGATCTCGAGGATCTTGTCGATCCGGAGGGCTTCCATCCCCCGTCTATACACTATGCCGGACGCCGTCGTGGTCGTGACTATTTCATCGTCGCGTTCAGCGCCGCGGTCAGATCGACCGAGGCGTCGGCATACACGACTGCCTCGCGGTCGATGATGAGGTTGACGCCCTGCTCCTTCGCGATCTGCGCGATCTTGGGGCCCGCCTGCTTGAGGAGGTTCTGGATCAGCTTGGTCCGCTCGCCGGCGAGGTCGCGCTCGAGCTTGACGTAGACCTGCTGGAGATCGACGAACTTCTTCTCGAGGTCGGCCTTCTTGGCCGCGTAGGCCTCGGGCTTGAGCACGGTCTTCTGCTTGTCGAGATCGGCCGCGGCGGCCTTGAGCTGCTCCTGCTGCTTGTCGAGCTCGCCCTGCTTGGCCTTGCGAGTCTTCTCGAACGCGTCGTTCGCGCGCTTGCCGGCGGGCGTCGTCGACAGCGTGTTGTCGAGATCGATGACGCCGATCTTGGGTGCCGGTACGCCGCTGGTCGCGAACCGGGCGAACAAGGGGCTGACCATCAGACCGACGCCGAGCACACCGATAGCGAGATAGCGGTTCATAGGCACCTCATACCTTGAGACGCCCGAGCCCGCAGGAGCTTCACCTAGAAGAAGTTGCCGATCGTGAACTCGAACACGAGTGGATCTTCGCCGATCTGCTGATCGAGCGGGATGCCCCACTCGAACCGCAGCGGGCCGATCGGCGAGATCCAGCGGAACCCGAAGCCGACCGACTTGCGGATGCCGGAGAACAGCGAATCGGCGCGGAAGCACGGGTCGAACTGGATCGGCACCGCGGAGTTCTTGCGCTGCAGGCCGGAGCAGTAGCGTGCCTCGAGGTTGTACGCGTTGCCCATGTCGTAGAACACGACGCCGGAGATGCCGACCTTCTTGAACAGCGGGAACTCGATCTCGCTGTTGAAGATGACCTGCAGGTTACCGCCGAGCGGGAGCTGCGCGAGCTGGTTGCCGACATCGCCCGGCTGCTGGGTCAGCAGCTTCGGACCGAGCGACAGCGGCGCGTAGCCGCGGATGTTGTAGATGCCACCGACGAGGTAGCGCTCCGAGATCGGCACGCCGAGTGGATCGGTCGAGGTCGTGACGCCGACCTCGGCGTTGACGTGGAGGTCGAACGGCCCCCATAGCTGCTTGTACTTGCGGATGAAGCCACCCCACCGCATGAACTTGTTCTCGCTGCCGGTGTACTGGCTCGCGTACTCCGCGAAGATCGAGTCGTACCAGCCATCGGTCGGGAACAGGCGGTTGTTGCGCGAGTCCCACGACAGCGACGCGCGCACCGACGAGGTGGTGCCGCCGCGGAACAGGTTGGCGACCGAGCTCGCGGCGAGTGGCGCGGTGGTCGCGCCGAGGCTCGCGAAGCCGCCCGCACCGGTCGTGATGCTGACGTCCTCGAGCTTGTAGGTCAGGAATGCGCGCGCCTCGTACGACAGCGGATAGCCCCAGGTCAGCGTGCCACCGGTCGCGTTGCGCGCGAACGTCGAGGTCGTGTTGCCGAGGTAGCGGCTCTGGTTGTAGAGGTCGAACGCGAACGTCCAGTACGTATCGAGGAAGTACGGCTCGACGAAGCGCAGCAGGAACAGCTGGCGGAGCGAGCTGATCTGGGCCTGCAGCGCGAGGGTCTGGCCGCGGCCGAACAGGTTGTTCTGGCTGACCTGCGCCTGCGCGATGAAGTTTTCGACCGACGAGAAGCCGGCGCCGATCTGGAACGTCCCGGTCGGGCGCTCGCTGACCTCGACGTTGACCTCGACGAACTCGTCGGAGCTGCCGCGCTTGGTCGAGATCACGACGTTCTCGAAGAAGCCGAGCGCCATGATCCGGCGCTTCGAGACCTCGAGGTTGGTGTTGTTGAACAGCTCGCCCTCGGAGATCTTCATCTCGCGGCGGATCACCTTGTCGCGGGTCTTCGAGTTGCCGCGGATGTTGATGCGCTCGAAGTAGGCGCGCTTGCCGCGCGCGATCTCGAACGTCAGGTTGATCTGGCGCTTGTCGAGATCGACCTTGGTGAGCGGCAGGACATTCGCGTAGGCGTAGCCCTGATCCTGGTAGTAGTTCGACAGCGACTCGCGGTCCTCGGCGATCATCGTGCGCGAGAACGTCATCCCCGGACGCATCCGGATCTTGTCGAGGTTCTTCGCGACCGAGCCGATCAGGTCGCCCTTGAAGTTGACCGAGCCGATCGTGAAGATCGGACCTTCGTCGACGGGGATCGACAGGTACATGTACTGCTTGTCGCGCGACAGCCGGAGCTGCGGCGTGCCGACCTT
>JBDTEH010000370.1:0-15276 GCA_039922635.1 Kofleriaceae bacterium | reverse complement strand
AAGCGGCCGGCGAAGCCGCCGGTCAAGCCACCGAAGCGGCCGGCGAAGCCGCCGGTCAAGCCACCGAAGCGGCCGGCCAAGCCGCCGGTCAAGCCACCGAAGCGGCCGGCCAAGCCGAAGCAGCCGGCCAAGCCGAAGCCGGCGGTCAAGCCGGTGAAGCGGCCGGTCAAGCCGGCGAAGCAGCCGGCCAAGCCGAAGCGGCCGGTCAAGCCGGCGAAGCCGCCGGTCAAGCTGGCGAAGCGGGCGGTCAAGCCGGCGAAGCGCGGCGCAGGCGCGAAGTCCAAGCGCCGCAGTTGACGGCGAATCGTTTGACGTCCTAGTGTTCGCGCGCTTTGCCCAGGCAGATCGCGCGACTCGAGCCTACCGGCGAGACCCTGCAGTTCATGCAGCGCATGTGGGAGCTCGTCCACGCGCTCGACGTGCGCTCCAAGCGGATGGTCAACGCGGTGGGCGTCACCGGCCCGCAGCGGCTCGTGATCCGGATCATCGGCCAGCGGCCCGGCCAGACCGCGAGTCAGATCGCGATCATCCTCGGCAAGCATCCCTCGACCCTGACCGGCGTGCTCGCGCGGCTGCAAGCCCGCGACATGATCGTCCGCGCCGCGGATCCCGAGGACCGCCGCCGCGCGCACTTCACGCTGACGCCGGCCGGTAAGAAGATCGACAAGTTGCAGAAGGGCACCGTCGAGGCGGCGGTGCGCCGTGCGCTCGCCCGCAGCGACGACATGCACGTCGATGCGATGCGCGACACGCTCGCGGTGCTGGTCGAAGAGCTCGAGCGCGACGACTGAGCTACACGCTCCGCGCGCCGGTGAGCCTGATCCTACACGGTCACGTCGGTGGCGCGAGCTTGGCGTAGATCAGCGCCTCGGGATCGGGGGTGCCGCGGAGCTCCGCGACCAGCGCCATCAACGCGATCCGGCCGCGCGGCAGGTGCCAGCGCTCGAGGAGCTCGGCGGCGGCCGTGTCGTGGGCCCAGAACAGCTTGCTGCGCGCGAGGGTCTCGACGATCTCGACGAACCGCTTGGCGTACGGGCGCTCGAACGTGCCTTCGGGCGGCCCGAACGCGAGCATCAACAAGCCACGCGCGAACGCGATCACCGAGTGGGGCTCGACGTCGTCGATCACCTGGCACAGCTGCTGGGCGAGCGACCGGGCATCGGGGGTACGGATCGCCGCGGCCGCGAGCGCGATCTGCGCGAGCACGTGGGTCTCGGCGAACGGCAGCTCCGCGTAGCGCTTCGCGTGCTCCCGCCAGCCGCGGAGCGCGTCGTCGAGGCCGTGCACCGCCTCGCGTGGCGCCCCCGCACCCTTGTGGAGGCCCAGCGCGATCGCCGTCGTCGCGCGCACCAGCGCATCCTTGTCGGCGAGCAGCGGCGCGGCGTCGGCGCTCGTGAACGTCGGCAGCTCGACGACACAGCGCGCGGCGCACGCGCGCAGGGTTGCCGCGGCGTCGTGGCGCGCGATCTCGAGGATCGCCGGCTTCGCCGCGGGCGCGAGCTTGGCGAGCTCGAAGATCCGGCGTCGATCGGCGAGCGGGGCGGTCGCGAATTGCGCGAAAATCTCCGGCCACGATGCGTCGAGCGCGCGCGCGGTCGCGCGCAGGGCGGCGAGCCCGTCGGCGGCACCGCCGTTCGGCGTCGACGTGCGCGCGGTCGCGATGCCGTCGTCGTCGCTCGAGTGAGGCAGGGAGGCGTCGCCGATGTCCTGGAGGAGCGCGAGCACGCCCGAGCGGTCGAGCGCAGGGTGGGACAGCAGCCGCGCGAGGTACGGCACGACCCGGGCGGTGGCCGCGAACACGGCGCGGTCGGCGAGCACCTCGCGACGGATGGCGTGCAACGCGTAGTCGCGCACCAACGGTTCGCTCGCGACCAGGGCGCGGACCAGTCGCGGGAACCGCTCGACATCGGCGTCGCGGGCACCGACCAGCTCGCTCCATGGCTCGGCGTCGATGCCGGCGAGCTGCGCCGGCGTCGCGAGCGCCGGCTCGTCGTGGTGAAACAGCGCCTCGCCGAGCCGCACCGCCAAGCCGCGTCCGGTCGGCTCGTGCGCGATCGCGAGCGACGTGGTGTCGACCTCGCGGCGCAGCCCACCGGATGCGTCGAAGATCCGCCACGTCCCGAGCAGCGTGCCCACGATCGGGCGCGCCGCCGCTGGCGCGCCGCCCCCTCGCGCGGCAACCGCGGCGACCGCGGTGTCCTCCGC
Source organism: Kofleriaceae bacterium (assembly GCA_039922635.1). Taxonomy (GTDB): domain Bacteria; phylum Myxococcota_A; class Polyangia; order Haliangiales; family Haliangiaceae; genus JABFXX01. The sequence goes on along the minus strand of JBDTEH010000370.1, from coordinate 13,071 downwards.
GCGCGGGCTCGGCGTATCGAGCAGGCCGGTCGCGGCGTGGACCTTGCCGTCATCGCCGTAGAGCACGCACGCGAGCGCCGTGCCTTCGCGCCGCGCCTCGAACCGGCGGTGGCCGCGCTCGCCCTTCTCGGTGACCGCGACCAGCGTGTCCCCATCGAACCCGCGCGTGGTCTCCTCGGCGAGCGAGCCATCGCCGTGCCACACGCCGGCATAGAGCTGGCGGCCGCGCTCGTCGCTGCGCGCGCGCAAGGTCAGCCGCCCCGCCTCACCAAAGAGCTCGCGTTGCTCGCCGGCCGCGTCGCGCAGCGACCGCTTCTCGACCGTGCCGTCGGGGCGAAACTTCGCGATCGATATCGCATCCCCGTGCGCGTCGCGGTGTTCCTCGTGGCGCAGCACGCCCTCGCGCGACCACCAGCGCCAGCGTCCGACCTGGGTGTTCGTGCCGCGCTCGATCGCGCCATCGACCCAGCGTTCGATATCCGGGAACCATCGCGCGTCCGCGCTCACGCTCGAGGGTCGCGGCGGTAGCGGCTGACCGTCGGGACCGCACTCGCCGCCGTCGCGCGCGAAGTAGCGGATCGTATAGTTGGTCTTGCCGTCGCGCGTGTAGTAGCGCACCGACCACACGTTCGGCGCCGCTTGTGCGAACGGTTCGGTCGTCGGCGCGGCGCTGCGGTGAAACACCGAGTCCATGATCACGCCGTCGACCCAAGCGGCCTCCGAGGCCACCGTGCCGTCGGGGTGAAAGTTGACGTTCATGCCGTGGACGCGGCCGTGGTCGTAGTGCGACTCGCCGTGCAGCGCACCGTCGCGGGTCCAGCTGCGGAACGCGCCGTGGCGCCGGCCCTCGGCGTCGAGCTCGCCATCCACCCACTCGAAGCCCGGCTCCTTCGGGTCCCAGCGCGCTTGCGGGGGAGCACTCGCGGGTCGCGGCGGCACCGAGTTGTCGGGGCGGGCCATCCGCGATCGAGTCTACCGTGAATCGAGCAGCGGGATCACCGCCGCGGCGACGCGGGCGCACCCTCCGGGGGAGCGAGTCACGCGATGCGAGGTCTCGAGCTGGAGCCCCGCGTACGGCTGACCGGCGAACTCGATCCGGAGCGCCGTGCAGATCGCCGCGCCGACGCCCGAGTACGGCTGGTTCGCGCGCACGTCGAGCCCCGCCGCGCGCAGCCGGAACAACAAGCGCTCCGCGAACGCCGCCTCGAACGCGTGCGCCGGATCGTAGAGCACGCCGACGTCGAAGGTCCGGTTCGCCGGGTCGAGCGCCGGGTCGAACGTGTGCGACGACAGGTGCAACACGCCGTCGCCTCGCGGATCGTGCAGGCGGGCCTGACATTCGTCGCGCACCGCGTCCCAGTACGGTGCGTGGAACGCCGCGAGCCGGGCCGCGCGATCACCCGCCGACAGGTGCGCGTTACCGGGCACGATCGCCCCGTAGCAAACCGACGGGCACACATCGGGATGGCCTGGACCGCGGTTGAGATCGACGAACATCCGGCTAAACGAGCCCGCGTGGGCGGCGATGCCGGTGTGTTCCGAGAGCCGCGCGATGATCTCGTACGCGCCGTGGTCCCAGCCGGCCTGCGACTGCAGCACGTCGCTCGCGACGCCGAGGTCGACGTCCGGCGGCAGCGTCCACGACGCGTGCTCGCACGATAGGACCAGACCCGTCACGGCCCGACGAGCCTATCACTTGAATGGGCGGTCGGTGGCGCGGGGTACGAGCAGCGCCGCGAGCGCCGCGGCGACGACGACGACCCCGCCGTGGATGATGCCGATATGCGGTCCATCGGCGATCCGGCAATGGATGTGGAGGAGCAGCCCGCCGAGGCAACCGCCGGCCGCGCCGAGCGTCGCCGCGATCCAGCGCGAGAACACCGGAACGGCACCGCGCAAGAAGATCGCGCCGAGCAGCACCGGCACGAGTGCGGTCGCGAGCCCGATCCACAGACAACCCTGGCCGCGCAGCAGGTGCGGCATGCCGTAGTGCAGGCTGACCCCTGGAACGGTCGGATGGACGTTCAAGCCGAGCGCGATGAACGCGACCGACAGCCCCATCGTGATCGCCAGCGCGGGGCGCCAGCGCGGCGTCATCGAGCCGCGTGCCGGCACCAGCGCGAGGTACGTCGCGAGCGAGAACCCCGTGAACCACGCCACGCCCGCACCGATGATCCACGCGGTCGGCAAGCCACCGAGGTCGGCGCGCACCGACAAAAATGCCAGGAGGAGCCCGGCGTAGACCAGGGACGCCGTGACGAACAGGCCGAGCTGGCGGAGCGGCCGGCGGGGCGCCACGGGCGCGAGGTCCGCGAGCTCGGCCTCGAGCGCGGCCGAGAGCTCGGGCGGCGGTGGCGGCGCCGAGCCGGCCAGCGCGCCGAGCGCACCGTCGATCGCGCGATCGGACGCGCTCACGCGGCCTTCCCCGATTTCGGCTGCTTGCCGAGCAGCCGGCGCAGCGCCTCGTAGCCCCGGTGGGCGCGCACCTTCATCGCGCCGACGGTGGTGCCCGCGATCCGGGCGGCCTCGGCCACCGACTTGCCCTCGAGCTTGGTCAAGACGACCGCCTCGCGCTGCTGGGTGGGCAGCTCCGCCAGGGCGTCGAGCGCGGCCTTCGCGAGCTCGGGGTCGACGCGGGGCTCGTCGGCGCGGTCGGGCGACTCCCCGGTGAGGCCGGCCGGCACATCGGGGAGGTCGTCGCCGGTGGTCCGGACCACGGCGCGAGCCGTCTTGCGGGCCTCGTCGAGGAACGTGCGGTGCGCGATCGAATAGAACCAGGGGAGGGGGTCCGCGCCGATGACAAAGGCGCCCCGGGCACGGTGGATCTTGAGAAACGTCTGTTGCAGCAGGTCGTCGGCGACGGGCCGGCTCCTGGCGAGCCTGTGGAGGTACCCCAGCATCCTCGGCGCCACGAGGGCATAGAGCTCCCGAAACGCGCCGGCGTCGCCCGCTTGGTACCGCTGCATGAGCTCCCTGGGATCGGCCATCGCGACCGACCAGGGGTATACGACGGCTAGAGGGCTTGGTTACAGGGCCACAACGCGTGTATAGACGCGCCCCATGGGACGTCGTACGAAGTCTTCACTGAAGAGCCGCCCTAAGTTCAAGCAAAAGCGCCGCCTGAAGGATCGCAAGATGAAGGCGAAGAAGAGCGCGTGGCACAAGCGCGGGCTCGCGCGCGGCAAGGCCAAGCGTGCCAAGCGCGGCAAGAAGAAGTAGTCAGCCGAGCAGCGACCAGGCGATCAGCAGCTGGCCGGCATAATAGACCGGCAGGCCCCACGCGCGATTGACGAAGCTCTTCGCGACGAACTTGTCGCGCGCAACCGCGAGATCGCTCGCGAAGAACAGGATCGCGCCGAGCGCGAACAGCCCGCGCCGGTGGTCGTCGACTGCGGTCACGTCGCCGCGCACGAACGCGATCGCCGCGACCACCATCGCGAGGATCACCGCGACGTACGCGATCACCGGTACGCGTAGCGATCCGAGCTTGGGCCACAACCACGCGAGCACGCCGAGCCCGACGACGATCGGGATCAGCATGAAGGCGCCGGCGGCGTGCGGCCAGGTCCGGGGGGGCAGGTAGTGGCCCACCGCGACCGCGTACGCGAGGTGGCCGAGCAGGAACGCGCTCAACCCCGCGAGAAAGCCGTGCGCCGAGAGCAGCGCGACGTCGCCGATCGCGCCGAGCACGAGGCCGGCGATCACCGCGATCTCGAAGCCGTGGAGCTCGCCGTGGCCCGCGGCGCACACGCCGACCGCGATGAACGCGAGGGACGCGATCGGCTTCGCGACCCATCGTAGCCGGTGGGCGTCGCGGTACTCGCCGACCACCAGCACCGCGCAGGCGAGCGCGCAGATCACCGTCAAGCCGATCACGGGACCTCCCATCCGGCGAGGTAGCGCACGACCAGATCGAGCCGGTCCTGGCCCCACACGCCGTGGTCGCCGCCGGCGCCACCGACGACAAACGACGGTACGCCGAACAGCCCGGCGTGCTTGGCCGCGGTGGTCTCGCGCACGAGTGCAGCCTTGACCTCCGGCTCGGCCGTGCGCTCGAGCCAGCCAGGCGGCAGGCCGGTCGAGGCGAGGATCGCGCGCAGCGTATCGGGATCCTCGAGGTCGCGCTGCTCGGCCCACATCGCGCGCGCGAGCGCGGTCGCGAGCTCTGTGCCCTGGGTGAAGCCCTGCTCGGCGGCGAGCACGCACAGCCGCTGCGCCGTGATCGTCCGCTGTGGAAACCTCCGGGGCATATCGAATGGCACGCCCCACCAGTGCGCCCAGCGTCGCATCTCGGCGGACACGTAGCGCTGCTTCGGGGGGGGCATCGCGAGCAGCGGGACATCGACCTGACCGAGGTCGCGGAACAGCCCGCCGAGCAGGATCGGATGGAGGCGGGGCGTCGTCCCCGTGACCCGCGCGAGCGCCCGGAGCTGGGTCAGCGCGAAGTAAGAGTACGGCGAGGCGACGTCGAAGTAGACGTCGAGCGCGTGAGGTGACCGGAACGCGATCACGTCATGCCCGAATGGGCGCGCTCCGCCCGGCGGCGGCTCGCGGTCCGGATCCCAGCCGGCGAGCGCGGCCTCGACCCAGGGCAGGCGATCTTGACCCCAGATCAGCAGTGGAGCGCCGGGCGCGCTCGCGCGATCGCGGAGGATCCACGCGGGCGCCCCGAAGATGCCCAGCGCGATCGCTTCGTCGGTCCGGCGCCGCAGCTCCGCCTTGATCGCGTCGCTGCCGGCGCCCGCGATCGCCGCGGCGAGGTCGTGCGCCGGAACGCCCGCGTCGCGCAGCGCCGCCTCGAGCACCGCATCCTGGGTGACATCCTCCGCGCGCTGCCAGTACGCGGCAAACAGGGCCGCGATCGCCGCGCCCCAGCACCCGTGCGGCAGCCCCAACAGGACGCGTAGCGCGCGGACGGTCCGCATCGGGTGGCGCTGCGGCACCTGGAACGGCACGCCGAAGATCTCGGCCCAGCGCCGCATGTCGCGCAGGTTATGTGCGGCCTTGGCCCCGCCGAGGGTCGCCATCGGTCCTTCGCCGGCGCCGATCCCCCGAAATACCCCGCCCAGCGGCATCGGCCTCCAGGCGAGCTCTACCCCCGCCGCACGGGCCAGCCCGGGCGCCTTCTGCGACGCGAGATAGGCAAATGGGCACGAGAAGTCGAACCACAGCTCGAGCACGGTGAACATGCTATCCGACCTGTCCCCACTCATTCGATGCAAGAGGGCATTCCTCAACCCTTTCATGCTGGCAGGCGGACGGCTAAACTCGCCGAGTTCCACATGGCCAAGTTGGTCGACGGGTTTAAGGACGGGAAGCCCGAGCTCGGGCGTCGTACCTTTCTCGTGCCCGAAAATCACTCGGAAGTACTGGCGCTGCTCTATCACGAGCAGACCGGCATCGTCGGCGGCCTCCCCGTGGGGCCGGTGACCACCGACCCGTTCGGCGCCCATGGCATCCGCATGTATCCCGATCAGGATCCGGTCGTGCTAGAAGAGACTCGTCGCTACTTCGAGAAGCTCGCAGAGCGATTCTCGAATGATCTCCCGAAGGCGTAGTGGCGTTGCGGCAATGGCCGCCCTGGTTTCGGCATTGACGGCGTGCAGTGGTGCCCAGAAGCAGCCCGAAGCCGGCTGCACCAAGGACATCGATTGCCGGAACCCACGCATCTGCGAAGCCAACGTCTGTGTCGATCCCCACGTGCTTGCCTCGCCGTCCCGTGACCGCGCCGGTGCGGTGACCCACCCGGGTCCCGTCTCCGGCTCGCCTCCGTTCGCGATGTTCGGCGGAGATGCGCGCCACACCGGCAGGCGTGGCGGCCCGGCGCCGGCGCGAGCGCCAAGCCAACGGTGGTCGACCGACGTCAAGGGCGTCGTCGCGGGCTCGCCGACGATCGGGCCCGACGGCACCATCTACGTGACGTCGCACGAGGGCTCGTTGTTCGCGATCGATGCGGCGGGGACGATCAAGTGGTCGTTCAAGACCGGCGATCGGTCGTGGTCGACGCCCGCGGTCGCGCAGGACGGCACGATCTACATCGGGTCCGACGACGATCACCTGTACGCGGTGAAGTCCGACGGCGCGCTGAAGTGGAAGCTGCGGCTCGGCGACTGCGATCCGAAGGGCTTCGGTCCGGAGTCGTCGCGCTGCGACGTCGACGGCGGCCCGACGATCGGGCCCGACGGCACGATCTACGTCGGCGGCGATGGCATCCACGCGGTGTGGGCGGACGGCACGCTGCGCTGGAAGGTCGCGACCGCCGAGCACGTCGCCTCGACGCCCGCGCTCGCGCCCGACGGCACCGTGTACGCCGGATCCCAGGACGACGCGCTCTATGCGATCGCCCCCGATGGCACCGTCAAGTGGCAGGTCCGCACCGGCGGCGACGTCGATGCGGCGCCCGCGGTCGGGACCGACGGCACGGTCTACGTCGGCAGCGACGACAAGAACCTCTACGCGATCACGCCGGCGGGCCAGATCGCGTGGAAGGTCGTGACCGGCGGGGACGTGCGCGGCGGTGCGGCGCTCGGCGCCGACGGCACGATCTACGTCGGCTCGCACGATGCCGACCTCTATGCCATCGCACCGACCGGCCAGGTGCGTTGGAAGCTCGCCGCGGCCGATAAAATTCAGGGTACGCCCGCGATCGCGACCGACGGGACCATTCTCGTCGGCGCGGAAGACGAACACGTCTACGCGGTCGCTCCCGACGGCACGCTGCGCTGGACTCTCCAGTTCGATGGCGATGTCGACACCACGCCCGCGATCGCCGCCGACGGTACTCTGTACATCGCTGGCGACGACGGGCATCTCCATGCATTCCGTTAGAAAGAACCTCCATGTCTAGTTTCGATCGACAGGCGATCCTCGATTGCTTGTCCAAAATTGTCACCCCCGGCATCAAGCTCACGGCGCTCGCCGACGAGCTCGGCCTGCGCAAGCACGAATATGCCGAGCTGCGCGAGCTCATCCTCGACCTCGTCGAGGATGGCACCGTGATCGTGCTCGCGGGCGGCGCGTTCGCGCTCGCGCCGAGCGGGCGCTCGGCGGATCCACACGCGAAGCCGGCTCCGCCGCCACCCGCGGAGCCGACCGCGCGCCTGCGGACGATCAAGAAGGTGCCGGCACCGCCGCCGAAGAAGGCGGTGGCCAAGGCGCCGAAGCACACCCCGGGCACGCCGTGGCGATCGCCCGTGGCGGTCAAGGTCGCGCCGGTCACCGAGGAGTACGATCCCGAGACCGGCGAAGTACGGCGGGTCGCCGCGACGGTGTCCGCGCCGGCCGCCGCCAACGCCGCGCCGGCCGTCGCCAACGCCGCGCCGGGCGCCGCCAAGGCCGCGCCGGCCGCGCCACGCCAGACCGACCCGCGGTTTACCGGTCGCATCACCGTGCACCCCGCCGGCTACGGCTTCGTCAACACCGATGACGGCGAGACCGTGTTCGTGCCCGCGAAGTATCGCAATCACTCGCTCGACGGTGATCGCGTCATCGTCGACACCTGGCCCGGCGTTCGCGGCACCGAGGGTCGCGTCAAGGAGGTGCTCGCTCGCGGGCGGGCGCGGTTGACCGGCATCCTGCGCCGGGTCGGTCGCGCGGTGTACCTCGAGCCCGACGATCCGCGGATCGCCGCGGACTACGGGCGGGTCCACCTCGACGACGCACCGATGGGCAAGGACGGCGACGCGATCGTCGTCGAGATCACGCGCTATCCCGATGCCGCGCGCCGCGAGATCGCGGCGAAGCTCTTGAAGGTGCTCGGCGACCCCGACGATCCGCGCACCGAGATCGAGAAGATCCTCGCGGTGTCGATGATCCCGCTGGAGTTTCCCGACGAGGCGGAGGAGCAAGCGGCGCACACGCCGTCCGAGCTCGGTCCGGAGGACTTCGCCGATCGCATCGATCTGCGCAGCCGGCGGTTCGCCACCATCGATCCCGAGACCGCACGCGACTTCGATGACGCGTTGTGCATCGAGGCTGGACCGCACGGCGGGCCGCGCGTGTGGGTCGCGGTCGCCGACGTCGCGCACTACGTGCGCTGGAACGACGCGCTCGATCGCGAGGCCGCGATCCGCGGCGTCTCGGTGTACCTGCCGGATCGCGTGATCCCGATGCTGCCGCACCAGCTATCGTCGAATATCTGCTCGTTGTTAGCGAACGTCGATCGCTGCGCGATGGTGGTCCGGCTCGACTACACCGCCGAGGGCGACATCGTCGACATCGGCTACTCGGCAGCCGTGATCCGCTCGAAGGGGCGCCTCGACTATCCGGGGGTCGCCGCGGCGCTCGAGGGTGACTTCCGCGGCCGGCGCGAGCAATACCGCGGGTGGCAGGGCGAGCTCGAGCGTTTGAACGAGCTCGCGAAGGTGCTGCGCGCGCGGCGGATGGCGCGCGGCTCGCTCGATCTCGAGATCGCCGAGCCGAAGGTCGTGCTCGACAGCGACGATCCTCGCCTCGTGCGCGACGTCATCAAGGCCAAGGGCGACCCGGCGGTCAAGGGCGCGTACCAGCTCGTCGAGGAGTTCATGATCGCGGCGAACGAGGCCGTCGGGACGTTCTTCCGCAAGCGCGGCGCGACCACGGTGTGGCGCGTGCACGCTCCGCCCGATCCGGATCGCGTCGCGCAGCTCGCGGAGCTGCTCGGTGCCTACGGCATCATCGTCGACACCGGCAACGCGCTCACCCCGCGCGGCATGAAGGACGTGCTCGATCAGATCACGGCGAAGCCCGGCGCGCAGGCGCTGTCGTTCCTGCTGCTGCGCACGCTCCAGCAGGCGGTCTGGGACACCGTGCCGATCGGCCACTTCGGGCTCGCGAGCGGCGACTATCTGCACTTCACCTCGCCGATCCGGCGCTATCCCGATCTGCTCGTGCACCGGTTGCTCAAGCACCACCTGCACAAGGACGGCAACGCTTCGGGCGGCGGCTACGCGAAGGCGCCGCCACCCGCCGAGACGCTCGCGCAGCTCGCGGCCGGATCGTCGGGTCACGAGCGCCGGGCCATGGAGGCCGAGCGCGAGGCCGTGGCGATGTACCGCACGTTCCTGATGCGCGATCAGGTCGGCGAGCGGTTCGCGGGCACCGTGTCCGCGGTGACCAGCTTCGGCGCGTTCGTCGAGCTCGACGAGCCGTTCGTCGAGGGCCTGATCAAGCTCGATTCGCTCGGCGAGCACTTCGACTACGACGCCATCCACATGCGGCTGTCGGCCCAGCGCTCGGGGCGCGCGATCGAGCTCGGCGACAAGGTCACCGTCGAGATCGCGAACGTCTCGGTGATTCGCCGGCGCATCGACTTCACGCTGATCGAGGGCCAGAAGCACGAACCGCGCGAGCCGCGGCTCGAGGCGAACCCCCGCACGCCGATCCAGAACAAGAAGCGGGCGGGCAGGGAGGTCGAGCGCGCGCAGACCCATCACGCCGAGCGCGGCGCGAAGCCGCGGCCGGGCGCGGGCGGCAAGCCAAAGCTCGGGGTCTCGCACCGCGGGATGAGCGGCGGCGGCGGTGGCGGCGGCGGTGGCGGCGGCAAGCGCAAGAAGCGTTGACCGGCGCGCGTGGCGGGCCGAGTTGCCCGTCGCGCGTTGGCATGGCCGTTAGCGGAGCGCGAGGGCTTCGAGCAGCTTGCGCCGCGTGATCGGCTTGGCGACGAGCGCACGCACGCCGAGCTCCTTCGCGCGCCGGCGGTGTTCGGGGGTCGCGCGCGATGTGATGATCACGATCGGCGTGGTCTTGAACCTCGCGTCATCGCGCAGCCGTACGATCAGATCGAAGCCGTTGAGCTCCGGCATCTCGAGGTCGGTGACGACGAGGTCGTAGCGGAGCTGTCGCGTCATCTGGAGCGCGCGCGCGCCGTCCTCGGCGACGTCGACGATCCAGCCCTCGCGGCCGAGCATCGAGGTCATCGCTTCGCGGATCGCGCGCGAATCGTCGATGACGAGCGCGCGGCCCGCGAGCACCATCGGTGACGAGATCAGCTCGCCGAGCGCCTCGGGGGCATCGGGGTGGGCGCGGCGTACGAGCTGCGCCGGATCGAGGATGAGCTGGACCTTGCCCGAGCCGCTGATCGTCGCGGCCGCGTACAGCGTCAACGGCGCGAGCAACGGGCCGAGCGGTTTGATGATGATCTCGCGCGGGCCCACGATCTTGTCGACCGTGCCGACGAAGCCCTTGCCGGCGAACGAGACGACCACGCCGGGCCGCCGCTCCGAGGTGACGCCGTGGCCGAGCAGGGCCTCGAGGCGCAGCACGGGCAGTTGCTCGTGGCGCACCGTCGTCGAGGTCGCGCCGGGTTCGACGAGCGTCGTGTCGATGACGTGGACCGCGGGGATCGCGTAGACTTGGCCCCCGACCTTGAACAGCATCGCCTGCGCGAGCGAGGTCGAGAGCGGGAGGCGCAGGCTGAACGTCGTGCCGCGCCCCGGGATCGAGCTGACCTTGACCTCGCCGCCGAGCCGCGCGACGGTCTGGCGCACGACGTCGAGGCCGATGCCACGGCCGGCGAGCTCGTCGGCGTCGCCGCGCACCGAGACGCCGGTGCCGAGCGCGTCGAGGACATCACTGTCGGTCGCGAGCTGGGCGCGTGCGACGGACCAGCGGTTGGTCGCGACCAGCCGATCGCGGAGCGCCGCGGTGTCGACCCCGCGGCCATCGTCGGACAGCTCGAGCACCAGGAGATTGCCGTCCTGGCGCGCGCGGATCGTGATGATCGCCGTCGGCGGTTTGCCGCGCTGGGCGCGCTCCTCCGGCTGCTCGATGCCGTGCGCCACCGCGTTGCGCAACAGCTGGGTGATCGGATCGACGAGCTGCTCGGCGACCGTCTTGTCGAACTCGGTGTCCTCGCCGAGGGTGCGGAGCTCGACGACCAGGCCGGTCGCGCGCCGCAACGCGCGCAGCGTGCGCGCTGCGTGGAGGAACAGGTTGCGCGCGGTGTCCATGCGGATCCGGGTGAGGCCGCGCTGGAGCTCGCCGATCGTGCGGCGCAGCGCCTCGATCTCGTCGAGCAGCGCGGCGGTGGTCTGGGATAGCAGCGCGGCCTGACCGGCGAGCTCGTTCTCGGCCTCGACGAGGCCGCGGTTCACAGGTCCACCCGCTCGATCCGTGGGCCCGATCGCGTCGCGCAGGTTCTGGCGGGTGCGGGCGAGATCGCGCGCGAGCGTGCGCAGCAGCTGGACGCGCCGTTCGATCCGGGTGCGGTCGAACAGCAGCTCGCCCGCCGACGACATCAGGTTATCGATCCGCTCGGGCTCGACGCGGAGCTGGCGGCCGTCACCGCGCGAGGGAAAGTCCCGGGTCTCCGCGATCGCCGCCGGTGCGGTCAGCGTACCGAGCGGCGGCGTGATCGTGCGCGGGCCCGTGAGCACCGCGTCCGAGGGCTGATCGGTGAGGGGCTCCGGCGGGCCGGCCGTCACGATCGTCGGGATCACCATCGATTCGCTCGGATCGAAGCGTGCGAACGAGGGGCGCTCGGGCGGCGGCTCGGAGTTGGTGAGGTTCGCGATCTGCGTGCGCAGCTGCGCCGCGCTGTGCTCGGCACCCGCAGGTTGCGTGATCAATTGATCGACGTAGCTGCGCAGCCCGTCGGTGACCTCGACGAGCTGATCCGCGGTCAGCGGGCCCCACGCCTGTGGATCGCGCCCGATCACCGCGAACGCGCTCTCGAGCCGGTGGGCGAGGTCGACCATCGCGCCGAGTCCGACGGTGCCGGCGCTCCCTTTGATCGTGTGGGTCACGCGCATCATCTCGGCGATCGCCTCGCTCGACGGCCGCGCCGAGCCCGTCGACAACATGCGCGAGGTCACGACCTCGAGCGCGTCGTGGGCCTCGGACCGAAACAGCTGGCGCAGCATCGCCAGCTCGTCGTCATCGAAGTCGATGTCGCTCATCGTCCCGCGCTCATGACGGCTCGGCGGCGATCAGCTCGAGCGCGCGCCGCATGAGCTTGACCGGATCGAGCAAGGTCAGCGGTCTTCCCGTCGCATCGACGACCGCGCCCTCGCTCTCGACCAGCGACGCGACGTGGTCGACCTGGTCGACCCGCAGCGCGCAGACCGTGGATTCGGCCTCGAGCACGAGCGCGCCGTCCCCCTGGCGTGCCGGGGGACCTGGTGGCAGCTCCAGCAGCGTCGCGACGTCGAGCACGGGCAGGATCGCCCCATGTAGGTTGCAGAGGCCACCCAGGACGGGCGGCGCGGTGGGTACACCCGTCACGAAGCCGAGCGTGACGACCTCGCGAATCCACCTCAGCTCGATCGCGTAACGCGCGGTACCGATCGCGAACACGATGACGTTGCGCAACTCTCCCACGGTCGAACTATACGCGTGACCGCCGTTACATGGGCGTTCGCTTCGCTCGACGCTCTGCGCGTACAAAACATCCGCATCGCTATTCCTTGGCGGTAGACTGCAGATCATGCGAGCCCTCGTGATCGGTTTCGGCTGCCTGCTGATCGCGTGTCAAAAGCCTGCCGCTGCCGGGGACGACGATCAGGGCATCGACGCCGCCGCGATCGGATCTGATTCGGCGATTCCGGCAGACTTCCAGATGTTGGTCTCGCGATCGTGGACGATGCCGTCGGACACCGAGGGCTACAAGTGCGTGCGGATCCCGGTGCCGGCGGACATGTGGATCACCGCGTTCCGCTCGCTGGCTCCGGTCGGTACGCACCACTCGGTGCTCACGATCTCGACGACCAACACGCAGATCGGCGACTACGACTGCAGCGCGGGCGCGCTCGATAACCAGATGCTGTACGCCGCCGGCGTCGGCACCGACGACAACGCGCTCCCCGATGGGGTCGCGATCCACCTGGCCGCGGGCACGTATATCAACCTGAACCTGCACATCTACAACACGACCGATAACTCGATCACCGCGACGTCGGGCGTACTCGTCAAGACGATCGACCCGAGCCTGGTCCAGAACGAAGCCGACATGCAGTTCTCGGGCACCATCAACATCAACATCCCGAGCGACAACCAGGTCCACACCGCCACGGGCAGCTGCATGGTCGCGCACGACTTCCACGTGTTCACGTTGTGGCCGCACATGCATCAGACCGCGATCCACCAGACGCTCGC
>JBDTEH010000369.1:0-27233 GCA_039922635.1 Kofleriaceae bacterium | reverse complement strand
TTCACCGCTCGCGCGCGCGAGCTCCTCGATCAACTCGCGCTGCTTCTGGGTCAACTCGGTCGGCACCTCGACCTGGATATGAACGAGATGATCGCCACGCGCTGCGTTCTTGCCCGAGGCCTGCGGGATCCCGCGACCGCGGATCCGGAACGCGCGGCCAGGTTGCGTGCCCTCGGGGATCCGCATCTTGACGTCGCCGTCGAGGGTCGGCAGATCGAGCACGGCGCCGAGCGCCGCCTGCGCGAACGTGATCGTGTAGTCGCTGTGCACGTCGAGGCCGTCGCGCCGGAACTTCAGATGCTCGGCGACGCGGATGCTGACCTGGAGGTCTCCCGGCTGTGCGCCGAGCTTGCCGGGGTCGCCCTCGCCTCTGATCACCTTGGTCGCGCCATCCTTGGTCCCGGTCGGGACGACGATCTTGAGCTCGCGCGGCTGTGAGCTCAGGGTCTGCCCCGGGCCCTGTGCGGCGGCGGGGATCGTGATCGTCTTCTCGGTCCCGAACGCGGCTTCTTCGAACGTGACCTCGAGCGTGTAGCGGGTATCGGCGCCCTTCTGCTTGCCGCGCCGGCGTCGCAGGATCTCGTTGAACATGTCCTGCGCCGCGTCGACCACGGCGCCGAAGCCGGAGGTCGCGTCGTCGCCGCCGAAGCCCCAGCGATCGTAGCGCGCACGCGACTCGCGCGCCGACAGCACCGCGTACGCCTCGTTGATCTCGCGGAACGCCTCGCCGCCGTCCTCGGGGTTGACGTCCGGATGATGCTTGCGCGCGAGCTCGCGGAACGCGCGCTTGACCTCGGCCTCGCTCGCGTCCTTCGCGATGCCGAGCACCACGTAGTAGTCGCGTTTGCGCCGGGTTGCCATGACGCTTTATGCGCCGCCTTCCGCGTCCTCGCCACCGATATCCGCGGCGGCGTAGATCGCCTCGCCGATCCGCTGGGCCGCGACATCGAGCCGGGCGACCGCATCCTCGACGAGCGCGAGGTCGTCGGTCTCGAGCGCGGCGCGGCACTCGGCGAGCTCGGTGGTCAGGAACTCGCGCTCCTCCGGCGGGATCATCGGACCGAACTCCGCCATCGCCTTGTCCGACGAGTAGAACAGCCCCTCGGCCTTGTTGCGCGCCTCGACAAGCAAGCGGCGCACGGCGTCGTGATCTTGCAGCTCGTTCGACTCGATCACGAGCCGATCGATATCGTCGTCGGTCAGGCCGCTGGTGGGCTGCACCGTGACGTTGTGGATCCGCCCGGTGCCGTGATCGCGCGCCGAGACGTTCAACACGCCATCGGCATCGATATCGAACGCGACCTCGATCTTCGGCACGCCGCGCGGCGCCGGAGGAATCCCGGTCAGCTCGAAGTGCGCGAGCGACTTGTTGTCCTCGGCCATCTCGCGCTCGCCCTGCAGCACGTGGACGTTGACGAACGGCTGGTTGTCGATCGTCGTCGAGAAGATCTCGGTCGCGCGCGCCGGCAACGCGGTGTTGCGCATGATCAGACGCGTGAACACGCCGCCCATCGTCTCGATACCCAGCGACAGCGGGGTGACATCGAGCAGCAGGACCTCCTGGATGTCGCCGGTGAGCACGCCGCCCTGGATCGCCGCGCCGACCGCGACGACCTCGTCCGGGTTGACCCGCCGCGAGGCCTCCTTGCCGAACAGATCCTTGACGACCTCGTGGACGCGCGGCATCCGGGTCTGGCCACCGACGAGGATCACGACGTCGATCTCGTCCGGGCTCATCCCTGCATCGGCGAGCGCGCGCCGGCACGGCTCGAGCGTCGCCTGGACGAGCGGCTCGACGAGCGCCTCGAGCTGATGGCGCTCCATCATCATCATCAAGTGGCGCGGCTGGCCATCGCCGCCCGCCGCCAGGAACGGCAGGTTGACCTCGGTCTCGGTCGCGCTCGACAGTTCGATCTTCGCGCGCTCCGCGGCATCCTTGAGGCGTTGCAGCGCGAGCCGGTCGCCGCGCAGGTCCATGCCCTCGTTCTGGGTCGCGAACGCGGCGAGCATCGCCTCGACGATCGCGTTATCGAAGTCCTCACCGCCGAGAAACGTATCGCCGGCGGTCGAGCGCACGCGGAACACGCCGTTGTCGAGCTCGAGGATCGAGATATCGAACGTGCCACCGCCGAGATCGTAGACCGCGACGCGCGCCGCGCTCTGGGTCTCGACGCCGTACGCGAGCGCGGCGGCGGTCGGCTCGTTGACGATGCGCAGCACGTTGAGCCCGGCGATCCTGCCGGCGTCCTTGGTCGCCTGGCGCTGCGCGTCATCGAAGTACGCGGGTACCGTGAGCACCGCTTCGGTGACCTCCTCGCCGAGCCAATCCTCGGCGGTCTGGCGCATCTTCTGGAGCACGATCGCCGAGATCTCCGGCGGCGAGTAATCGCGGCCGCGCACGCGCACGTACGCGTCGCCGTTCGGCGCTGCGACCACCTCGTACGGGCAGGTCAGCAGGTGGCGCTGGACCTCGACATCCTCGAACTTGCGGCCCATGAGCCGCTTGACCGCGTAGATCGTGTTCTCCGCGTTGGTCATCGCCTGGCGGCGCGCGGCCTGCCCGACGAGCCGCTCGCCCGAGGCCGCGAACCCGACCACCGACGGCGTCGTCCGCGTGCCTTCGGCGTTCGCGATCACGACGGCCTCGCCGTCCATCACCGACACGCACGAGTTCGTCGTGCCGAGATCGATCCCGACGACGCGGCTCACGATTGTTCGCCTCCTCGCCGAGACGCGCTACCGGGGCGGTTCATTACTCGGCCGCGGCCTTCGGCTTCGCGACGACCACGAGCGCCGGGCGCAACAACCGATCGCCCGATCGATAGCCGCGCTGCAACACGGTGACGACCGAGCCCGGTGGCTGATCACTCTCCAGCTGCGAGATCGCCTCGTGGAGGTTCGGATCGAACGGCTGGCCCTGCGCCTCGATCGCTGTCACGTCGAGGCGTTCGAACGCCGTGATCAGCTGGCGCAGCACGAGCTGGACGCCCTCGAGGATCGGGTTGGTCTCGCTGCCGACCCCGGCATGCTCGATCGCGCGCTCGAGGTTATCCACGACCGGGAGCACCTCCTTGAGCACCTTGTTCTTCGCCTCGAGCTTCGCGTCATCGAGCTCGCGCTTCTGACGCTTGCGGGTGTTCTCGAGATCGGCCGCGGCGCGGAGGTAGCGGTCCCAGTTGTCCTTCTTGTCCTTTTCGGCGGCGGCGAGCTTGGCCTCGAGCTCGGCGACCGGATCTACGCTGGCGGCCGCGGGCGCCGGATCCGGCGGCTCGACCTCGACCGGAATAACCCCACTCTGATCGGCGCCCTGCTCGGGTGCATCGGATGCCTCCGACTTTGGTGACTCGCTCATACAAGCCGCAACATAACCATGAACCGCCGCGGTTTCTAGGGCTTGGCAGACAGGTCCGCGAGCAACTGCGAGACCGTATCGGCGGTAAAGTCGACCACGGACATCACCTTGCCGTAGTTCATCCGCATCGGCCCGATCACGGCGAGCGCGCCGATCGGCTGCTCCCCCGGACCGTACGATGCGGCGACGATCGAGCTCCCGGACAGCGCCTGCATCGCGGTCTCGGTGCCGAGGAAGACCTGCAAGCCATCGGCGGTGCGCGTCCGATCGAGCAGGCGGATCAGCGTCTCCTTGTCCTCGAGGGTCCTCAGCAGATCTCGGATCTGCTCGGGCTGGACGTCGTCGAGCAGGTTCGCCTGGCCGGCGATCACGACCTCGGCGGAGCGCTCCGGCGCCTTGACGAACACGGCGTGGCCCAGCCGCAACGCCGAGGTCACGGCCTCGTCGTAGCGGTGCTTGTCCTCGCCGAGCTCGCGGATCACGCGCTCGCGGACCTCGTCGAGGGTCATCCCGGCGAGGAGCTGGTTGAGGTAGTTGTGGATGCGCTCGAGCCGGGTCGGCCCGAGCTGGAGCCGGCCCGGTTCACTCGCGCCGGCGGGGTCGACCTCGTCGATCACGAGCCGGTTCTCGATCCGGCCGTCGGTGGTGACCAGCACGGCGATCAACTTGCCGTCGCGCAGCGGCAAGAACTCGATGCGCTCGAGCCGCGCCTCGTCGGGATCCGGGGCCAAGATCACGGCCGCGTGGTGCGTGAGATCCGAGAGCAAGCGCGACGCGCGCTGCATGACCTCGTCGGGCGACGGTGCCGTGACGCGCTCGCGGATCTCGTCGCGCTCGCGCGGCGTGAGGCCGCGAACCTTGAGCAGCGAGTCGATGAAGAACCGTAACCCGGAGGTCGTCGGCACGCGGCCGGCCGAGGTGTGGCGCTGTTCGAGCAGCCCGAGCTCCTCGAGATCCGCCATCACGTTGCGCACGGTCGCCGGCGACAGGCCGAGATCGTGACGGCGCGTGATCGTGCGCGAACCGACCGCGTCACCGACCGAGAGGTACTCGGTGACGACCGCGTGCAGGATCTTCTGCGCGCGCCTGGACAGGTCCCCGGCCATGTTCCGTCGAGCTTACAACGCCTCGACGATCCGCGCTGCGATCCGATCGGCCATCAAAAAACCGCGCAGGGTCGGGCAGATCCTCGCACCGCACCGCTCCGCGAGGCCCTCGGCCAGCACCCAGCTCGTGACCGCCGCCGGCAGCGCCTCGGCGGCGACCCCGTCGCGGGTGCGCATGCCGAGCCACGCGCGCTCGACGGCGAGCTCGGCCGCGGTCGAGGTCACCACGTCGGCCGGCACCCCCGGGGCGGCGAGGTAGGCCGCGGCGCGCCGCGGGTTGGTCGCGCGCGCCGCGCCACCATCGGTGCGGAGCTCGAGCGAGGCGGCGCCGGTGCCGAGCCCGAGGAACGGTGCGCCGCGCCAGTACAGCGAATTGTGGACCGCCCGCCTGCCCGGCCGCGCGTACGAGCTGATCTCGTAGTGCTCGAAGCCACGCGCGGTCAGCGCGTCGTGCGCCGTGACGTAGAGCTCGGCGAGCGTGTCGTCGTCGCGCGGCGCGAGCCGGCCGGCCTTGACGCGCCGGCCGAACGCGGTGCGGTCCTCGATCGTCAGCTCGTAGACCGACAGGTGATCGACCGCGGTCGCCGCGATCGCGTCGAACCAGCTGGTGTCGTACGCGCGCGCGGTCGGCGTGCCGAGGATGAAGTCGCAGGAGGTCTGGAAGCCGCCGGCGGCGAGCGCACGGGCGAGCGCCGCGGGTCCATCACCGAACCGATGATCGCGGCCGAGCACGACGAGCTCGTCCGCCGCGAGCGATTGCACGCCGATCGACAGCCGGGTGACGCCGGCCGCGCGCCACGCCGCGAGGTGCTCGGCGTCGCAGTCGGTCGGGTTGGCCTCGAGCGTGACCTCGAGCGTGGCCGCGCGGGGGCCGAACCGCGCGCGGACGCCCGAGATCACCTCGGCGAGGCAGTCCGGCTCCCACAGCGATGGCGTACCCCCGCCGAAGTAGATCGAGACCAGGTCGTGGCCGGCGAACGCGGCCGCGCGGGCCTCGAGCTCGCTCAGGATCGCGCGGAGATACGGCGCGTGCTCGGGCGGTCCGACCTCGACCGCGAAATCGCAGTACGGACAGACCTTGCGGCACCACGGGAAGTGGACGTAGACCCCTAGGTCCATGGCCCATATCTACCTCGACAACGCCGCGTCCACCCGGGTCTCGGACGACGTGCTCGCGCTCCTCACCGAGGTGATGCGCACGGCGTGGGGCAATCCGAGCTCGCAGCACCCGCAGGGCGCCGCGGCGCGCGCCCACCTCGAGGCCGCCCGTACGCGCCTGTGCGCGGCGCTCGGCGACCTGGATGGGGCCGGCGACATCCTGTGGACCAGCGGCTGCTCCGAAGCGAACGCGCTCGCCGTGCTCGGCGCCGCCCGGACCCACGAGGGGCCGCTCGTGATCTCGACGCTGGAACACCCGGCGATCACCAAGCTCGCGGACGCGCTCGCCGGCGAAGGTCGCGAGGTCCGCCGGATCGCGCCGGCGCGCGACGGCGTCCTCGATCCCGACGAGGTCGCGCGCGCCGCGGCCGGCGCCGGCGTGGTCGCGTTCCTCGCGGTCCAGAACGAGCTCGGCACGGTGCAACCGGTCGCCGCGATCATCGCCGCGATCCGCGCGGTCGCGCCGACCGCGCACGTCCACGTCGATGCCGCGCAGGCCCTCGGCAAGATCGCGCTCGACGTCGGCTGTGGCGCCGACTCGATCGCGCTCGCCGGCCACAAGCTGCACGCTCCGAAAGGGGTCGGGGCGCTGTGGCTGCGCACGACCGCGCGGATCGCACCGTTGTGGGTCGGCGGCGGCCAGCAGCACGGCCTGCGCGGTGGCACCCAGGACGCACCGTCGGCCGCGGCGCTCGGGCTCGCCGCCGAACGTGCGGTCGCCGCGCTCCCGAAGCAACGCGCGCGCTGGCTCGAGCTCGCCGCGGCGCTGCTCGCGACGCTCGAGCAGCGCCGCGTCGCGGTGCGCCAGCTCGTTCCAGATCACCGGCGCGCCCCGCACATCCTGGCGCTCGCCGTGCCCTCGACGCCGGCGTCCGCGCTGCGCAACGTCCTGTCGTCTCGCGGCGTCTATATCTCGACCGGCTCGGCGTGCGCCGATGCCGGGTCCAAGGCCTCGCCGGCGCTCGCCGCGATCGGGCTGGCCGAGGCCGACGGGATGGTGCGGTTCTCGTTCGCCCACGACACCACGCTCGCGGAGGTCGAGGAGGCGGCGGCGATCCTCGCCGACGTCATCGAAGGGCTGAGATAGCCGCTAGCCTGTCCCTGATTGGGCCGTGGCCGTGGCCGTGATCGGCCCCGTGATCGTGGCCGTGCACGAGAACGGGAACGCTACCGTGATCGTGATCGCCCCCCTTGATGATCATGGGTCGCTCGGTCTTGCCGGCTCCTTCTGCGATGGTCTGTGGGATCG
Source organism: Kofleriaceae bacterium (assembly GCA_039922635.1). Classification (GTDB taxonomy): domain Bacteria; phylum Myxococcota_A; class Polyangia; order Haliangiales; family Haliangiaceae; genus JABFXX01. Next base: position 20,368 of record JBDTEH010000369.1, on the reverse strand, counting down.
ACTGTGCGGATCGGCGAAGCGTCCACGGGTCAGATCACGATCACGGTAGCCTTCACGTTCCCGTGCACGGCCACGATCACGGGGGCGATCACGTCGACGATCACGATCACGTCGACGGCGCCTAGCTTCGCAACCAGAGCGGCGCGCAGCCGATCGAAACCAACCGATTTGGTTCAGGGACAGCCGCTAGCTCGCGAAGGCGAGCACGATCCGGTACATCCCGCCCGGCGAGTCGCGGAACTTCCAGTGCTTGATCTGGCCGATCAGGCACTGGCCGAGCGTCTCGGTCTGGTGGGCATCGAGCGTCACGTCGGTGACGGTCCCGGTCTTGTCGATCGTCATCGTCACCGACAGCTTCTTGAGGTCGGCGATCTCGATGCCCTCGGCGCCGCGCTGCGCGCGCATATAGCAGCGCTGCGTCCCCGCCGATTGCTTGCGCGCCATGTCCTCGATCTCGTCGGACTTGATCCGGTCGCCTTTGCCTTCGCCGGTATCCTCGGCGCTGCCCTGGCCCGGATGCGGCAGCGATTGCGGCCGGTGGATCGGAGTGTGCGTCGCGATCGGCCCGGCCGACCCTTCCGTCGGTAACTGGCGGAGCACGAGCTCCTCGGGGCGCGAGGTATCGATCGTGCGCGAGGGGCCGAGCCCGCCGCCGGTGTCGTCGCTCTGGTTCTGCACGATGATCACGAGCAAGATCGCCACGCCGATCAACAACGCGGCGGCGACGCCGATCAACATGATCAACCCGCGGCGATGCGCTTGCGCGACCACGGGAGCCGAGACCGCGGGCTCGGCCAGCGCGCCCTCGAAGCCGGGGCCGGGTGTCGACCCGCCCGCCGCGAGGCCGAGCTCGGACGGGTTGAACTTCGGAGAGCTCCCGGTCGTGCGCAGCCCGGCGGCGCCACCGCGCACCGCCGCGATGCTGCCCGTCGTGCGCGCCACGGGCGCTGCGCTGCTCGTGCGCGAGCCGCGGGTGGTGCTCATCTTGGCCAGGTCCGCGAGCTTGACCACGCGCGAGACCTCGCCGATGTCGAGCGAGTCGTCGTCGTCGTCGTCGGGCAGCTCCGGGGCACCGTCGGATTCCGGCTCCGCCTGCGGCACCACGCGGGCGCGCGCGCCGTGGCCACGCGGATCGGCCGTGATCGCGTGGTCGAACGCCGGCGCGTCGACCGTCGTCGACAGCCCGGTCTGGGGGGCCGGTTCGCTGGCGTCGAACACCGGCGCTCGCGCGGGTGCGCTCCCCACAGACTTCGCGTGACCGCCGGGCACGGTACCGGCTCGGTTCGGCTCGCTCGCCGGCTTGTGGACGACCGCCGGGATCGCGGCTGGAATCGCCGGCACCGGCGCCGAGCCGCGGCCGTTGGCCTTGGCCAGGATGCCGTTGGCGGGCGTCACCGGGCTCTTGATCCCCGCGGACTTTTCGATCGAGGCCATCGTCGCGGCGAACAGCGGCTTGGGCTCTTCTTCGCGGAGGGCCATCGCCGGTCCAGACCGGCCGGGCGCCACGCGCGGCAACGGCGGGGGGGGCTGCGGCGCGGGCGGCTTTTTGCGCAGGCCTCGAAAGTGGCTGACTTTATCGACGGGGAGCCAGTCGTCGAAGCCCTCGCTCCAGCAGTGAACATCGGCGTCGATCGCCTTGCCCGCGATCCAGCGCTGCGCATCGGAGAGCGAGAACGGCCCCGACTGATCGCCGTCGATCGAGACGTACCACTCCTCCTCGAGCGCCGGCGGTGGCTTGACGACCTGTTGCGCGAACGCCGAGGCGAGCGCGCTCCCCGCGGGTGCGGTCGCAGAGGGGATCGGTGCGCCGGTGGTGGGGCGACCGCGGTTCGACTCCGCCGCGCCCTCGGTGGTCATGCCCTCGCGGACCGTGATCACGTTGGCGCAGTTCTTACAGCGGATCTTGAGGATCTTGCCGCGAACGCGGTCGTCCCCGATCGAGTAACGGGTCTTGCATCGATCGCAGAGAAATTTCACCGCTTCCCGAACTTCATTGTGCCCAAAAAACCGTGGCGCCGCAAAGGGGTAGGAGTCATTGCGCAGCGGGATTGTCGTCGGAGTCGATGGGAGGGGTCACCCCGGCGTCCTGGGCGTCGTGTTCCCGCTCGAGGGTCGCAGACTTAGCACGGTGGCGTGGCACTTGAACGGGGGACAGCACGAGTAGATCGCGGAGCCTACCGTTCGTGCGGTGCGTAAGGAGACCTCCGACCTCGAACGTATCTCCGCGGTTGGACACCTCCAGGATCAGGTCGAGATCCGCCAGCGTCGAGCCGATCCAGCGCGCGTTGGTCGCCGTCAACTGATAGACCGGCCCGTTCGCGACTTGAACCAGCTTACCCGCCTCGAGGCGATAGCCGACGAGCCACCACGTCCGCGCTTGCGAATCGTCGAGCCGAGTGATCGCGACGATCTCGTCCTTGCCGTCGGGCGCGCGCACCGCGGCCGCAAACTGGAGGTTCGCCAGCCGGACCCGGTCGATCAGCTTGTCGGTCTCCGCCATCCGCGCGACGATCTCGTCGCCGTCGACGGTGACGACGCCGGCAGCGCCGGTCAGGCAGGCGCCGAACTTGGTCCCCTCGGTCGCGGGTCCCGGCGCCGGGCGCACGCAGCCCTCGGCCTTCCCCGGTGGGTCGCTCGCGGTGACGACCAGCCCGATCACGTGGTCGTGGTCGAGCACCGCACGCAGCTCGCGCAGGTTGCTCGGCACCACGATCCGCGGGTCGCGCGCGCGGGTCAGCACGACCTCCGGAGCTCCTAACGCCTGGACGAGCTCGGCGCGGGTCGATCCGACCTGGATCCCCGATTCGGTGCGCGCGACCTTGGGGCCGATGACCGCGACGAACGACGCGCGCCCGAGCGGCTCGCCGCCGATCTGGATGGTGTCGTCCTCGGCGTGCAGCACGCTGAGGTGGACGACGTTCGGGATATCGATCTGGGCGTTGCGACCTCCTGGGGGCACCTGCGTGCCGAGCTGCTCGAGCGTGAGCCCGAGCCGATACGGACCGACGCCGTCGCTCCGGATCGCGTGCGGCGGCAACGCGCGCACGTGCTGAGGCGGCGGATCGAGCACGCGCGGCGTGCGATCGGGGGCGACCTCGCTCGCGCGCGCGTGCGCGTGGTCGCGATCGGAGCAACTACACAGCGCCAGCGCCAGCGCGAACCAGACGAGCTTCACTGCAAGACGATATACGCCAACAACGCCAGCACGACCACGGCGAGCACCGCCGACACCAGCCACGGCATCCGCGAGGGGCCCTGCGAGCGCGCGAGATACGCCGCCCCGATCGAAGGCTGGTCGACCACGGGCTGGACGACGGCTCCAGGGTCGAACGGGGTGCGGATCGGGACCGGCGTCCGCGCGCGCGCCCGGACCGCGGGGATCGGCTTGGGCGGCGTCTGGATGTCGACGTCGATCGAGCCGTCGTCGGGTTGCGCGAGCTCCGGGACCGCGTCATCGGGGTAGTTGTCGGCGGGGTAGACCTCGGCGGGGTACAGGCGCGGCACCGGCGCGGTCGCAGGCGCTTGCTCGGCGGCTTCGGCTTGGTCGGCCGGGTCGGCTTCGCCCGCGAGCGGCCCGACCGCCGCATGCACGCCGCTGCCCCGCACCGCCGCCATCCCTCCGGGGCGAACCGGCACGGGCGTGCGCAGCGAACGCAGCTCGGCCAGATCGATCTGCAGCGCCTTCGCGACCTCGGACTCCGGCTGCTCGATGTCTTCCCACATCGGCGCCTGCTCGGGCCCCGGCGCGCCCTCGCTCGGCGCGAAGCCGTCGAACACCTGGCTATCGAAGTCGAGCTCCTCGCCCGTCGCCCGCGCCTCGGCCTCCGAGATCAGCTCCGGTCGCCGGGCCCCACCCGCCGCGAGCGCGAGCATGTCGAGGTAACGCGCGATCCGCACCGGCCCCGAGTGCAGCCGCTCGTCGCGCAAGAACGCCTCGAGATCGTCGGCGAGGTCGTAGGCACTCTGGTACCGATCTTCCGGGTGCTTCTCGAGCGTGCGCATCACGATCGACTCGAGCGCCGGTGGAAAGTTGCGGCGCGCGAACGTCGGCGGCTCGACCTCGCCATCGATCAGCGCGTGCACGACGTCCTGCGCGGCGCCGCGATACAGCCGCTTGCCGACCGTGATCTCGTAGAGCACGATACCGAGCGAGAAGATGTCGCTGCGATGATCGACGGCCTTGCGCGCGGCTTGCTCGGGCGACATGTAGCTGAGCTTGCCGGGGAGCACCTCGCTGCGCGTGTTCTGCCCCCGCGCGCGCGCGATGCCGAAATCGATCACCTTCATGAAGCCGTCCTGCGTGACGAGCAGGTTCGACGGCGAGATATCGAGGTGCACGATGTCGAGCGGCTGGCCGGCCAGGGCCGAGCCCTCGGCGCCCCGCTTCGCGTGAAAGTATCCCAGCCCCGCGGCGGCCTGGCGCATGACCTCGACCGCGTGCTCGAGCGGCAGGAACCGGCCAAACCCGATGCCGCGGCGGCACAGCTCGTTGAGCTCCTCGCCGACGATGTACTCCATCGCGATGTAGGGGATGCCGTCGTGCTCGTCGACGTCGTAGACGTGGACGATGTTGGGGTGGTTGAGCTGCGCGCCGATCTTCGCCTCGTCGAGGAACATCTCGACGATCCGCGGATCGTCGGCGAGCTCCACGCGCAGCTTCTTGATCACGACCTCTTTTTCGAAGCCGGCCATCGCCGCCTGGCGCGCGAGATAGATCTCCGCCATGCCACCGACCGCGAGCCGGCGCAGCAACGTGTAGCGACCGCCGAACTGCATCGGCTCGAGATCCGCGGTGCGATGGCGCGTCATCCACCACCCTGCCTGCGAAGGTCGCGATGCGCGGCGAGCGTGCCGTCGATCGCGGCGCGTGCGAGCGTGCCCTCGGCGGGCAACGGAGCCGGCGCGAGTGCCTCCGGAGCGGGCGCGACGAGCGCGTTGAGGGTCGCGGTCATGCCGCCGCCGAGCCCCTCGAGATCGTAGCCACCCTCGAGGACCGCGACGATGCGGCCGCCGGCGAGCCGATCGGCGGCGTGGCGCAGGCGCGTCGCCATGTCCGCGAAGCCCGCGTGCGTCACGCGCATGCCGGCGAGCGGATCGTGTTCGAACGCGTCGAACCCGGCGCTGATCAGGATCAGGTCCGGGGCGAACGCCTCGAGCTTGGGCGCGAACACGTGCTCGAACACCGCGGCGTAATCGGCATCGCGGCTACCTGCCGGCAGGCCGACGTTCACGGTCGCGCCGAGCGCGGTCGCGCCGCCGACCTCGGTCGCGGCACCGGTGCCCGGGTAGTACGGGAACTGGTGCACGGACAGGTACAGCACGCTCGGATCGGTCCAGAAGATCTCCTGGGTGCCGTTGCCGTGGTGGACGTCCCAATCGACGATCGCCACGCGCGCCGCACCCGCAGCGCGCGCCGCCGCCGCCGCCGCCGCGACATTGTTGAGCAGGCAGAAGCCCATCGCGGTGTCGCGCGTCGCGTGATGCCCCGGCGGCCGCACGACCGCGATGCCCTGCGCGAGCTCGCCGTGCAACACCCGGATCGCGAGCTCGCACGCCGAGCCCGCCGCCGCACGTGCGGTGGTCCAGGTCTCCGGCGAGAAGTACGTATCCGGATCGAGCCAGCCGCTCTTGCCCGGGACGAGGCGCTCGAGCTCGCTGAGGTACGCGCCGGTGTGCACGCGCGCGAGCTCGTCGTCGCTGGCCGGGCGGATCGGGATCTGCTTGCCGAACCGCTCGACGTGCGCGGCCAGCAGCGCATCGCGTACGGCCTCGACGCGCGCCGGGCGCTCCGGATGCCCCGAGGGAGCTCGGTGGTGCGTGAAGATCTCGTCGAGGACGTAGCCAAGCACGGTCAGTCTCGTTCGGATCCGACGGGGCGAGTGAGCAACCTCTCGACCGCCTCGCGCATCGGGAGGTCCTGGTGTAACGCGGCGTGCATCACCTCCATGATCGGGGCCTCGACGCCGACCTGGGTCGCGAGCTCGTGCGCGACCTTCGCCGTCTTGACGCCTTCGGCGACTTGCTTCATCTCCGCGAGGATCTCCGCCATCTTCATGCCGCGGCCCAGGGCGAGCCCGACCCGCCGGTTGCGCGAGGCGTCGCCCGAGCAGGTCAGCACCAGGTCGCCCATGCCCGAGAGGCCGGCGAACGTCTGGGGGTGCGCACCGAGTGCGACGCCGATCCGCGTGATCTCCGCGAGGCCCCGCGTCATCAGCGCGACCCGGGTGTTCGAGCCGAACCCGAGCCCGTCGCACACGCCCGCGCCGATCGCGACGACGTTCTTGAGCGCGCCGCCGATCAACACGCCGATCACGTCCTCCGTGCGATAGATCCGGAAGTGCAACGAGGTCAGCGCGTCTTGCGCGAGCTTGAGTGTGCCCTCGTCGCGACCCGCGAGCACGATCGCCGCCGGCGATCCGGCCGCGATCTCGTTCGCGAACGTCGGGCCCGACAAGAACGTCGCGCGGCGCGCGATCCGCTCGGGAAAGATCTCCGCGTAGACCCGGTCGATCGTCGCGAGCGAGCCCTCGTCGAGGCCCTTGCTCGCGTTGATCACGATCGCGTCCGGATCCATCACCTCGACCGCCTTGCCGAGCACCGCGCGGATCCCGTGCGATGGCGTCACGCCGACCACGAACTGCTTGCCGCGGACGGCGGCCTCGAGGTCCGCGGTCACCGTGACCGTGGCCGGTAACGTGTGGCCCGGCAGATAGCCCTCGTTCGCCCGCGTCCGCTGCATCGACTCGGCGGTGTCCGGGTTGCGACACCACAGGCTCACGCGATGTCCCGCGCGGCCGAACAGCATCGCGAGGCACGAACCGTAGCTACCGGCGCCGACGACCGCGATCTCACTCATGGCAGGTCTGCGCTCCCCGCGCTCATTGGGGCAGGACCCTACCATCTTCAGCCGCTCCCGGTGGGCGCGATCAGCCGACCAACGGCGTCACACCGAGCGCATCGGTGTAGAGCACGACGCGGTTCCGCCCTGCCCGCTTCGCCGCGTACAGCGCCGTATCGGCGGCGCGAACGAGCGCCTCGGCGTCGCCGCCATCCTCCGGGTAGGTCGCGACGCCAAACGAGACGGTGATCGGCGGGGACTTCGTGGAGCGATCCGCGAAGTCGTGCGCGACGATGCGCTCGCGAATCCGCTCCGCGAGCTTCGCGCCCGTGAACTTCGCCGTGTCGACCAAGATGACCGCGAACTCCTCGCCCCCGTAGCGCGCGACGACGTCGTTCGCCCGGCGGGTATCGGCGAGGACGCGCGCGAGCTGGCGCAGGACCTCGTCGCCGGCGGGGTGGCCGTGGCTGTCGTTGAACTGCTTGAAGTTGTCGACGTCGAGCATCAGCAGCGACAGCGGCAACCCGCTGCGCTGGCTGCGCTCGACCTCGAGCGCGAGCCGCTCGTGGAGGTGGCGGTGGTTGTACAGGCCGGTGAGGCCGTCGGTCACGGCGAGCTGCGCGAGGCGCGTGTTCGCCTCGGCGAGCTCGTGCGTGCGCTCGTGGATCTTCGCCTCGAGCTCCCGGTTCATCTCGAGCAGTGCTTGGTTCTTCGCCGAGAGCGACGCGATCAGCTGCTGGTTCTCGTGCTTGAGCCGGTACTGGCGCAACAGGTTCTCGACCCCGAGCAACAGCGCGGTCTCGTCCCACGGCTTGCCGATGTACTGGTTGAGGTGCGCGCGGTTGATCGCCTCGACGACCGCGTCGAGCCCGGCCTGACCGGTCAGCAAGATCTTCATGGTCGCCGGCAGCCGGTGATCGACGATCTCGAGGAGCTCGACCCCCTTCATGCCCGGCATGATCTGGTCGGCGATCACGAGCGCGATCGCCTCGTCTTCGCGCGCGAGCTCGTCGAACAGCGCGACGGCCTCGTCGCCGGAGCGCGCCGCGAGGATCTGGCATTCGTGCCCGAACCGGGCGCCGAGCTGCGCGCGCAGGACCCGCAGCACCCCCTCTTCGTCATCGACGCAGACGATGATCTCCTTGCGAGTCACGACCGGCCTCCCAGCTCGATCGGGAGGCGAACCTCGAAGCAGGTCCGCCCGGGTTGCGATTCGCAGCGCAGCTCGCCCCCGTGCTTCGCGACGATCTGACGCGCGATGCCGAGGCCCAAGCCGGTGCCTTCGCCTTTGGCCTTGGTCGTGAAGAACGGCTCGAAGATCCTCGGGATCACCTCGGACGGCACGCCTGGACCATCGTCGATCACGCGCACCACGGCCCACGGGGCTTCGAGCGAGGTCTCGATCGTGATCATTCCCTTACCGGCCAGTGCCTGTTGCGCGTTCGAGATCAGGTTCGTCCACACCTGGTTGAGCTCGTCCACAAAGATCGGGACGCGAGGTAGGACACCGTAGCGCCTCTCCACCACGATATCATGCAGCGCGTGGTGGAGTAGCGTGAGGGTGGTCTCGAGTCCGTCGTGCAGATCTGCATCGCTGCGGATCGCCTGCTGGTCGAGGTGGGAGTAGCTCTTCAATGCACCTACGATCCGCTGGATCTGGACCACGGCGTGACGCACGGTCGAGGCGGTGCGCTGCAGGTACACGTGATCGGTGAGCGCGGTGACGACGCGCGGCGCGACGTGCTTGTCCTCGCCCAGCACGGCGATGAAGCGATCCGCATCCGCCTCCGTCGCCCCGACATCGGCGAGGCCGCTCGCGAGATCTTGCGGCCGAGGGAAGCCGGCCTCGGCGAGCCGCGTCGCGAGCTCCTTCGCCACGCGCCGCGCCGCGAGGCCGGTCGCGAGCGGGCGCTCCGCGAGCACCGGAGCGACGGCCTCGAGGTAGCTCGTGATCGCCGGATGACCCGCGAGCTCGACGCCGTGACGGGTGACGCTGGTCAGCTGCGCTGCGAGCAAATCGATCGAACCGCGGATCGCGGCGGTGGGCGAGTTGATCTCGTGGGCGACGCCCGCGACCAGGAGGCCGAGCCCCGCCAGCCGCTCCGACAGCACGAGCTGCGCCTGCGCCTCGCGAAGGTCGGCGAGCGCGCGCCCGAGCTCGGTGTTGATCGCGGTGAGCTCTGCGGTGCGCAGCCGGACCTTGCGCTCGAGCTGTTCGCTCGCGCCGCGGACCTCGTGATAGAGCTGGGCGTTCTCGACCGCGGCGCCCGCCTGATCCGCGAACGTGGTCAGCAAGTTGAGATCGGCATCGGAGAACTCCCGTGCGGCATCGCCGCGCGCGACCGCGAGGACGCCGACCACCCGGTTCTTGCGGTCGAGCGGGAGCGCGACGAACGGGCCGGTCGTGTTCGCCGCGCGCGCGGCCTCGCCGAACCGCGCGTCCTCGATCGCCTTGACCATCCGGACCGGGCGGCGCTCGTCGCGGACGTACTCCGCGATCGGCCGCAGATGCTCCGCGACGACCAGCGCCTCGTCGGTCGCGAGCGAGCTCGACACCTCGGGCCGCCGCGCCCGCGCCGCCGACTCGCGGAGCTCGCCGTCCTCCGCGAGCCACAGCGCGGCGAGCTGGACATCGAACGTGCGCGCGACCGCGTCGACGATCTTGCGCGAGACCTGGTCGAGATCGATCACCGACGAGACGGCGCGGCCGGCGTCGTGGAGCGCCACGATCTCGCGCATGCGCGCCGCCAGCCGCCCCTGGTTGTCCTTGAGCGTCACGGTCATCTGGTTGAACGCCGCGGCGAGGTCGGCGAGCTCGTCGGCGCCGCTGACATCGATGCGATGCTCGAGATCGCCACGCGAGACCGCCGTCGCACCGCGATGGAGCTCGGCGATCGGCGAGCCGAGCCGGCGCGCCCAGAACAACGCGAGCAACAGCGCGAACGCGATCGCCGCGGTGCCGCCGATCGCGAGCGAGCGAAACGCGAGCAGGCGGGTCGCGGCGAGCGGCGCACGATCGACCGCGACCGCGACGATCCCGACCGCCGTCTTCTTGTGGTCGAACAGGGCGGTGGCACCGACCGTGTACTGGCCGCTCGCTGCATCGACCGTGGAGACGATCCGCAGGCCGTGGAGGGCGGTGTCGCGATCGGCTGGCGACAACCGGACCGGAGCGCCACGCCGCCCCAGCACCGAGCGAAACGTCACCGCCAGCACGCCATCGACGCCACCGACCAACACGTCGGCCGATAGCGCGCCCTTGATGCTATCGGCGAAGTCCCCGTCGAGCGGCATCGCGAGCACGACCGTCCCCCGCAGCTCGAGCCCGCCGTCGACGATCGGCGAGACGGCGCGCACGATCACGCGATCGCCGGCCTTCGCGAGGGTCACGTTGCGGCTCCACGACTGCGCGCTGACATCGGTCGGCATCACGCCGACCCCGCGAAACCGCTCGGCGGCGAGGCACTCGGGGTGGCTCGCATCGGCGAGCTGCTTCGGATCGCACGTGAGCGCTCCGACCACCATCCGGTCGAACACGATCTGCCCGTCGGTATCGATGATCTGCAACCGCGCCGACGGGATGTGCGAGACCTCGTGCGCGAGCCACGCGTCGAGCGCGCGGTGCCCGCGGTGATCGCGCAGCGCGACCACCAGGTCCGAGCTCTCCGACAGCTGGACCGCCTCGTCGCCGAACCGCTCGATCGAGCGCAACACCAGGTTGAGGCCGACCGTGAGCTGGCGGTCGGCATCCTCGCGCAGGCCCTGCTCGAGGTTCGACAGGATCACGCCCGAGGCGATCGCCGCGACGACCAGCACCGGCACGAGCGCGGCGAGCACCATCGCGATCGCGAGCTTGGTGCCGAGCCGCAAGCCACGGCTCGGTTCGGGTGCGACCGGGGTGACCGGCTTCGGGAGCTTGAACAGCCCGCTCGTGATCTTGCGAACCGACCCGGTCGAGCGCTCGGTCTTCGGCTTGTCGCCGGGCTCGCCGGCAACGCCGCGCGGCTCGTCCTCACTCACCTCGGGAGCTCCGCGCGCCGGATCTGCGCGAAGATCGGGTGCCCGGTCGGCGAGATCGTGACGTGCTCGAGCTCGGAGCGGCCCGCGACGACCAGCTCGGAGTGGGTGAGCGGAACCCAGGGCGCGTCCGCGGCGATCAGGTCTTGAACGTCGGCGTACAGCGCGGTGCGCGTGCGCTCGTCGCTCGTGGCCTGGGCACGCGCGAGCAGCTGATCGACCTCCGGGTTGCGATAGAACGCGACGTTCTGCGCGTTGGCGTTCGCGTTATCGCTCGAGAACAGCACGTAGAGGAAGTTGTCCGGATCACCGGTATCGCCGACCCAGCCGAACAGACACAGATCGTGATCGCCGCGCTCGATCGCGGCGCGGTGCTCGAGGTACGGCGCGAGCACGAGCTCGGTGTGGATCCCGACCTGTTCGAGCCCGCCTTGTAAGAACCGGGCGACGCGCTCGGGCGACGGCAGGTACGGTCTCGGCGTCGACGGCGCGTACAGCTTGTAGGTCCGGTTCGGATCGAACGTGCCGGCCTTCTCGGCCTCGAGCAGCAGCGCGCGCGCCTTTTTTGGATCGTAGTCGTAGCGGGTCGTCGGCGCGTGATAGCCCCACTGCTGCGGCGGCAAGGGCCCGTCGGCCGGCGTCGCGTGGCCCGAGTAGGCGAGCTCGACGATCGGCGCCTTGTTGATCGCGTAGTTCGCCGCGCGCCGCACGCGCGGATCGTCGAACGGTGCGTGCTGGGTGTTGAAGGCGAGGTAGCTGACGTCGTTCGCGGTCGCGCGATAGAGCTCGAGATCGGGGTGGAGCTCGACGAACGAGGTCTCGTCGGGCAGGATCGAGGTCGCGAGGTCGACCGAGCCCGACTCGAGCTCGATCAGGCGCTGGCGCGCATCGACCACGACCTGGAACACGATCCGCTCGAGCGCCGGCGCCGGCCCCCAGTACCCCTCGAAGCGGTGCACCACGAGCTGCTCGCCAGGCTTCCACGCTTCGAACTCGAACGGTCCGGTGCCGATCGGATGGTCCTTGAACGCGGGTCCCCAGCGCCGGACCGCGGTCGGCGACACGATCGGGTACTTCGCGAGATCGCCGAGCAGCGGCGCGTACGGCTGTTTGACGAGGATCTCGACCGTCCTGGGGTCCTTCGCGACCACGGTGTCGACGTCCTTCAGGAGCGTGCGCCAGTAGCCCGCGACATCGGCGCCGACGAAGCTCGGGTGCTTCGGGTCGAGCAGGCGTTCGAGCGAGAACACCACGGCGTCGGCGTCGCACGGGGTGCCGTCGTGGAACGCGACGTGATCGCGGAGGTGGAACGTCCACGTGCGGCCATCGGCGGATACCTCCCAGCGCTCCGCGAGCTGCGGGTCGATATCGGTCGTGCCGGCACGCCAGCCGACGAGGCCCTCGTAGATCAGCTCACCGACCTGGATGGACTCCGAGTCGGTAACGATCACCGGATCGAGCGCGATCACGTCGGCCGCCTCGGCGACGATGAGCACTCCGGGATCCCGCTTGCGGTGTAGTTGTTTGCCGGCATCGCAGCCGGACAGCCCACCGGTGAGCGCGACGACGACGACGACCGCGGCCGCGAGCGCCCTCATTGCCGCCACTCTACCACTTGCCCTCGGCTTGACCGTGACTTAGCGTCCGACGGATGAGACTTGCCCTTGGACTATTGGTGATCGCGGTGGGGTGCGGCGAACCGGGCTTCGCGGGACACCTTGCCGCGAAGACCACGGCGGATCTGCTCGCGATGGCGCAGCCGGCGCTCAACATGGAGTCCGACTACGAGCTCGCGGCGCGCGCGATTCCGGGCGCGCTCAAGACGATCGAAGGGTTCTACGTCGCCGACGAGAGCCCGGTGCTGCGCGGGATCCTCACCGAGGGTTATTGCCAGTACGCCAGCGCGTTCGTCGAGGACGAATGGGAGATCGCGAAGTTCGCGAAGGACCTCGACGAGACCGACAACCAGAACCTCCGCGCGAGCAAGATGTTCGCGCGCTGCCTCAACTATGCCCTCGTCGACCTACCGAGTGGCACCGAAAAGGACCTGTTCGGTCCACCCGCTGGGGCGAGCAAGCGGATCGCATCGATCGGCCTCGATCACCGCACGCCGTTCATGTGGGCGGTGGTCGGCCTCGGCGGCATGATCAATCACAACCTGACCCGCGTCGAGATGCTGTCGCTGCTGCCGGTCGTCACCGAAGGCCTCGAGCGGGTCGTCGCGATCGACAAGGCTCAACGCGGCGACATCGACGGGACCAAGCACGTGCCGTGCGACGCGGTGTGCACCATGCACCTCGCCCTGCCGCATCTCGCGCTCGGCCTGGTGTTCAGCGCCGCGAGCACCCAGTTCGGCGGCGACCCCAAGCGCGCCAGCGACGAATTCCAGACCGCGCTGCGGATCACCGCCGACAAGGCTCACCCCGAGGGCAGGTTTCTGCTCGCCCGGACGCTGTGGGCGTATCGCGTCGGCCTCCAGACCAACGACCGCAAGCTGTTCCATGACCAGCTGGTCAAGGTCCTCGACACCGACCCGGCGGTGTGGCCCGAGCAGCGCCTCGCCAACGAGGTCGCCCAGCGCCGCGCACGCCGCTACCTGTCCCACGAAAAAGACCTGTTCCAGTAGCTGAATATAGCTCTCCTGTTCGTCGTCTGTTCAGTCCCCAAGGAGCGTCCATGAACCGTCTGACCCTGCTGTCCGTCGCCACCCTCGCCGCCACCGTCACGCTCGGGCTCGGGGCGGTGCGTACCGCGCACGCCGATAACGTCGAGCTTCGCATCGCCACCCTGGCGCCTTCGGGCAGCCCCTGGATGGAGGTGCTCGACAAGGCGAACGACGAGATCAAGAAGAAGACCGCGGGCCGCGTCACCCTCAAGTACTTCGAGGGTGGCCAGCAGGGCGACGAGAAGGACTTCGTCCGCAAGATCAAGCTCGGCCAGCTCGACGGCGCCGCGGTGACCTCGATCGGCCTCGCGATGATCGACGAATCGATCCGCGTGCTCGAGCTGCCGATGATGTTCGACTCGCCCGAAGAGGTCGACTACGTCGCCGACAAGATGTGGCCCCACTTCCAGGAGAAGTTCGCGAAGAAGGGCTTCAAGCTGCAGGACCGCGGCGAGGTCGGCTGGGTCTACTTCATGTCGAAGTCCAAGGTCGAGTCGATCAAGGACCTCAAGGGCCAGAAGCTGTGGATGTGGGGCGACGATCAGCTGGTCGGCGTGATGTTCAAGAAGCTGGCGCTCAACGGCGTGCCGCTCGGGGTCCCCGAGGTCGATGCCGCGCTGACCTCGGGCAAGATCGACGCCTGCTACGGCTCGCCGGTCGCCGCGGTCGCGCTGCAGTGGTACTCGAAGATCAAGTACATGACCTCGATGCCGATGAGCTTCGCGATCGGCGCGACGGTGGAGTCGCTCGACTCGCTCAAGAAGATCAGCCCCGAGGACCAGAAGATCGTCGAGGAAGTCTCGAAGGCGAACGCGAAGAAGCTACGCAAGACGATCCGCAAGGCGAACGAGGACGCGAAGTCGACGATGACCCGCAAGGGCATCACGGTCGTGCAGACCCCGGTCGCGATGGTCGACGAATTCACCAAGCAGGCCCACCAGGCGTGGACCGATCTCGCCGGCAAGATCTACTCGAAGGACGAGCTCGACATGGTCCTCAAGTACCGCGACGAGTACCGCGCGAAGCACAAGAAGTAGGGTTACGATGCCCTCGTGAGCGAAGAGCCTGAGGGTGACAAGGGCGGCTCTGCGGACTCGGCAGCGCCCAAAAGCGATCCGCCGGTGCGCGATAGCCACCTGACGATCGACGCCGAACCGGCGAACTTCCCGAACGATAGCAAGCTGTCGGCCTCGGTTCGCCGGATCGATCATGTCGTCGGCCTCGGCGAGCAAGGCCTGGTGTTCGGCCTGCTCGTGCTGGTCGTGTTCGTGGCGTCGCTCGCCGCGATCCACGACAAGGTCACGCCCCATCACCTCGGTCGCTGGTGGCACACGATCGTCCGCGGCGGCACGTTCTCGATCGCGATGTTCGCGGCCGCGTTCGCGACGCACGAGCAGCGCAACCTCGCGATGGACCTGATCTCGCGCAAGCTGAACGTCAAAGGACGCCTGGTCCTCGGCCTCGCGCTCAAGCTGCTGACCATCGCGATCTGCGTCGCGCTGTTCGAGAGTGGCCTCCACCAGCGCGCCGTCGTCGGCCAAGGCGAGACGCTGTCGCTGTTCGGGATCCATATCAACGACATCGATGTCGTCACGACGATCTCGATCGGCGCGGCCTTGATCATCCTCCACAACGTCCTGCACTTCATCATCGACGTCGACTACCTCGCGCGCGGGGTCGCTCCGCCCGAGCGGATGAGGGCGCACTAGATGTCGCTCCCGAAGCGCAGCCCGCTCGGCTGGGCGATCCTCGCGATCCTCCTCATCATCACCGCGGTGCTGGTCAACGTGCCGGTCGCGGTGCTGATGCTCGCGTTCGTCAGCGGTGCGCCGCTGTTCACGATCATGCTCGGCGCGACCATCCTCGGTGCGCTCAGCGGCGTGATCTCGACCGGATCGCATGGGATGCCGTTCTGGCCCGAGTTCGACGGCAACGTCGCGATGATCGAGCACGTCGGGCTCGGCGATCAGGTCGAGACGATGTCGACGATCCCGCTGTTCATCTACGCCGGCTACCTGCTCGCCGAAGCCGGCACCGCGGATCGCCTCGTCCGGTTCGCGAACGCGCTGCTCGGCTGGGTGCCCGGCGGGCTCGCGATCGTCACGATCGGGACCTGCGCGCTGTTCACGGTGTTCACCGGCGCGTCGGGCGTCACCATCATCGCACTCGGCGGCGTGCTGATGCCCGCGCTGGTCAAGAACGGCTATCCCGAGCGGTTCTCGATGGGCCTGATCGCAGGCACCGGCTCGGTCGGCCTGTTGTTCCCTCCGGCCCTGCCCTTGTTCATCTACGGCACCGTCTATGGGCTGTCCGCGCCCAAGCAGATGCAGGGCCTGTGGGACACGCGCCGGTTCTTGTTCTCCGGAATCATCCCCGGCCTGGTCTTGATCGGGATGCTCTCGATCGTCGCGGTCGCGGTCGCGATCAAGAAGGGGCTGCCTCGCCAGAAGTTCAAGCTCAAGGAGCTGCGCACGAGCTTCTTGCTCGCGTTGCCCGAGCTGTTCGTGCCGTTCGGCGTGATCCTCGGCCTCGTCGTCGTCGGATTCGGACTGCCCGAGGTCGCCGCGCTGACCGTGACCTACACGCTCGTGCTCGAGGTCGGGATCTCGCGCTTGATCCCCGGCTGGGGCAAGCCGCTCGGCATTCGCGTGCTGTGGACGACGAGCCGCGAGGCGATCGCGATGGTCGGCGCGATCTTCATCATCATCTTCGCGTCGACCGCGCTGACCGACTTCATGGTCAACGCCGAGGTGCCAGCGAAGATGCTGGCGTGGACGCAGGCCCACGTGCACTCGAAGATCGTGTTCCTGCTCGCGATCAACGTGATCCTGTTGGTGGTCGGCACGGTGATGGACATCTTCTCGGCGATCGTCGTCGTGCTGCCGCTGCTCACGCCGATCGCGTACCACTACGGCATCGACCCCTATCACCTCGGCGTGATCTTCCTGTTGAACCTCGAGGTCGGATACCTGCACCCGCCGGTCGGCCTCAACCTGTTCATCACCAGCGTCAAGTTCGAACGTCCCATCACCGAGGTGATGTGGGCCACGATTCCGTTCCTCGTCACGATGCTGCTCGCGCTGCTCTTGATCACGTACGTGCCGCAGATCACCGAGATCTCTTCGAACCTGTCGCCGTTCGATCCGGCACGGTCCGGGCGGATCGCGGACCTGACCCAGATGGTCCACGTCGCGTCCGAGGAGCTGACCGCGGTCAAGCACTTCACGCTCGTCGACGCACAGGGAGTTGTCTTGAACGGCCCCGATGGCAAGCCCGTCGTGAAGAACCTCGCCGACTGCGACAAGGTCACCGACGAGATCGCGAAGGGCGGCTGCCAGAAGCCGTTCTTCGACATCAAGGACTGCAAGGGCAAGCCGGACGTGGCGGCGTGTACGAACAAGGCGATCGCGGACTACGTCGTCTCCGACGTCAACGGCGGCGATGACACGTCGCAGCAGATCGTGCTCGTGACCGAGGTGCCCCTCATCGACCGCGACGGCAAGCCGGTCAAGGGCAAGAAGGGCCTCCCGATCGTGAAGCACATCGCCGACTGCGCGAGCTCGAACGACGTCGATACCTGCCGCGAGTTGTTCCTCGACGTCTCGGATTGCAAGATCAGCCCGCCGGACGGCGACGTCGACGCCTGCACGAAGGACAAAGTGGCGACCTGGGTTGAGTCGAACGTGTCCTCCGAGTAACGCTTGTCGACGTGAGGCCGCTGCTCCGAACGCTTCGTCCACAGCAGTGGGTGAAGAACGTGTTTGTCGCGGCGCCCGTGGTGTTCAGCCGACACCTCGAGAACCCCGCGTACTTGCTGCGCACGGCGATCGCGGTGGTCGCGTTCTGCATGCTGTCGGGTGCGGTGTACTGCTTCAACGATGTCCGCGACGTCGAGGCCGACAAGCTCCATCCGACCAAGCGGCTCCGGCCGATCGCCTCGGGGCAGCTCACCCAGCGCAGCGCGCTGATCGCCTCGGCGGCGCTCGCGGTGATCGCGCTGGGCGCGTGCTTCGCCCTGCACTGGCAGGTCGCGGTGTGGGCCGCGCTGTACTTCGGCCAGAACCTCGCCTACAGCGTGAAGCTCAAGCACGTCGCGTTCATCGACGTGTCGTTGATCGCGAGCGGGTTCCTGCTGCGCGTGCTCGCCGGCGCCGCGGCGATCGACGTCCCGGCGTCCGGTTGGGTGCTCGCGTGCACTGGCCTGATCGCCGTCTTCTTCGCGCTCGGCAAGCGTGCCCACGAGCTGGCGTGGGCCGAGCGGAGCGGCCAGGCGACCGCGGCCACGCGGGCCGCACTCGCCGGCTACCGCCTGAACCACGTCCGGATCGCGATGTTCGTGACCGGCGCGCTGACCTCGGCCGCGTACATCGCGTACACGCTCGACCGGCGTACCGTCGAGATGTTCCACACCGACCGGCTCGTGTACAGCGCCCCGTTCGTGGTGCTCGGGATCGTCCGGTTCTTCTACCTCGCGCTGTGGCGGCCCAAGACCGAGTCGCCGACCGAGGCGATGCTGCGTGATCCGCTGTTCTTGCTCGATCTCGCCGCGGCCACGGCCACGGTCCTGTACATCATCTACGCGTAAGCGCTACAACCGAGGCCGGTGACCGACGACCGCGATTTCCCGCGCGAGCCCGCGATCTCTCGCCGCAAGGCGGACCACCTCGAGGTGGCTGCATCCGGTCGCGCCGAGGCGACCCGCTCGACGCTGCTCGAGCACGTGCAGCTCGTCCATCAAGCGCTCCCCGAGCTCGCGCTGGCGGACATCGACCTCGCGACCGAGCTGTGCGGCAAGCGGCTCGCCGCCCCGCTCGTGATCACCGGCATGACCGGCGGCACCGGCGAGGCCGCCGCCGTCAATCGCGACCTCGCGCGCGCGGCCCAGCGCTGCGGCATCGGGTTCGGGCTCGGCTCGCAACGCGCGATGGCCGAGCACCCCGAGCTGATCGCGACCTACCAGGTGCGTGACGTCGCACCCGACGTGGTGCTGTTCGGTAACGTCGGCGCGGTCCAGGCCAAGGCGATGGGCGCGGCCGCGGTGATCGAGCTCGCCCAGCGGATCGCGGCCGACGCGATCTGTCTCCACCTCAACGCGGGCCAGGAGCTGATCCAGGATCGCGGCGACCGCGACTTCCGTGGCCTCGTCGCGACGATCCGGGCACTCGTGCAGGCCTCGCCGCTGCCCGTGATCGTCAAGGAGACCGGCTGCGGCCTGTCCGCCGAGGCCGCGCGGGCGCTCGCCGGTGCGGGCGTGACGACCGTCGACGTCGCCGGTGCCGGCGGCACGAGCTGGATCGCGGTCGAGGCCGTGCGCGCGACCACGGGCTCGAGCGCCGAGGAGCTCGGCACCGAGCTATGGGATTGGGGCGTGCCCACGGCCGTCTCGGTGGTCGCGTGCGCGCGCGCCGGGCTCGCGACGATCGCCTCGGGTGGCCTACGCAACGGCTACGACGTCGCGCGGGCCCTCGCGCTCGGAGCTCGGGCCGGCGGGATGGCGGCGCCGATGTTGCGCGCGCAACGCGCCGGCGGCGAGGCTGCGGTGGTCGAGATGATCGAGCGGGTCGTCGGCGCGATCCGCGCGGTGTGCCTGCTGACCGGCAGCCGCACGCCGGCCGAGCTCGCCGGTGCGCCGAACCACCTCGGGGCGCCGCTGCGGGCCTGGCTCGATGATCTGGGCCTTCGCGCTGCGGGGCAGCCATGAGCGCTCACGGGCTCGGCAAGATCATCCTGCTCGGCGAGCACGCCGTCGTGTACGGCTATCCCGCGCTCGCGGCCGCGCTCGACCGCGGCGTCCGGGTCGGCGCGGTGGCGACGCCGGCGGGCGGCACGCTACGGGTCGACATCCCGTCGTGGAACCTCAAGCTCACCGTCGAGGACGATCATCCGCTCGCGCTGGCGCTCGCGGCGATCGCCGACAAGCTCGACCTCGGCCGGCCGCCGGTGACGCTGGTCGGCGAGGCGCAGATCCCACCCGGCGCCGGCCTCGGTGCCTCGGCCGCGTTCGCGGTCGCGATCGCGCGCGCGCTGATCGAGGTTCGCGACCAGCGCGTCGTCGCGGCCGGCGGCACCCCGATGCCCGCGACCCTCGGCGAGGTCACCGCCGCGGCGAACGCGAGCGAGGCGCTGATCCACGGTAACGCCTCCGGCGTCGACGTCGCGCTCGCCGTCTCGGGTGGCATCGGTGTGTTTCGCAAGGCCAGCGGACTGCGACCGATCCAGACCGGCCTGCGCGTGCTCGTCGGGCCGTCGGGTGCGCAGCGCTCGACCGCGCAGATGATCGAGCGGGTCGCGGCCTCGTGCGGTGGCTCGGCCGACGATCCGCGCCTGCACGAGCTCGGCGGCCTGACCGATACCGGCACGACCTCGCTGCTGCAAGGCAACTTCGCGGGGCTCGGCGCCGCGATGGATCGCGCGCACGCACTGCTCGGCGAGCTCGGCGTCTCGACGCCGCTGCTCGACGGCCTGTGCGAGGCCGCGCGCCGGGTCGGGGCCTACGGCGCGAAGCTCACCGGCGCCGGCGGTGGGGGCGCGGTGATCGCGATCGCGCCACGCGACAAGGAGAGCGACGTGCTCGCCGCGTGGCGCGCCGCCAGGGTCGAAGGCTTCGTCGCGAAGGTCGGCACCCCGTGAGCACGGCGACCGCCACCGCGCGCGCGTGCGCGAACATCGCGCTGGTCAAGTACTGGGGGAAGCGGCCCGGCGTGCTGAACCTGCCGGCTGCGGGCAGCCTGTCGCTCACGCTCGCGGCGCTCGTCACCGAGACCACCGTGACGTTCGACGCCGAGCTCGAGCGCGACGAGCTCGAGCTCGATGGCAGGCCGGCCGACGTGACGCGCACGACCCGGTTC
>JBDTEH010000368.1:0-7382 GCA_039922635.1 Kofleriaceae bacterium | reverse complement strand
GTCGGCGAACGAAGAACCGACTCGCAAATGATCCGGATCTTGGCTCGCGCTGGCTCGCGCTGGCTCGCTCCAGCTCAGGTCGGGGTGACGCAGACCTCGGCGCACTTCGGCG
Source organism: Kofleriaceae bacterium (assembly GCA_039922635.1). GTDB lineage: Bacteria > Myxococcota_A > Polyangia > Haliangiales > Haliangiaceae > JABFXX01. The sequence continues at coordinate 7,270 of JBDTEH010000368.1, read as the reverse complement.
CGGTGATCGTGATGTCCTGATTGGACATGATCTCGGCGCAGGTCAGGCCTTCGAGCTGCTGGATGCAGCCGTCGACCGCTTCACCGTGATAGACCGTGTTGCCGCCGGTGCAGAAGTTAGCTTCGGTCTTCGCCGAGCAGCCCTGGTTCGCCTGGGATGTCGTCACACACGCCGATTCGCTGGCGGGGAAGCCAGCTGCCGCCAGCTGCGCCGCGGTGTAGCACTCGTAGACGCGCGAGCACTCGGTCTCGTATTCCTGGTTGCACGCATCGACCGGTGAGACCGAGCTGCTGCCACACGCACCCAACAACAGCACTGCACTGACGAGTTTGATTCCCTGCATTTGGAGTAGGGTCTCTGGTCGCGCCGGGCCGCGTCAAGCGCGTTACGCGCGTACGCCGGGGTTTTCTCGTAAGCTTCGTCGTGGTGCAACCGGTCGATCAGACGATGCCGGCCTTGTTCGCGCCGGCGGGAAGCTCCACCGAGATCGTGCCGCTGGCGCAGCTCGGAGCCGGCGGGGATGGTTCGTCGATCCTCGCGCGCAAGGGCGATCAGCTGGTCGAGATCGTCACGCCGAGCTTCGCGCCGGAGTCGGCGCGCTGGCAGCAGCTCGAGGCGCGGCTGCGTGCGGCGGGCCAGGTCGATCATCCGGTGTTTCGTCACGTGCTCGCACTCGCGACGTCGCCGCCGCAGATCCTGCTCGAGGGCGACAACACGCCGCCGCTCGCCGAGCTCGTCGAGCAACCCGCGTGCGACCTGACGCGCGTGCTCCGCATCCTCGGTGAGGTCGGGCGCGGGATCGCGGCGCTCCATCACTTCGGGCTCGTGCATGGCCAGCTCCACCCGTGGGCGGTTCACGTCGGCGCGAACGATCGCCCACGGCTGGAGCTCACCGGGCTCGTCATCCGCCCGGGCCATCCGTGGATCTCGCGCTGCGTGGCGCCCGAGGTCGCGGCCGGCGGCGCGCCGGATGCCGCGAGCGACGTCTACGCCCTCGGTGCGCTGCTGCAGCTCTGCGCCGAGCCGCGCGCGGCGAGCGCCATGCTGCACGGCCTGATCGAGCGCGCGTTGTCACCGGATCCCGACGCGCGCCCGCCAGCGCACGAGCTGGCACGCTCGCTCGCGGGCACGCCGACCAAGATCACCGGCAAGGTCGCGATCCAGGGCGATCCCGAGCTCGCGGGGCCGGCACGGCCCGAGCTCGCGGGGCCGGCACGGCCCGGGCTCGGCCTGCGGCTCGGCCGGTTCGAGCTCGAGCGTCAGCTCGGCCTCGGTGCGATGGGCGAGGTGTGGGAGGCGCGCGACTCCGCCGGTGGCCCGAACGTCGCGATCAAGCTGTTGAAGCCCGCGATCGCCGGCGATGCCGAGCTGCTGCGCCGGTTCCGCAAGGAGGCGCGCGTGCTCGCAAAGGTGGGCAGCCCGTTCATCGCGAACTTCATCGACCTCAACGAGGATCGCGGGCTGCACTACCTCGTGCTCGAGCTCGTCGCCGGCGGCAGCGTCGCGGCGGCGCAGCGCAAGCTCGAGCGGTTCCCCGAGCGGTTCGCGCTCGACGTGATCGCCGATACCTGCCGCGCACTCGTCGAGCCGCACCGGCTCGGCATCGTGCATCGCGACGTCAAGCCCGACAACATGATGTTCGTGCGCGCGGGGCTCGAGCTCGAACGCGCGCCGGTGGGTCAGGTCGTCAAGCTCGGCGACTTCGGGATCGCGCGGCTCGTCGAGCACCACCAGGAGGGCATGACGCGCGAGGGAGCGGTGCTCGGCACGCCGGAGTTCATGGCACCGGAGCAGTGCCAGGGCGCGCTGGTCACGCCGGCGACCGATGTCTATGCGCTCGGCTGTTGCCTGTTCGCGCTGATCGCGGGCAGCCCGCCGTTCGTCGTCAAGGACGACAATCAGATGGCGGTGATCCTCGCGCACCTCAACGAGCCGGCGCCGCGGCTCGACGCCGCGCTACCCGAGGTCTCGCCCGCGGTCGCCGAGCTGGTCGCGCGCTGCCTCGACAAGGATCCGAAGCGACGCCCGCAGGACGCCGCCGAGTTGCTCGCCGCGATCGAGCTGCTGTGCGACGGTGCCGCCGCGCTGATCACCGCGCACCCGGCGCCGCCGATCGTCCGCGCGACGGCGGTGCAGACCTACACGTTCGAGTGGGACCTGCAGAGCTCGCCCGCAGCGCTGTGGCCGTTCGTCTCGAACACCGAGAAGATGAACCGCGCGACCGGCCTCGCGCCGGTGCGGTTCGAGATCGAGTCGACGAGCACACAGGCGCGCCAGCCCTCGCCGTCGGCGACCACCGGGCACCAGCGGGTCGCCGGCATCCAGCTGCGGTGGCGCGAGCACCCCTACGAGTGGATCGAGGGCAGCCGGCACGTCGTGCTGCGCGTGTTCGACAAGGGCGTGTTGCGCTGGTATGTCGCCGAGGTCACGCTCGAGCCCGCGCCGGGCGGTGGCACCAAGCTGCGCAACAAGATCACGATGGAGCCGCGGTCGTGGATCGCGCGCGTGCTGTCGAAGTTCGAGATCGGGGTCCGCTACAAGCGGCGGCTCGACAAGGTCTACACCCGCCTCGACGGTGTACTCGCGGCGGGACCACGGCCCGAGATCGATCCGATCGACCCGGATATCGTCATCACGGCGAGCGCGCGCGCCACGATCGAGAAGGCGCGCGGCGCGCTCGCGACCACCGGCATCGACGAGGGCGCGATCGAGGCGTTGACCGCGTACCTCCTGCACGCGTCGGATCAGGACGTCGCCCGGATCCGCCCGCTCGAGCTCGCCGCCAGGTTCGGCGTCGCCGAGGATGCGATGGTCGATGCGGCGCTCCACGCCGCGCGGCTCGGCGTGGTCGCGATGGTGTGGGACGTGATCTGCCCGTCGTGCCGGATCCCGTCGTCGGTCGTCGATTCGCTGCAGAAGATCGAGGAGCACGGGACGTGCAAGGCGTGCAACCTCGGCTTCGAGGTCGACTTCTCGCGCGCGATCGAGCTCGCGTTTCGTGCGGCGCCCGAGCTCCGCGAGGTCGAGACCCGCACGTTCTGCGTCGGCGGCCCGGCGCACTTCCCGCACGTCGCGGCGCAGGTCCGGTTACAGCCCGGCGAGCGGTTCGCGCTGCTGCTCGCGCTCCCGGCCGGGTACTACCTGTTGCGCAGCCCACAAGTGCCCCGCGCCCACGAGCTGCGCGTCGTCTCGAGCGGCGGCGTGCGCCGCATCGACCTCACGCTCGGCGAGCGCCAGGACCTTCCGGCGCTGACCGCCGGCGATCAATTGATCACGATCGTCAACGAGGCACCGCGCGAGGTGGTCGTCCGCGTCGAGCGTGCGGGCGATCGTGCGTTCGCGCTGACCGCGGCACGCGTGATGGCCCACGCCGCGTTCCGCGAGCTGTTCCCCGATCAGGCGCTCGCGCCGGGCCGGCTGATGGCGGTGACGCAAGCGACGCTCGTGGTCGCGCAGCTCGACGACGCGCAGGCGCTGTTCGAGCAGCTCGGCGACGTCAAGGCGTTCCCGGTCGCGGCGCGGTTCTTCGAGATCGTCGCGACGCGCGCGAAGGAGTACGGCGGCTCGCTCGTGAAGACGTTCGGTGGCCTGGCGATCGCGGGGTTCGAGCGACCCGGTCCCGCGGTCGATATGGCGCTCGGGATCGAGCAGGCGCTCGCCCAGCATGCGGTGACGGCGGGCTTGCACGCGCGGATCCTCGTCCATCGCGGTCCGATGATGGCGCTCACCCAGGCGGGCCGGCTCGACTACTTCGGCCAGAACGTCGAGCTCGCGCTCGGGCTCGTGGCGACGGTGCCGGCGGGGGTCGTCGGGTTGACCCAGATGGTGTGCCAGGACGTCGGGGTCGCCGAACGCCTGCAGAAAGTCTCCGACCAGCGCGGCGTTCACCCGGCGCCCGGCAGCTGGGTGCTACATGTGCGCGCGTAGTCGGTCCGGACGGTTCGGCCGCTCCGCAATATTCGTCGGCGAGGTGGCGTTGGCTCGGCATGCGGAGCTCGTCCAACAACTACGCCGACGAGCGCGTCGAGGTCCCACCGACTCGGATCGACCACGAGAAGCTCGTGCTGACCGCGCTGCCCGGCGGCGGTCCCGCGGTGACGACCCGGCTCGAGCTCGGCAAGCGGCCGAGCAAGCGCGCGCTGACCGACTCGTTCATGATCTACGTGACCTCGCACGGTCACCATGCCGCCAAGCGCGCCGACGGCGACGCGCCCGGCCAGCTCGAAGATCATGCGGGAGACGTCGAGGCTGGCAACGCGGCGGCGCTCAGCATCCGGGGCTGGAGCGGCAACTCGCTGGCGGTGAAGGTCGTCGCCGAGCAGCCGCCGAGCTCGACCGCGCCGTTCAAGCTCGCCGTGCACCTCAACAACACGTCGGGCCACGATCTCGCGGAGCTCCCGCATGTCGAGCTCGGCACGTTCGTCAACGACGGCGGCTACCTCGATACCGACGCCGACGCGTTCACGATCGATCAACTCGACGACGAATCCGATCTACGAACCGCAAGGCTTCGAGGTCCATCCGATCGACGTCTCGAGCATCGATCGCCTCAACGGCTCGCTCGGCTGCCTGGTCAACGTGCTCGCACGCGGCTAGACCGTTACCGCCCAGCTGCTGACCGGTCGAATCCGAGCTCGAGCCCGATCCCGATCTTCGACGCTCGAACCTGTCTACGACTCGTCGTCGCGGCGCGTCGGCAGCACGCCGGTCGGTCGCATCCGCTCGTCTTCCCTGGGCAGCACGAACCGGCGCATCCCGGTCTCGCGCCACCATTGCGTCCAGCGTACCGCGGACGCCTCGCGATCCTTGCGCGGTAGATCGTGGTGGTAGCCGAAGTACTCGCCGGTCAACCGGCGCAGATCGGCGATCGCGGCCTCGCGAACCGGGTCGTCCTTGTGGGACAGGCCGTCGATCAACCACTCGATGCGATGGTGCTTGCGCGCACCCTCGTACCACCTGCGCCACTTCTTCTCGTGCGCCCCGAAATCTTGCGCGGTGAGCGACGCCAGCGCCTTACGGATGTGCTCCCCGGCGCGATCCTGGCGCTCGATCGCACCGATCAGGTCGCCGATCGAGTCGATGTCGCCGAGCGCGACCACGGCCGCGCTCGCGGCCGCGACGACCTCGGGATCCGTCGAGTGCAGCGCGCGGCGGACGCGGGCGAGCGGCTGCGACAGGTCCTGCAGCGGATATCCAGACAAGGCCTCGATCGCGGTCGCGCGCACGCCGAAGTCCTGATCGAACAAGCGCTCGACGAGCGCGAACACGGCACTACGCGGGCGCAGCTCGGAGGTGCAGATCGTCGCGAAGAACCGGACGTCACGCTGGGCATCGCTCATCTTGTCGATCAGCAGCTCTGACGCGACCGAGCCGAGGCGTACGACCAGCTCGAGCAAGCCGCCGTACTGCGCCGCGCGCAGCGGCCGGCCGCCGACCGAGAACCGATCGACGCGCAGCCGCCCGGGGAACCGCTTCACCAGCGCGCGCAGCGATTCGCCGTCGCGCTCGACCGCCTCGTTGAGCTCGTCCTCCGCGTCGCCTTCGTTCGCGGTCTCGATCCGGTCGAGCACCGCGTCGATCGGCTGCGGTGGTTCGGTCGTGATCGAGAGCTCGGCGTCGTCGTCGGGCTCGAACGGTGGCACCGGCGGCTGGTCGGCGGCCGAAGGTGCGCTCCACGTGTCGGGATCGACCTTGACGAGGCGCTTGGTCGCGACCTCGGCTGGATCGATCGGGACGTTCGGCGCCGCGATCGTCTCGACCTCGGGCGCCCGGTACCCCGCGGCCTTGTGCTTGACGATCAACCGGCCGAGCGCGTCGGCCGCGGCGTTGCCGAGCGGCAACAGCTCCGCGACATCGACGAGCTTGAGATCGCTGTGGACCCGGTGCGCGACCACGATGGCGACGACGCGGTCGCGCAGCACGATCGGCAGGATCAGGGCCGACGGTGGGCCCGCGACGGCCGAGCCGGGATCCACACCTGGCTCGGGTGGGGCTCCGCCGAGTCGGATCACCATCGCGTCGATCGCCGGATCGGTCGAGCCGAGCGAACCGATGTGCGGCTGCTGGTTGTTGACGACGCTGCGGAACGGCGACACCACGTCGAGCGGGATCAACACGTTCGCGATCGCGCCGACGTCGACGCCGGCCTCCGCGAGCGCGACACGACCGATCACGGCGCCCCCCTGGACGGTGAGCAGGGCCGCGTAGCGGGCCTTCGAGCGCGCGGCGCGCAGCAGCGTGAGGAACACGGTGTCGCGATCTTCAGCGGTCGCGAGCAGCTCGCGCGCGCGCACGATCGCGAGCGGGCTATCGCGCCCGACCGTCGGGATCGAACCCGACGGCGCACGCTTCGGGGTGGCCGCCAGCCGCGCGGCCGCGCGGTTCGCGGCGGCCGGTCGCGGCGGGGTCGCGATCGGCAGGGTCGGCTGCGGCGACACGAACGTGATCTTCGGGGGCGGCAGCGGCTCCTCGGGAACGCCGTCGTTGCGGCCCCGCGAACGCGGCACGCCGAGCGGCGGTGGATCGGTCGTGCGCACCACGTTGATCCCGACGAGCGTGTTGCGCTTCTTCGTCGAGCCCGGGATCACCGCGCCGACCTTCATCGTCGGCGAGTCTTGCGCGACCGGAGTCGGGATTGGCAGCGGCCCGGCGGGTGACGCCGGCGGGCGCATCGTGGCCGCGATCGGGGCCGTGTCGACGATCACGCTGCGTGTGCGCCCGACCGGCGCAGGAGCGGTCTCGATCTCGAGCGTGCGCGCGAGCGTCGTGAACCGCGCGGGTGGCTCGGCCTCGTACACCTTCGCGAACGCGAGGTGCCAGCGATACTCCGGCGTGATCAGCGGCTGCAACGGGCGATCGAGCAGGTCCGCGAGATCCTCGAGCTCGTTGATCTCGAGCGGCGAACACACCAGCACGCGCAGCGCCTCGCCGTCGAAGCCGAGCGGCACGGCGCGAAATTGTTGCGCGACCTCGGGCGACAACGTCGCGAGGGCAGCGGCGGTGGCGCGGTCCGCCTCGTCGCGCTTGGCGGGTGGCAGGCCCGAAGCGAGCGCGAGATATTGCGTCAGCCGCTCCTCGGGGACGAGGTTCATCTCGAGCAGGATCGTGTCGAGGCTGCCGCCGTAGATCACCTGGCGCTGGAACGCCTTCTCCATGCGCTTGACGCCCACGAGGCCGTCGCGCACGAGCAGGGAGCTCAGTCGACTGGGCATGACCTCATGCTCGGATCACGTACGTTCCGGCGATCCAATCGTGGAGCCCACGCTTCTCG
>JBDTEH010000367.1:0-20352 GCA_039922635.1 Kofleriaceae bacterium | reverse complement strand
GGCGGCCAGCGCGACCGGCGCCGCGCGCTGGGTCGCCAGCAGGGCCGTCCCGGCGCCTCCCCACACCACGATCACGGCGCTGGCTGCGAGCCACAGCCGCGAGCGAGCCATCGGGGCAGCGGTCACCATCACGCCCGTTCGATGCACGCCGCCGGCGCCGGGGTGCGCGTCGGGTGCGACTTGTTCGGATCTGGCTGCGGGCCCGCGCTAGAACGCCCGCCACACCGGAAATTCGTCGCCGGCGCGCGGCGCCGCGAGCACGCCGTTCTCGACGGCGCCATCGTCGCTCTCGGGCTCGCACAGGTAGACGACCACCGCGCCGGCCGCGTGATCCGTGCGGACCAGCCGCGTGCCCGGCGGTACCGTGCGGGTCTGGCGCTGCCACGCGACCTCGAGCTCGCCGACCTCGGAGGCCTCGAGGATCTTGCGACCGCCCTCGGTGCCGAACCCGGTCACCGTGGCGATCTCGACCTCGCGTTCGCCCGTGACCGGCTCGCTCGCGATGCCGTGACGCGCGAGGTGCGCCGCCAGTGCCGGCGGCACGAGGTACGCCGGCGGCCGCGCGATCACGGTCGTGCCGAGGAAGTTGGCGAAGTACTTGATCTTCACGGTCGTCGGCGCACCGTCGAGCGTACGCGGCGTGCACGTCGCGATCTCGATCGGCTCGGCGAACGGTTCGAGCTTGTAACGCACCGCGATCCGGTCGCGCGGCGCGGCGCTCGACGCGACCACCTCGATCACGTCATCGGTGTGCGCCGCGACGTAGGTCAGGGTCTCCAGCATCGTCGCGTAGGTCGTCCGGACCCGCTCGGGGAACGTGAGGTACGAGTAGCACTCGAGCAGGAGGTCGAGGCGGTTCGACAACCCGCGGTAGTTGCTGCCGAACCTCGGGTTGTGCGGATACGTCATCCAGCCCTCGGTCACAACCGCGGCCGGATCGGCCTCGCGCCGGCCGTCGAGCGCGCGCTCGTCCTCGACGAAGTTGCCGTACCAACCGGCGAGCAGGTCGTGGTTCGCCGCGAGCGCTCGGGTCACCGCCGGCATCACGCGCTCGCGCATGTACGCGATCGGCTCGGGGCGACCGCTGTCGACGGTGTGGGGGATGTCGTAGGTCATCGCGAAGCGATGGACCGAGCCGTTCGTGGCGTGGTTGTCGATCGTGAGGTCCGGCTGCCACGCCTGCACGACGCGCTGTTGCAACAGCTGCATCTCGAGCGCTTGCTGGCGCATGTAGTCGCGGTTGAGGTTGACGCCGATCCCGTTGACCCGCGTGCCGACCAGCTTGGGGCCGATCTGGCCCTCGAGGTGCGGCAGGTCGAGCTTGCGGTTCTCGGGCGAGATCGCGTCGTTGCCGTCGGGGTTGAACAGCGGCACGATCACCAGCACGAGCCGGTCGAGCAGGTGCGCGTGGGTCCCGGCGAGGAGGTCGCGCATCAGCATCTGCGAGGCCTCCTTGCCCTCGACCTCGCCGGCGTGGATGCCGTTGATGATCAACACGACGGGCAAGCGCCGCGCGCGAGCCTCCGCGGGGGTCGTGATGCCGTGCGCGGACATCACCACGAGCGGCAACGCGCGGCCGCCGGGGCTCGCACCGAACGAGGTCAGGTGAAACCGCGGATCGTTGCGGTCGCGGAGCGCGGCGACGAACGCCATCACGTCCGCGTGCAGCGAGGTCTCCTGGTACGACGTGACTTCGGCGCGCGTCTGCGGCATCGGCATGGCGCGACGATAGTACGCTCGTGGCGTGCGCGTCACGGTGCTCGAGCTCGCAGCGTCCTTCGGCGAACCCGCGCACGTGCTCGCCGAGATCGACGCGCGCCTCGCCGCCGGGCCGGCGACCGACCTCGTCGTCGTCCCCGAGGCGGCGCTCCACGGCTACGTCTCGGCTGACCGCAACTTCGACCTCACGCAGCTCGCGGAGCCGATCGACGGACCGACCGCGCGCGCGTCCGCCGCGCTCGCCGCCGCACATGGCGTGTACCTCGTCGGCTCGCTCGTGTTGCGCGAGGGCGAGGCGCTGTTCAACGCGATGACGTGCTTCGGTCCGCGCGGCGAGCTCGTGTTCGTCTATCGCAAGCGCCACCCGTGGCTCCCCGAGACCTGGGCGACCGCCGGGCGCGAGCCTCCGCCCGTCGTCACGATCGGCGGCGTGCGGGTCACCATCGCGATCTGCTACGACGTCCACTTCCTCGCCGGCGATGCCGATCGCGAGCTCACGGCCGCGGATCTCCTGCTATTCCCGAGTGCGTGGGTCGAGCGCCCCGACACCCGCGCCGCGCGGCTCGCGACGCTGGCCCGAGAGTTCGACGTCCACATCGCGAACGCGAACTGGGCGCCGGGGGTGGTCCGGGTCCCCGGTCAGGGCGGCTCGTGCGTGATCGCCCCCGACGGCACCGTCACCGTCGCGGCGCCGGGTGGACGGCTCGATCTCGACGTCCCCGTGTCCCCCTGAACCGTTCCCGGGAGCGGCCGATATCGTGGGTGTGAACCCGTCGACCTCGCTCGCGCACATCGAACAAGCCCTCGCCGAGCGGCTGCGCGTGAACAAGCTGCGCATCCCGCCCTACCCCGCGGTGGCCGCGAAGCTCGAGAAGATCGCGCGCGATCCGCGCCACACGGTCGCCCAGCTCGCCGAGGTGGTCGCGCAGGACCCGTCGCTCGCGGCCGCGGTGGTCGGCCGCGCCAACAGCGCGGCGAACGGCCGGCCCGTGACCAGCCTGGCCGAGTCGCTGCAACGGGTCGGCGTCGAGCAGGTCATCCAGATCTCGCTCGCGATGGGGCTCGGCAAGGCGAGCACGGCCGGTGGCCCGCTCGGCGTGCTACGCCGCAATACCTGGCGGTGCGCGCTGCTCGCCGCGCGGTTCGCTCAGGAGCTCGCGACCAAGCGGGGCGTGTCCCCGGAGGTCGCCTACCTCGCCGGGCTGCTCCACGACTTCGGCGCGGTCGTGCTCGTCGCGGGGATCGAAGAGATCGGCCAGCAGGTGTCGCTACCGCAGCTGCCCGAAGCTCAGTGGCAGGCGTTCGTGACCCGGCTCCAGGTCCCGGTCGGCATCGCCGTCGCCGCGCGCTGGAGCTTGCCGGAGGTGCTCACCGACGTGATCGCGCATCACCACGACCCGGCCAGCGTTGCCGGGTCGCCGCTCACCCAGCTGATCAAGCTCGTCGATCGCGTGATCGAGATCCTCGATCGCTCGCCCGGCACCGGCATCGCCGCCCTGCTCGAGCTCCCCGAGATCGCCACGATGGAGCGCTACGCGCTCGGCGCCGCCGCGCAGGAGGTCGGCGCGCAGATGGCGAGCCTGAGCGCCGCCGCCGAGGCCTCGACCGCGATCGCCGACCCGGCGCGCACCGACGAGGAAGCGTGGCCGGTCGGGTTCGAGGTCAGCGTGCCGAAGCACGAGGCGTACGCGGCGACCACGATCTCGCCGAACACGTTCGAGATGGTCGGCAAGGAGCCGCTCGCCCCCGCGTGGCTCGTCGAGGTCACGCTCGGCTGCATGCCGACGCCGTTGAAGCTGCTCGCGAACGTCAAGTCGTGCGAGCCCTGCGCCGAAGGCCACCGGATCGTACTCGCGCCGTTCGCGCTCGGCGGCGACCTCAAGAAGCAGTGGATCGCACTGCTCGACGGCGCGCGCGTGTCGCTCGAAGACGTCGCGTGAACCCGGGGGCGCAGCTGCCCGCGTCGCTGCGCGGCACTGAGCCTCGCCGGCTGCTACCCGGGCGGTACCGGCGCGCCGCAGAAGGAGTAGAACGTAGCGTGCGCCGGTTCTGGGTTCGACTCGCCATCGTGATGCTCGTGCTCGGCTCCGCGCACTACTACGTGTGGTCGCGCTTCGTCCACGCGCCGCACTGGCCCGCGCCGTGGAGCACGCTCGGCACCATCGCGATCATCCTGCTCGCGCCGAGCGTTCCGGTCGCCGCGATCCTGATGCGGCGGATGTCGCGCGAGGCCGCGCGCCCCGTGCTGTGGTTCGCGTACACCTGGTTCGGGCTCGCGGTCTATCTCCTGCTGGCCGCCGCGATCAGTCATCTCGTCGTCACGGTGGCGCCGGTCGGCGTGCGCGCGGCGGCGATCGGCGGCATCGCAGCGGCGGTGGCGGTCGTCGCGTACGGGCTCGTCCACGTCCGGCTCGGGCCGACCGTCAAGCGCGTGCGCCTCCCGCTCGAGACCCTGCCGGCGAGCGCGGCCGGCTTCACGATCGTCCAGCTCACCGATATCCATATCGGACCGTCGCTCGGCCGCGCATTCGCGACCAAGCTGACCGATCGCGTCAACGCGCTCGAGCCCGATCTGATCGTGTTGACCGGCGACCTCGTCGACGGCCGGGTCGCGGAGCTCGCGCCCGAGGTCGCGCCACTGGCCGGTCTGCGCGCGAAGCACGGCGTGTTCGCGGTCACCGGCAACCACGAGTACTACTGGAACGCCGACGCGTGGATCGCGCACTTCACCTCGCTCGGCATCCAGTTCCTGCGCAACGCCCACGTCGCGATGCCAGGGTTCACGCTTGCCGGCGTCGACGATTCGACCTCGCACGCGATGGCCGTCGGCCACGGCGAGGACGTCGCGAAGGCGATCGCGGATCGCGACCCGACCATCCCGGTCGTGTTGCTCGCGCACCATCCCAGCACGATCGCGCGCGCGCAACGCGCGGGCGTCGAGCTCCAGCTCTCCGGCCATACCCACGGCGGCCAGCTGCTCCCGCTGGGCTGGATCGCGCGGCTGTTCGAGCCCCACCTCGCGGGGCTCGCGCGGTTCGGACCGACCTGGCTCTACGTCAGCGAGGGCACCGGGTTCTGGGGGCCACCGCTGCGCGTCGGCACGTCGTGCGAGATCACCCACCTCACGCTGGCGGCCACGCCGTGAGGCTCGACCAGGTCTACTCGCTCGCGCAGCTCGGTCGCTTCGAGCCCGCGGAGTACCTCGCCGAGCTCGCGGCCGACACTGCGCTCCGCGCAGGCGCAGGAATGACGCTCGAGGAGCTCGCGGCGCGCGATGCGGGGTTCGCCGCGGAGCTCGCCGCGGTCGACACGATGATCGCGCGCGCCACGAAGCTGCGTCTCGAGCTCGTCGGCGCGCTCGCCCCCGCGACCCGCAACGTGTTCGCGACCACGATCGTGCAGTACGCGCGGCAACTCGACGTGCTGGAGCAACGCGTCCATAGCATCGCGCCCGCGGCCGTGCCGGCCGTGATGGCGACCGCGCGCGAGCTCCTCGACCTGCGCGCCGCGCTACACGGCGGAGTGCTGGAGCTCGTACGCCGCTGCTCCACCGCGGCCATCGAGCTCGCCGATGCGCACGCGCGAGACCGCGAGCTCGACGACGGGATGCGCAAGCAGTGGTCGCGGGCACGCCGTGATCTCGAGGCGCTCGCGCTCGATCCGGCCACGATCACCACGCCGACCGCGCGGCGCCTCGCGGCCTATCCCGAGCAACTCGACGAGGCGGCGACTGGCCCCGAACCGACCTTCGCCGACATGATCGAGCTCGATTGAGCTAGTTCGGCGCGACCGCCCACGTGATCGGGAACACCATCGTCTGCTGGGTCCACCCGATCCCACCCGAGGTCGCCGGATGCGGCAGCTCCAGGCCCCACCAGTACGCGGTGCCGGCGACGACCTTCGGATCCATCGCCTTGGGCGTGTTGAACGTGCCATCGAACGTCGCCGTGCCGGCGTTCGCGACCGGCGAGCTGAACCACGGATCCCCGATCTCGACGCCGGCGCCGTAGATGTCGAGGTGGGTCGCCATGCCGGTCGGGAACGAGAACGTCGTCGGCAGCGTGCCCGAGGTCAGCGGCGCGAACGCGGCGTAGCTCGCGTAGCCCATCTCTGCGTCGGGCACCGCGGCCGCGGCCGCGACCGGGAACCCCGAGCTGATGTCGCGCCGCAGCTGACCGAGCGTCTTGGGCTGGAGCTGCTTGTCCGTCTTGGACTCGTACGCCGGGTGCTGGACCTGGATCCGATACGAACCGCTCGCGACTGCGAAGTCGTAGGTGCCATCCGCGGCGGTCGTCGCGCGGTTCGCGAAGAAGTGGTGGGTCGCGGTCTCGTCGCGCTCGACGAGCACGAGGAAGTCGGCGGCGGGCGCGCCCGCGACCACGACACGGCCGGTGACGTGATAGAGGACCGGCGCGCTCCCCTGTGGCACGGCGAGCTTGCTGCACGGGTTCATCTCGGCCGAGTACGAAGGCGAGTCCATCGGGCACGGCTCGAAGTCGGCGCTCGCCGGATCGATCGCGTAGCGCGCGAGCGTCGCCGCCTTCGCGCCGGCGGCGGCATCGCCGGTGACGTGAAACAGGTAGTCGTAGGCGCCGGCAGCGAGCGTCGCGGTGCCGGTGAACGTGCCGGAGCCGTCATCGGTCAGCGACGCGAGCGTCGTCCACGCGCCGGTCGCGCCGACCGCCGCGCCGACGACGTCGACCGAGACCACGCCGCTCCAGGCCGGCTTGTAGGCGAACGTCGTCGCCGGCGCCGCGGCATCGGCGAGGGGCGTATCGCCCGCGCCGGCATCGGGCGCGGCATCATGACTCGAGCTACAAGCGGCGGTGAGCAGGACCAGCGACCAGGCTAAGCGCATGGCCAAGCCCACAGCAAGTGCGAGACCACCGCGCGCGGGCGCGGATCTCGCGGGTTGCACCGCGTTCGCCGTCGGGTATGCCCGACAGCTGTCGGGGGGAACCGACACGCGCCAGTTCGCCCCGGGCCGCCCCGGGCCGCCCCGGGCCGCAATGTCCCTGGCCGGAGACGTAGCGCGTTATCGCCGCGGCGGGATGTGAATCAAGGTGTGCTTGCCGTCGGGGAACTCGACATCGATGCGCTGCATCAACGCTCCGACCACCGCACCTCGCCCGAACTTCGGGTGCTCGATCACGTCGCCGATCCGGAACGTCTTGCTCGCCGCGTACGGCACCACTGTCTGCTCCGGCGCCTGCCACGCGATCCACACCAGATCGGTCAGCGCCTCGAGCAAGGCGTGGGTCACCATCGCCGGGGTCAGCCCCGCGCGCATCGCACGCTGGGCCGCGAGCTCGCGTGGCGTGGCACGCAGCGTGACCGCCTGATCGATGCGCGCCGCGGCATCGCCGCCGAGCACCTCCTGCGCGCGGTCGAACGCCGCGTTCGTGATCCGCGCGATCACGGCCTCGCGCGCCTCGGTCAGTGCGCGCTGGATGTGTTGCATCGCCTCGATCGGCACCTTGGGCTGCTTGATCAGCTGTGCACCGCGCTCGTCGAGCTGCGTGACGACCTTGGTGAACGCCGCGTCGTTGCAGCGCATGCGCGCCTCGACGATGATCGCCTCGCGGATCGCCGGCACCGCGAGCCCGAGCTCCACGACCCCCGCGATCGCCGCGGCGACCTTCGCGCGGACGTCACCGCCGAGCGAGATGCTCCGGTCCGGCTCCTCGACCACGGTCAGCGCGAGCGCCGCGAGCGCACAGTCGGCGAGCTGGCGGGGTTTCTGGTTGCGGGGCCCACCCCCATCGAGGTGGATGGTCTCGAGCTGCGCGATCAGCGCGGCCGTGATCGCCGCGTCGTCCTCGAGGGTCGTGCGCTCGGTAGCCCCGAGCTCGGCCAGCACGCCGTCCAGGCCGGTCGAGGTCGCGACGTCGAAGAAGCCACGCAAGAGATCGCGGGCCAGGGTCGCGAGGTCGCCGCCGGTCTTGCGGCTATCGAACAAGCGCGCCGACATGTCGTGCAGGGCCGCGACGTGGCGCTGGGGGAAGTTCATGCGCGCATCCTACGCGGAACCGTCCCGAAACGGTGCATGCTGCGAGCCATGGCGAAGGCGAAGAAGGCAGCACGCAAGGCGAAGACGGTCGCGACCAAGACCAAGGCGGTCGCGACCAAGACCACCAAGAAGGCCGCGAAGCGGACCAAGGGGGTCACGAAGAAGGTCACCAAGAAGGTCACCAAGAAGGCCCGCGCCGCGGTCAAGCGCGTCGCGAAGGCGGTCAAGCGCGTCGCCAAAGCGTCCCAGCACAAGGTGCAAGCCGCCGCGTCCACGGTCGCGCACGACACGCCCGCGATCGTCTCCCGCGTGGTCTCCGAGATCGCCCAGGCCGGCCAGAAGCTCGTCGAGATGGTGACTCCCGATCACGAACCCGAGGCCTGACCGCGGCACATGTCCCGATCGAGATCGGCCAGACCGCGGTGACCGGCCCCGCCCTGCCGTTCGCCGAGTCGCTGTGTCATCAGTGCGTGCATCTCAGGATCGTCGATAGCGCGAAGGGCTCGACGTTCCTGATGTGCCGCGAGCCATCGCTGCCGAAGTACGCGCCCCAGCCGGTGCGTACCTGTCCGCGCTTCACGCGCGCGGACAGAGGTTGAAGTCATCCGTCGAACGCAGCGATCTCGAGCTGGTCGAGGACCGCACGATCGAGGATGACCTCGGCGCTCGCGATCTTGCCGTCGGCGAACGTGAAGCGCAGCGCGCGGAACAGCCGGCCCTTCGGCGCCATCACGAGCCCGACGTGGCCGTCGATCAAGGCCGCGCGTGCGAACACCATGGCGTGCGCGAACGAGCTCGCGCCCTTGGCCCAGGCGCGAGCACCACGCAGCTCGCGCATCCCCCCCGCGCCGTCGGCGGTGCGGACCACGACCTCGGGATCGAGCACCGCGACGATCGCCTCGACGTCGCCCGAGCGGAGCGCCGTGATGAAGCGCTCGACGATCGCGCGGTGGCCGGCGAGCTCCGTCTCCGGGGCGGGCGCGCCCTGCACGCGCCTGCGCGCGCGGCTCGCGAGCTGGCGCGCCGCGTCCGAGGTCCGGCCCACGATCGTCGAGATCTGGTCGAACGGCACCGCGAACAGATCGTGCAGCACGAACGCGATGCGCTCCGCCGGATCGAGCCGGTCGAGCACGACCAGCAGCGCGAGCCCGACCGCGTCCGCGAGCGCGAGCTCTTGTTCGGCATCCAGCGCGGCGGTGGCGCCGACCGCGGTCGCGTCGAGCGGCTCCTCGCGACGCGACACCCGCGCGCGCAGCACGTCGAGGTACAGCCGCGCGACCACGGTCGTGAGCCAGCCGCGTAGGTTCGCGACCTCGCCGGTGTCGGCGCGCTGCATGCGTAGCCACGCCTCTTGCACGGCGTCATCGGCTTCGCTCGCCGAGCCCAGCAGGCGAAATGCGACCCCTCGCAGGTGATCGCGGTGCTGCTCGAACAGCTCGATCACCGGGCCCGCCTGCGCGATTTCAGGCACGCGGCCCAGGGCGCGTGGCCAGTCGTCGTGGTCGAACATACGAGCCTTCGGGTCATGTCACGCTGACGTTTGGTCCGGCCCAGTTGTGACAGGTCGCGCACGCCCCAGGAAGTATCTCCCGCTGACCGCGAGCAACACCAGGCACACGCCGCTCGTGATGTACGAGAAGTACCGGAAGAACTGCAGCTTCGAGATCGCCGCCTCGCCGAGCGTCTTGTACAGCACGATCGCGACCGAGCCGCCGTAGGCGACCGCATCGCTGACGTAGATCAGGAACACGGCGGTCGCGACGATGCCGAGCGCGGCGATCGTACGATCGAACAGCACGCACCCGTAGGGCACGTAGCCGAGGTACAGGCCCAGGCCGACGAGGATCATCCACGTCGTCGGTCCCAGCACTCCCGCGTCGAACAGCAGCGTGCCCGCGCCGATCATCACGGCGCCGGTGGCCATGATCACGTACGTGAGCAGCAGGCCGCGCCTGTTGTCCTTGATGAGGTAGAGCAGCCCGAGCACGACCATCACGGAGATCGCGATCGGGATCTCGGTCAGCGTGAACACACCTGCTTGCTGGTCGGAGCCCAGATCCGCCCAGATCTCGGCCGCGTAGTTATCGCGGAAATCGCGATACGACGTGAGCAACAGGTAGACCACCACGAGCAGCAGCAAGCCCGGCAGGAACTCGCGCAAGAACGCGCGGCGCTCCGTGGCGCTCATCGGCTCGCGTTCGGTCCGGGCCGCGACATCCTCCGCGCTCGGCGGGGGGATCAAGCTGAGCCCATAGACGGCCGCGCAGAACATCGGCAAGAACATCAACCCCGTGACGGCCGGCATCCACGATTCGCTGATCCCGGCGCCGAGCAACGCCACGCCGATCGACTTCACCGCGCCGCTCGCGACGACATACGCGCAGCTCAGGCCCGCACCCAGGATCTCCGACGTGCGGCGCCCCTCGAGGAAGCTGAACACGACGCCCCACACCGCGCCGAGCGGCAGCCCATCGAGAAACAGCGCGAGCACCTTGCCGCCGGGCGGCATCACCGCGAACAGCACCAGCGCGAGCTCGGCCCACACGATCAGCACGATCAGCGCCCAGGCGCGCCGCTGCGGCCGCATCTCGGAGTTGAACTTGATGCCGAGGAACTTCGACAGCGCGTAGCCGCAGAGCTGGCTGATGATGAGCGCGCTCTTGAGGTCGAGGATCCAGAACGTCGCCCCGGCGTAGTGCGCCGCGGCGAATGGCTTGCGATAGCTGTACATCGCGAAGTACGTCGTGAACGCCATCGCGACCGCATAGGTCGCGAACATGCCCGGCGACGCGCGTGCGAGCCAGCGGGTGATCCGACGACTCACGAGCGCGGTTTCGCGGACTTCTTCGCGGGCGACTTCGCCGACGTTGGGTTCGACCTCGCGCGCGCCGGCTTCGCGGGCGACTTCGCAGGCGACTTCGCGGGCGACTTCGCTACTTTGGCCGGCTTGCTACGCGCGGAGTTGAGGTCGATCGCCGCACGCACGAGGGCCTTGAACGCGGTCGCATCGACCTGTTCGCCCTCGCGAATGTCGATCGCGCGCCGCACGTTGCCCTCGAGGCTCGAGTTGAACAACTTGCGCGGATCCGGCAACGCAGCCCCCTTGGCGAACGTCAGCTTCACGACCGCCTTGTACGACTCGCCCGTGCACAGGATGCCGGCGTGTTCCCAGACCGGCGTGCCCATCCACTTCCACTCCTCGACGACCTCGGGATCCGCCTCGTGGATGAGCGCGCGCATCCGCGCGAGGGTCGCGCCTCGCCAGTCGCCGAGCTCGGCGATTCGTCGATCGATCTGGCCCCCGGCCGGCGTCACTGCGCGCTTCATGCCGGTGAGCTTACCCTCGGATCGCCCCGCGCTCGCTAGCGGTGCGCGTCCTGACGGACGAGCGCCGCGAGGTTCGCGACGTCGAGCACGCCCAGGTCGACGCCGGGCTCGTAGCCCGCCACGCCCGCGTAGAACCAGTTGTCGCCGGTCGTGATGTCGACGATCGGCGCGTGCGGTCCGTGGTGCTCGTGCATCCGCGCGACGGCCCCGGTCACAGATAGGACAGCCCCGGCATCTCGCCCGCACCGTCGAGGCAGTCCTGCAGCAACACCGCGACCCCCAGATCGCCGGTCCACAGCGAGTACCGGCCGCGGCCGCGAGCGCGCGCCGCGGCTCGCGCCTGCCCTAGCGCATGCAGCGCGAACCGCCGCGCCCGATCGAGCCAGCGCGGATCGCCCGTGCGCGCGTGGATCGCCAGCAGCGCGTAGCCGTTGCCGGCGGTGCCGTGACATAAGCCGGGGCCCTTGGCGAGCGGCCCGGCGCGCCAGATCAGCTCTGCACCGGCGACGAGCAGCGCGTCGACCTCGTCGCCGGGTGGCAGCCGCGACAGCCCGACGATCATCCCCGGCGCGCCGTGACACCACTGGACGAGGATCGGGTCGCGTCCGCGTCGAGGCGTCCCCACGTGGGGCAGCCAGTTGGCGAGCTCGCCGTGGCGGAGCGCGATCGCCGCGAGCGTGTGGGCGGCCCGCTCGGCGATCGTCGCGCGTTGCTCGACCGACAGCAGCGCCGCACCGCGGAGCAGCGAGAACACGTTGCCGGCGAAGCCGTGCCCGGCGCCCACGAGGCGCACGACCTCGCCATCGAGGTGCTGGGTCCACAGCCAGACGTCGAAGTCGGCGTGGAACGTCCAGGTCGCGAGCAGGTGCTCGGCGTTGCGCACGAACAGGTCGCGCCAGCGCGGCTCGCCGGTCTGCTCGAACTGGAACAGCGCCGCCAGCATCGTGCCCGGCGCCCCCCAGAACGGTTCGAGGCTGTCGTGCTCGACGTTCGCCGCGACGAGCGCGTAGAGCCGGTCGAGGCCCACGCCGGCCACCGCGCGGACTCCGACCTCGCCGAGCATCAGCGAAGGCACGTGCTCGCCGAGCTCGGGCGACGCGACGTGAAGCTCGACGAACCGCCGGGTCTCGCCCCGCCAGTCGCGCGTCGCCGTGATGGCACCACGGCGAGCGAGCTGGTCGAGCGCCCACGCGACCCCGGTCGCGCCGCAGTACAGGCTGGTGCGCGGCACGCCGGGCGCACCCGGGCCTTCGTTCGGGTCCGACGGCCACAGCGTCGTCTCGTCGAACGCGCGTTCGGCGTCCGCCGCGAGCTCGCGGATCCCGTCGCGGGCGAGTCGGTCGTCCCACGCCTCGTCGCCCACCGGCTCGTGGCGATCCGGATCCCAGAGCATTGACTAGTGTTACAGGACCCGCAGGGTCATGGTGTCGTTGATGACGACCCTCCCGCCGCTCGGTGGAACGTTCACGTTCCCCACCACCTCGATCACCGTGCACCGCATGGGCTATGGCGCGATGCAGCTCGCAGGGCCCGGCGTGTACGGGCCGCCCCGCGATCCGGACCAGGCCCTCGCCGTGCTGCGCGCCGCGATCGCGGCCGGCGTCGATCACATCGACACCAGCGACTTCTACGGCCCCCACGTCACGAACCAGCTGATCCGGCAGGCGCTCCATCCGTACGCCGCCGGGCTCACGATCGTCAGCAAGCTCGGCGCGCGGCGCACGCCCGACAAGGCGTGGGTCGGAGCGTTGTCGCGCGACGAGCTCGCGGCCGGCCTCGCCGATAACCTGCGCCACCTCGGGCTCGAGGCGCTCGACCTGGTCCACCTCCGGGTCGGCGGCATCCACGGGCCGACCGACGCATCGCTCGCCGAGCCGTTGCGCGCGCTCGTCGAGCTGCGCGAGCGCGGGCTCGTGCGCCACCTCGGCATCAGCAACGTCTCGCCCGCGCAATACGCCGAGGCGCGCGCGATCACCGACATCGTCAGCGTCCAGAACCACTACAACCTGGTCCACCGCAGCGACGACCGGTTCATCGACCAGCTCGCGCAGGATGGCGTCGCGTACTCGCCGTTCTTCCCGCTCGGCGGGTTCACGCCGCTCCAGTCCGATCAGCTCGCGCAGGCCGCGACCGAGCTCGGCGCGACCGCGATGCAGGTGGCGCTCGCGTGGCTGCTGCAACGCGCCCCGAACATCCTGCTGATCCCCGGGACCTCGTCGCTCGCCCACCTCGAGCAGAACCTCGCCGCAGCCAACCTCGCGCTACCGGCCGCGATCGTGCGCGAGCTCGACGCGATCGCCGCGGCGAGCTAGATCATCCGGGCCACCCGTGATCGGTCACACTCGGGCACACCGTGTACGATCGGCTGCGTCTTTTCGGCGACAAGCCCGTCTCCCTGATCGGAGGACCCCATGAGTAACGCCACATCCGATGACACGCGGGACATCGTCCGCGACCACTACGCGAAGGTTTCGACCGGCAACACCGGCTGCGCGCCCGGCTGCTGCGGGACGATGGCGAGCGATCAATCCAGGCTGCTCGGCTACTCCGAGGCCGACCTCGATGCGGTGCCCGTGGGCGCCGACCTCGGCCTCGGTTGCGGCAATCCGACCGCGATCGCGTCGTTGCGCCCCGGCGAGACCGTGCTCGATCTCGGCTCGGGCGGCGGCTTCGATAGCTTCCTCGCGGCGCGCGCCGTCGGCCCGACCGGCAAGGTGATCGGCGTCGACATGACGCCGGAGATGATCACGCGTTCACGCGCGAACGCCCGCACGATCCACGCGACCAACGTGGAGTTCCGCCTCGGCGAGATCGAGCACCTCCCGGTCGCCGACGGCACGGTCGATGCGATCTTGTCGAACTGCGTGATCAACCTCTCACCCGAGAAGGCGGCGGTGTTCCGCGAGGCGTTCCGCGTGCTGCGCACCGGGGGCCGGCTCGCGATCAGCGATGTCGTGGCGATCGCCCCGATCCCGCCCGCGCTGCAGACCCAGGCCGCCGCGCTCGCCGGATGCATCTCCGGTGCGGTGCCGCTCGAGGACGTCAAGCGCCTGCTCACCGAGGCCGGGTTCACCTCGATCGAGGTCACGATCGCGCCGCGCAGCGCGGAGATCGTCGAGTCCTGGCTCGCGGGCGCGTCGCAGTTCATCGCGTCGGCGACGATCGAAGCGCGCCGTGGCGCCAAGCCGTGCTGCGATCCCGGTTGCTGCCCGTGACGCCCTGGCAGGACGTGGCGGTGCGGCTACGCCCGTTCCTCGCGCGCCGGGTCGCACCGGCCGAGGTCGACGACGTGATGCAGGAGGTGTTCGTCCGCATGCAACGCGGCCTCCCCGCGCTCCGCGCGGAGGAGCGGTTCACCGCCTGGCTGTTCCAGATCGCGCGCAACGCCGCGTCCGAGCACCTGCGCGCACGTGCCCGGCACCCCCTCGCCGACGACGCGCCCGCGGACGACGTGCCGGTCGAGCCCGCGGCGGATGATCGGGAGGCCGCGCGGGCGCTGTCGGGATGCGTCGCGATGTTCGTCGCGCAGCTCGCCTCGCCGTATCGCGAGGCCGTCACGCTCGTCGAGCTCGAGGGCCTCACCGCGCGCGAGGCCGCCGCGATGGCCGGCATCTCGGTGTCGGGGATGAAGTCGCGGGTGCAGCGCGGCCGCGACCAGCTCCGCGCGTTGTTCGAGGCCTGCTGCGAGATCGCGCTCGACGCGCGCGGCAAGGTGACCGACTACGAACCGCGCGTGCAGCCCTGCCCTCCGTGCGCTAAGCGCAGCGGATCCCGGCGCGCGCGCGTCATGCGTAAGAGTACGTAGCGGCCGCGATCCCGTTCGCGAAGGCCACCCCCGGAACTACCGCGCGACGTTCCACGCTATTCACGCCACATGGCCAAGACTGTTCGAACGCCGCTCGGGGTACCTCGGGTATGGATCCAGGTCGCCCTCCTCACGTTCGTCATCGGCTTCGCGATCCTCGGGTATCTCGCCTACCGGGTCTACGCGGATCACCCGCCGGTTCCGCGCGAGACCGTCGCCTCGGACGGCACCGCGCTGTTCAGCCGCGACGACGTCTTTCGCGGCCAGATGGTGTTCGAGAGATATGGGCTCATGGAGTACGGCACGATCTTCGGCCACGGCGCGTACCTCGGGCCTGACTTCACCGCCGATTACCTCGAGCGCGCGCGCGGCGCGATGGAAGCGTTCTACGCCGCACACGGCGTGACCGATCGCGCGGCGCGCATCGTCGACGACTTCAAGCGCAACCGCTGGGACTCGGCGACCGACGTGTTGACGTTCACGCCGGCCCAGGCCGCCGCCCTGCACGAGCTCGAGGGCTATTACGCGCGGTGGTTCGGTCCCGGCGAGAGCCAGCAGGGCCTACGCCGGCCCACGATCGGCGACGACGACATGCCGGCGCTCGTCGCGTTCTTCGCGTGGTCCGCGTGGGTGGCCACCGCGGACCGCCCCGGCGAGACGTACTCGTACACGAACAACTGGCCGCCGGCACCGGAGATCGGAAACACCGTGACCGCGGACGCGATCCTGTGGTCCGCGCTGTCGCTGGTCGCGCTGCTGCTCGCGATCGGCGCGACGCTCTTCGTGTTCGGGCGGTTTCGTCACCTCGGCTGGCCCGACGAACCGGCCGCCGACCGCACGTTGGTGGTTCGCGAGCCCATCGAGGTGTCGCTCACCCCCGCGCAGCGCTCCACCGTGTGGTTCTTCTTCGTCGTGATCGCGTTGTTCCTGCTCCAGGGCATGTGCGGCGGTGCCAACGCGCACTACCACGCGGAACCCAGCGCCTTCTTCGGGATCGATATCGCGTCCTGGTTCCCGTATCAGCTCACGCGGACCTGGCACCTCCAGCTCGCGCTGTTCTTCGTCGCGACCGCATACCTCGCGATCGGCATCTTCATCGCGCCGATCATCGCCGGCCGCGAGCCGCGTCATCAGAACAAGCTCGCGGTCGCGCTGTTCGGAGCGCTGATCGTCGTCGTCGTCGGCTCGCTCGCGGGCGAGATGCTGAGCTACCGCGGCGCGATCACGTCGCCGACGACCGCGTGGTGGCTGGGCGCACAGGGCTGGGAGTACCTCGATCTCGGACGGCTGTGGCAGATCGCGCTCACCGCGGGGCTCGTACTGTGGCTCGTCATCATGATCCGCGGGTTGCGCCCGAAGCTCGAAAGCGAGCATCTCGGCAGCCTGCCGTGGCTGTTCTTCTACGCGTCGCTGTCGATCCCGCTGTTCTATGGCGTCGGGATGCTGTTCGGACCCGCCTCGCACTTCGCGGTGATCGACTTCTGGCGATTCTGGGTCGTCCACCTCTGGGTCGAGGACTTCCTCGAGATCTTCACGACGGTGACGGTCGCCTACATGTTCGTCTTGATCGGCCTGGTCCCGGCGCGGACCGCGACCCGCCTGATCTACCTCGAGATCATCCTGTATTCGATCGGCGGCGTCGTCGGGACGATGCACCACCTCTACTTCTCCGGAACGCCGGCCGTGCACATGGCGATGGGCGCGTTCTTCTCCGCGATGGAGGTGGTCCCGCTCGTACTGTTGACGTTCGAGGCGTGGCGCTTCATGCGCCTGCGCGACCCCGAGGGCACGCGGCGCGCTCGCGTTCCGCACAAGTGGGCGTTCATGTTCCTGGCGGCGGTCGGCTTCTGGAACTTCCTCGGCGCGGGCGTGTTCGGCTTCCTGATCAACCTCCCGGTCGTGAGCTACTGGGAGATCGGCACACAGTTCACCGCGAACCACGGCCACGCGGCGATGATGGGCGTCTACGGGATGCTCGCGATCGGGTTCTTCCTGTTCGTCGCCTCGTACTTCGTCCCGCACGATGCGCGCACCGAACGCGCGATGAAGTGCTCGTTCTGGTCGCTCAACGGCGGCCTCGCCTGGATGGTGTGCGTGAACTTGTTCCCGATCGGGGTGCTCCAGTTTCACGACGCGCTGGTCCACGGCTACGCCCACGCGCGGAGTCCCGGCTTCTTCGCGCGCGGCGATGTGCGGGTGCTGGAGTGGCTGCGGTTGCCCGGCGACACCCTGTTCATCGTCGGCGGGATCCTGCCCCTGCTCTACCTCGCGGTGCGGATGGTCGCGAATCGCAACCGCCCCGGCTCGATCGCCCCGAACGAACCGACCGAGGCGCTCACCACCGAATCGTGAGCCGTGCCCCAATCCGGGCGCGCGCCGCGCTAGGGTTCAGAGCGTGGGCTGGAGCCTCTCGATCCAGATCGTTCGCGCTCGTCCGCTCGATGCCGACGAGCGCGACCGACTTGCCGCGCATGCGCGGAAGTTCAGGCTGTCGCGCAAGAGCGAGACGTACGCGTTCGCGGTCGCGCCGATCGATGCGCCCGGTGAGCCGGCCGCCGGCTTCGCGAAGCGGCGTTGCTTTTCGCATCATCACGTAGGCCTCGTCACCGCGCGGCGGCGTGCGCGCGATCGTGGTGTCGTGCGCGGACCCGAGCTGATAGCGTGCCGCCCGTGCGCGCCCTCGCCGTCCTGCTGGTCCTCGCCGCGTGTCATGCGGCGCCCGCTGCCAACCCCGACGACGCCGGCGCGAGCGCCGATGGCGAGCTCGCCGACGGCGCGAGCGAGCCCGCCGCGGCGACCGTGCACGTTCACTATCCGGCCGGGCACGCGATCACGATCCGCGGCGCCGGCGGCGGCCTGAGCTGGGATGCCGGCCAGCCGACGACCGCGGCCGGCGTCGACACCGTGTCGTTCACCCTCGCGACGCTGACCGCGCCGATCGAGTGGAAGCCGCTGCTCGACGACACGACCTGGGCGCGCGGCCCGAACTATCACGTCGCCCCGGGCCAGACCGTCGACATCTGGCCGCACTTCCTCCAGACCGCGGGTCAGGTCGTCACGTTGATCCCGGCGTTCCACTCGGCGACGCTCGGCAACGATCGCGCGATCTATGCGTACCTGCCCGCGAGCTACACCGAGAACCCCGACGCGACCTACCCCGTCGTCTACATGCACGACGGCCAGAACCTGTGGGCGGCGATGCCGCAGCTCGCGTTCGGCGCGCCGTGGAACGTCGACACCACGTTCGATCGCGCGACCGAACAGGGCACGTGCTCGACCGCGACGGCCACCGGCTGGGGCGCCCAACCGCTCGGCGGCACCCCGCAGACCTGCACCGGCGACGCCGACTGTGCCTCGGGCGCGTGCCGCACGTTCCCCGAGGCGATCGTGATCGGCGTCGCGAACACCGCGAACCGGATCTACGAGTACACGCCGACCACCGATCCGACCACGGCGGGCGGCGGCGGCGCCGACCTCTACCTCACGATGCTCGTGTCCGAGCTCAAGCCCGCGATCGACGCGCAGCTACGCACCCGGCCCGAGGCCGCCTCGACGGTGCTCGCCGGCAGCTCGCTCGGCGGGCTGGTCTCCGCGTACGCCGGCCTCACGCACGCCGACGTGTTCGGCAAGCTCGCCGAGCTGTCGCCCTCGACGTGGTGGAACGACGGCTGGATCGTGCCCGCGGTCCAGACGGCCCCGGCGACCCCGGCGACGCGGCCTTCGATCGTCTACGTCGACTCGGGCGCCGGCGATGGCGACGACGAGGCCGACACCGATCAGCTCGCCGCCGCCTACCTCGCGCTCGGCTACGCCGACGGCACGACGTTCCGCCACGTCGTGCAGCCCGGCGCGCAACACGCCGAGACGTACTGGGCCGAGCGCTTCCCCGGCGCGATGCAGCTCGTGCTCGGCACGCGTTGAGCCGCGCGCGCGTGTTCGCTGGAAACCTCGCGCGTGGCGCTCCGGATCAAGCTGATCTTCTCGACACCTGAAAATCCGTGCAGCTTCGTCGACGGAGAGCACCGCGCCTATTCGGCATCGGTCCTCGCGCCCATCGGAAGTCCCACGGTGAAGGTCGAACCCTGACCTTCGCCATCACTGGTCGCACGAACCGTTCCCCCGTGGAGCTCGATCAGCTGGCGCACGATCGCCAGCCCGAGACCGAGGCCCCCGACGCGAGTCAGCGAGGGATTCGCCTGCCAGAAGCGGTCGAAGACGTGCGGAAGAAAGTCCGCATGGATGCCTTGTCCACTATCGGTGACTTCGACCGTTGCGTGCGCTTCGTCGTAGGCCAGACGGACGTCCACCCGGCCGCCGGCCGGCGTGAATTTGATGGCGTTCGTCAACAGATTCTCCATCACCCGCTGAAGGCGGGCGGAGTCGCCCGTTACCGGTCCGGGGGCGACGGCGCACTCCGTCTCGACGTGGACGCCCTTGGCCGAGGCTGTCGGGCGCACGGAGTCGGCAGATTGCTCGATGACGGACGCCAGATCGATCGGCTGGGGGTCCAGACGGATCGTGCGACCGATGATCCGTGACTGCTCGAGCAGGTCCTCGATGAGGTCCGATTCGGCTCTCACGTTGCGAGCGATCGTTTCGAGTGCCTTGGCCGCTTTTGCGGGGTCGAGCTGCTCGGTCCGGAGGATCTCGATCCAGCCGGCGATTGCACTCAGCGGCCCCCGTAGGTCGTGCGAGATGATCGCGAAGAGGTCGTCCTTGGAGCGGTTCGCTTCTTCCGCGAGCTTGGCCGCCCGCCACAGTTGCCAACCCGCCGCGGCGAACTGCGCGAGTACGCTCATGATCCGCAGATCCTCGCCATCAAACTGCCGCTCGGACGTGTGCGTGACGACCCAGACCGTGCCGATCGGTCGGCCGTGGGCATGGAACGGGAGGAGGAGGGCTTCAACGAACCGGGGTTCGGCGCTCAACGCGGGAAAGATCCGATCGGCCAGGTGCATGAGCTGAGGCGAGTCTTGGTCAACGCAGACGCCGCACGGACTCGCCTGCCGGGGCATCGTGTCGTTCCGTCGGGCGGCGAAGACGCCAGCCAGCGCTTCCCAGCGAAACACCTCACCCTCGAGCAGGCTGACGCCCGCGGTGTCGGCGTGGCACAGCTCAAGAGCCGTGTCGACGAGCGCTTGAAGCACGTTGCTCGGATTTTGGCCCAGCTCCGTCGCGAGCGCGGCGACGGCTCGCGCCTCGGCCTCGTAGTCGGGTCGTCGGCACGGCCGGCTGGCAAGCGCCGACCGGATGTCGATGTCGGCGAACGTCAGTCCAGGCCTGGACGCGTTCGGGTGGGCCTGCAGCAAGCTCCTGTCCATGCTTCACTCACTCCCGGCACCGTCGCCTCACGTGCCGCAATGGGTCGTCGATGAGGGCGTCGACCGTATAACGGAGGGGACGTCGCGATCAAGGTACCTGCACCTCGGCGCGCGGCACGAAAGCCGCTCACGCCCAAGAGCGCTGCTCCCCGCAGGCGGTGCAACCAGCC
>JBDTEH010000366.1:0-4094 GCA_039922635.1 Kofleriaceae bacterium | reverse complement strand
TCGGCGGTGGTGCCGAACCTGCCGCGCGGGCTCGACCAGGTCGTGCTGCGCGCGCTCGCGAAGCACCCGGCGCAGCGGTTTCCGACCGCGCACGCGATGCTCGACGCGATCGAGGAGGTCGCCGAGGCCGCGGGCGTGTCGATCACGTCCAACGTGCTGCGCCGCTACATGCGCGACCTGTTCGGCACGCGCGAGGAGCCGTGGCGCGAGCTCGAGCGCGCGATGATCCCGATGCTCGAGGACTCGGACATCGAGCTCGTCGAGGACAGCCAGCCGCGTGCGCTCGCCGGTCTGCCGCTCGACGCCGTGGCCGAGAGCGTGCCGTTGCTCGACGAAGGCACCGGGATGATCGATCTCGCGGCGCTGCTCGCCACGCAGCCGCCGCGCGACTCGCGTCCGAACCCGCCGGCCTCGATCCCGACGGGCTCGATCTTGATGGTGCCGCTGCCGGTGCCGAACGCGCGCCGCGCGCGCCAGACGTCGCACGTGCGGGTCGCGACCGGCTCCGCGGATGGCGTGCCGTATCCGGTGCGGCGGACGCTGGACACCGCGGCGGTGCGCCGGCCGCCGACGATCGCGACGGTGCTGATCACCGCGGTCGGGGTCGTCGCGATCGCGACGATCGTCTACGTGCTCGTCGTGCACGATGGCCGGCCATCGCCGGCGAGCGTGTCGGGATCCGGCGCGAGCGCGGTGGCGCCGCCTGTCACTCCGCTCGTGCCCCCGATCGAAGCTCGGGGTGCGCCACGCAGGGGCGACCAGACCGCGAGCGGGACGCCGGCCGCCGCGATGCCCGCAGTGAAGCCAGCCGAGGGGGCCGCGGCGGCGCCGGCCGAGCTGGTGGCGGAGCCCGAGCCCGCGACGGCGGCGAGGCCGGTCGCGAAGCCCGAGCCGGTGACGGCGCCGGCCAAGCCGGTGGCGAAGCCCGAGCCCGTGGCGGCAGCAGCCAAGCCGATCGCGAAGCCCGACCCCGTACCGGCGATCAAGCCGGTCGCGAAGCTCGAGCCGGTGAAGCCCGCCGGGGCGGCGGCGGCGATCTCGCCGGTTGGCAAGCCGGCCGACAAGCCGGCCGCGAAGCCGGCCGCCAAGCCGGCCGACAACAAGAAGGACACGTGCAGCGATCCGCTGGACTGCCAGTACTGATCGCGGTCGTGCTCGCCTCGGCCGGTGCGCGTGCCGGTGATGCCGACGAGGCGAAGGCGTTATTCGAGCGCGGCCGCGGCCTGGTCAAGGCCGGCGATAGCGCCGGAGCATGCCCGCTGTTCGAGCACAGCCTCGCCCTCGCACCCGCGCTCGGCACCAAGCTGAACCTCGCGATCTGCTGGGCCGCGATCGGCCGGTTGGTCGACGCGGAGCAGCTGTTCCAGCAGCTGATCAAGGAGACCGCGGACGCGCACCAGCCGGAGCGCGCGCAGCTCGCGAAGGACGGGCTCGACCAGCTCGACACGCGCATGCCGCACGTCAAGATCGACGCTTCGAACCTGCCGGTGGCGACGAGCATCGAGGTCGACGGCAAGCTCGTCGATGCCGGCGCGCCGGTCGCGCTCGATCCGGGGCACCACACGATCCACGCGACCCACGCACGTCCCGTCGAGCTCTCCGTCGAGGAGGGCGAGCTCGCCGAGGTCAAGCTCGACGCGCTCACCCTCGTGCCGCGACCGCGGCAGGTGTGGATCGCAGGCGCGGTCGCCGGCGGTGCCTTGGTGGCCAGCGCGGCGGCGGGCCTCGCGGTGCTCGGCGAGCGCGGCAGCGCGCGCCATCACTGCGCGACCGTGGCGGATGGCGCGCTGGTGTGCGATCAGCGCGGCCTCGACCTGCTCGATCGCGCGCACGCGATGGCTCACGTCTCGACCGGCTTTCTCGTGGTCGGGGTGGGGGCGGCGGCGCTGACCGCGGTCCTCGAGCTCGCGTGGCGGCGCGCGAACCAGGAGACGACGCTGAGGGTCGTGCAGGCGCCGAACGCGATCGGGGTCGGATGGGCGGGCTCGTGGTGAAGTACCTGATCCTGTTGCTCGCGGGCTGCGAGCTGTTCGTCGACGTGCCGAACGCGACGCTGGCCACGAAGGACGCGAGCGGCGATGGCCGTGGGGTGTGCATCGACGCGTCGACCTGCACCGCGCCCACGCCACAGTGCGACACCACGAGCCACACCTGCGTCGAGTGCTTGTCGTCTCCCGATTGCGTCACGCCGGATCGCCCGGTGTGCCAGGCCGAGGCGTGCCGCGGTTGCCTCGACGACACCGAGTGCCCGGCCTCGAACGTGTGCCTGAGCGATGGCTCGTGCGCGGATCCGGCGCGCGTGCTCTACGCGGCGCAGACCGGCACGGGGGTCGCGTGCACGCAGGCCGCGCCGTGCACCTTCGACCAGGCGGTCGCGAGCGTGTCGGCGACCGCCGACGTGGTCAAGCTCGCGCCCGGTACGTACGATCGCCCGGCGCAGCTGGCGATCACGAAGAACATGATCGTGACCGGCGAGGGCGCGACGTTTCACGGCACCGCGACGACGTCGTTCACGCTGATGTTCGACATCACGTCGGCCGCGGTGACGTTCCTGCGGATCCACTTCGACCTCGGCGGGATGTTCGGCGCCGAGTGCGGCATGAACGGCGAGCTCCACCTCGATCGGGTGGTGATCACCAACGGGGTCGCCGGTGCCTACTCGAGCGCGTGCACGTTCTCGGTCGATCGCTCGCTGATCGATTCGGTCACGTTCTACGGGCTCTACCTGATCAACTCGACGGTCACGGTGTCGAACACGTTCGTGACGAACAGCGGTGCGTCGTCGCAGGGAGGCATCGTGATCAACGGATCGTCGGGCGTGATCGAGCACGTCACGCTCGCGGGCGACACCGCCGCGATGGCCGGGGGCCAGGCGATCCGCTGCACCGACGGCAACGTCGCGATCCGTAGCTCGATCATCTTCGGCAACGGCACGCCGGCGGTCGAGGATGCCTGCCTCGTCGGCCACAGCGTGATCGATCCGGGCTACGCCGGGCCGGGTACCGATAACGTGACGATGGATCCGCTCTACGTCGCGCCGGCGACCCGCGACTACCATATCCAGGCCGGCTCTCCCGCGGTGGGGCTCGCCGATCCGGCATCGCACCAGACCGACGACTATGACGGTGACCCCCGTCCGAATCCGGCGGGATCGATGGCCGACTCGGGGGCCGACGAGATTCCGTAGCCGCACCCGGCGTGCCCGGACGATTTCCTGCGACCGGGAGCCAGGTCGTGGCTCGACCGCGCATGAACCGGTTCCTCGTGCTCGCGCTGTTCGCGGCCCTCGCCCTGATCCCCGCCGCCGGATGCGGCCATGACGCCGGCAACGGCGGCGACGATGACACGGTCGGCGATGGGGGCATCCCGCCGGGCTGCGGCGACGGCATGATCACCGGCGACGAACAGTGCGACGACGGCAACACGGTCGACGGCGATGGCTGCTCGCACGCGTGCATGCTCGAGGGCGGCCACATGGCGAGCTGCGGCGACGGCATCCTGGAGGCGGGAGAGGGCTGCGACGATGGCAACACCACGAGCGGCGATGGGTGCTCCTCGGTGTGCCAGTCGGAGTCGGCGGGCCTGCCGTGCACGCCGCACACGTTCCGCTGCGGACCGAGCGGCGACGTCGAGGTCTGCAACAACGCCGGGACGGCGTGGCAGTATGTCTCGAGCTGCAGCGCCGGCTGTAGCGGTGGCGCGTGCACCGATCCGACCTGCCAGGCCGGGACCAAGCGCTGCCACGGCGAGACCGTCGAGGTTTGCAATCCGAGCGGTACCGGGTGGGATGCCGGCGAGGACTGCAGCGCGACCTACTGCGCGAGTGGCACGTGCGCGCTCGATGGCCTCGACGTCGGCACCAACTCGACCTACGAGGGCCAGGTCATCGTCGCCGGCAACTTCACGGTCGACGCGAACAGCACGCTGACGTCCTCGACCGGCGACCTCACGATCATCGCCGACAACATCACGGTCGCCGCCGGCGCCGCGATCGCGGTCGCGCCGACCGGGCTCAATCCGCGTGGCGCCACCTGTTACAACTACCCGTACACGTCGTACTACACCGCGAACTACGGCGGCGCCGGCGCCAACTA
>JBDTEH010000365.1:0-30845 GCA_039922635.1 Kofleriaceae bacterium | reverse complement strand
GATGATCGCGCAGCCGAACAGGCCGAGCTGAAACGCGAGCATGCGGAAGTACTCGAGCGCGGTCTTGAGCCCGAGCTGCGGATCGACGACCGCGTCGCGATGGGCGCGCCACCGCGCGATCGGGTACAGCACGAACGGTCCCGAGAGCAGGATCCACAGCAGCAGCGGCCCGACCACCATGATCGGACCGAGCACGCGCATCAGCTGGAACGGCGAGGCCCCGTAGTCGTCCATGGCGCGATCGTACACGCAAGTTCGCCGAAACCCCGCGGTGCACGCGGTGTCGGAGGGACATGGGCAGGGTCACGGTGTTCGCGCTGCTGCTGTGCGCGCGCGGCGCCCTGGCTGAGCCGCGCACGCCGGCGCCACACTGGTTGAACGGTCGGCTCGACGGCATCACCGCGAAGCTGGTGGTGCGCTACCCGCTCGCCGCCGCCGGACCGAGCAACGCGAACAGCTTCGACCTGGTGCTGCCCGATAACGGTGTGGTCACGGGTGCGGTGGTCGTCGCCGATGGCCACCGGCACCGGCTCGCGTTCGACGCGGCGGACCACGGCCGCGCGCAGTTCGATGCCACGGTCGAGACGCCGGCCGGTCCGCATCGGAGGTGGGCGGTGGCCGTGTCGAGCACGTTCAGCACCTCGGTGACGGTCGACATCGCGGCCGCACACGCGGCGATGCTGGCGATCGATCTCGAGGTCGAGGCACCGACCTGCTTCAGCCACGGCACGCGCTATGCGGCGGTCGCTCCCGACTGGCGCGCGTCGATCGATCACGCGCTGCGGACCACCACCGCGACCCCGGACGGCTGCGTCGCGCGCCCCGACGAGGACGGCGGGCCCGGCTCCGCGAAGCTATGGATCGCGTTCCCGAGCGACCGCGGCGGCGGGCGCCCGCCCGGCGAGCCGCGCGTGGTGCTGCGCGGCGAGCGCGTCGATGTCGAGCACGGTCACTTCGCGCGCGTCGAGGTCAACCTCGCGAGCGAGCTCGCGGACGTGCCGGCGGATCTCCACACCGTGTTCGTGATCGATGCCTCGCGGTCGCTGGAACCGGACCAGCGCGAGGCCCAGGCCAAGCTGGTCCAGTCGTACGCGCGGCGCGCGCCGGGGACCCAGATCCAGATCGTGGCGTTCGCGCGCACGGCGCACGCGCTGCTGCCGGGGTGGACGCGCGCCGGCGACGCCAAGCTCGCGGGGCTCGCGACGATCGCGGCGGCGAACGGCTCGAACGTCGACACCGGCCTGGTCGAGGCGGCGGCGTGGCTCGCGCGCACCGGGGGCACGCGCCGGGTCGTGCTGATCGGGGACGATCGGCTCGGCAAGCGGGTCGCCGCGCTCGATCCGGACGCGCTGCGCGGGGTGTTGCCCGCCGGCACGCTCGTCCACGTCGTCGCGCTCGCTCCCGCGCCCACCACGGAGCGGACCGACCAACGCGCGCCCGAGACGATCGCGCGCGCCGACGACATCGCGTTCGCCCAGCTCGCACGCGCCACCGAAGGGCTGGCCGCACGCGCCACGCTGGTCGACGGTCGCATCGACGCGACCAAGCTGGTCCGGCCGATCTCGCTCGATCAGGTCCGCGTCCACGCGACGGGCTGGAGCGAGGGCCGGATCGAGGCCGACGAGCCCCACTGCACCGGCGATCTCGCGCAGGGCAGCGCGTGCGCGTGGTTTGGCGTCGCCGACCGCGACGCCACGGTCACGCCGAGTGTCGTGCCCACGATCGTCGTCGACGGCCTGATGTGGAACCACCCCGTCCACGAGACGGTCACGCCCGACGCGGGGCAACGCGAGCGGCTCGCGCGGATGTTGACCGGGTTCATGGCGAACCTCGGCGATGCCGAGCACGACCTCCAGGTGGTCGCGCACGCGGTCAACCCGGCGTGGGTGCTGGTGGGCGCGTGGGGCGGCGCGGACGGCTATGGCGACCTGGGCGCGAGCGAGCTCGACAGCAGCGGGTGCGGGTGCGACGACGCGGGGACGATCCAGGGCGTCGGGGTGGGCTCGTCTTCGACGGTGCGGATGACCGGTCCGTCGATCGCCGCGCAGCTCGAGCGCGCGACCGCGGCGTGTCACGTCGATGCGCGCGTCGGCATCACGATCGAGTTGACCGACCAGGAGATCGTCGATGTCGCGGTGACCGCGCCGCGCGCCGAGCTCCGCGACTGCGTGACCGAGGCGGTGTGGAACACGGCGCTGTTCGTCGCCGATCCGAAGCCGCATGCGGTCGAGACGCTCGCGCTAGGTGCGTGACTCGCGGTGCAGGCTGCGCCACGTGCGCAGCGCCCAGGCCTCGTCGCTCCGCTTGCCCTTGAGTGTCAGGATCGCGACGTGCGGCGCGTCCGCGACCAGGCCGTGCACGATGTGGACGTAGTCCTCGTCGGAGGTCTCCGCGCGGCCGTGGCGGGTGCCGTCGACGAAGCGATCGATCACCGTGCGCTGCTCGGGCGCGACCGCGAGCAGCTTCGCCGAATCGGTCTCGGCTTCGGCGGTCAGGCTCGTGAACTCGATCGCTCGATCGCCATCGCTCGCGAGGTAGCGCGTGTGATCGTCTTCCCAGCGCCCCGCGAACGAACCGGGTACGCGCACGATCCAGTCGCCGGTCAGCGCGATGTCCATGTCGAGGCGGCGATAGCCGATGAGGTTGGGCCGCTCGCCCGCGCGCTTGTAGACCTTCGCCGCGTCGTCGTCGTCGCGGCCGAGGTAGCCGAGCAGCTCCGCCCACGCCTCGTACGGGAGCTCGGTCACGCCCGCGCGCTGCGCGGCGGCGAGCTCGCGTTCGACGCGCTCCATCAGCGCGATCTCGGCGTCGTCCAGCGGCTCGCGCCACGGCACCTCCTGCCACATCGCGACGAGCGCGCTCGCGAGGTCGCCAAAGCCCTTGCCCGCCACCGGCCACGGGAACGCATCGAGTCCGCGGGCTGGCTCGGCGAGCACCGCCTGGCGCCACGCCTCGTCACGCGGGCCGACCGCGGTCAGCACCGCCGCGTCGCTGACGAACTTGTACGCGCCCGACAACCCGACCCACAGCTGGTCGTCGCCTTCCGCGAGCCTGCCCGCGAGCCAGGTGCACATCGCCGCGGCCGGCTCCGGCTCCGGCTCGGTCCACACGAAGTCGAGCTCGTCGAGCACGGGCTGCAGGCGGTCGAGCACGTCCGCGTGGTAGCCGGGCCCGAGCGTCGAGGTCTGGGCCTTGACCGAGAGCTCGGCGTCGGGGCCGACGACCAGCTTCGCGGCCGGCGCGCGCGGGTGAAACGTGACCTCGGCGATGAACCGATCGACCTTCTTGAGCTGGCGGCTGGTCGTCCGCTTCATGCGCATCAACAAGAACGCGAGCTGCTTGGCGACGTCCTCCGGATCCGGCGCGCGGCGGAACAGGCCTTTCCCCTTGCGGCTGCGCGCACGGCGGTCGATGCCAAAGCCCACGCGCCGAGGATACGGTACGATGGCAGCCGATGGGACGACTGCACACGTTTCTCGCGTGCGCGCTGGTGATCGTCGGCGTGGCGGCGCCGGCACGCGCGGAGCAGCCGAGCCCGCAACAGAAGATCGCGATGATGTCGAAGCCGTCGGTGGTGCGCGTGTGGGGCGCGTACATCGGCACGTTCGAGCTCGCGGGCGAGAAGTTCACGACCGGCATCGGCGGCACCGGGACCGGCTGGTTCATGACGCCCGATGGCTACATCGCGACCAACGCGCACGTGGTCGCGGACATCAAGAACGGCGAGGACGTCGCCAAGGGCGCGCTGCTCCAGCAGCTCTACAAAGATATCCAGAAGCGGTACGGCGCCCAGCTCGCGAAGATGACCCCGGCGCAGCTCGATCTGATCGAGAAGAGCATCAAGCTCGTCAACATCGAGGCGCGCCACTACGTCGTGATGCCCGACGGGACCAAGCTCGACTACGACATCGTGCAGTATGGCAAGCCGGGCACCGGCAGCGACTGCGCGATCATCAAGGTCAAGATCGAGAACGCGCCGACCCTGCCGATCGGCGACTCGACCAGGTCGCAGGTCGAAGATCACATCGTGGTGATCGGCTACCCCGGCGTCGCGGACTTCGCCGACCTGCTCGACGAGAAGTCGCAGCTCCAGGCCTCGGTCACCGACGGCGCGATCTCGTCGCTCAAGAAGGCCGCGAGCGGCGAGCAGATCCTCCAGATCTCGGCGCCGATCACGCACGGCAACTCCGGGGGGCCGGCGATCGATCAACGCGGCAACGTCGTCGGCCTCGCGACGTTCGGCAACGAGGGCGATGTCCAGGGCTTCAACTTCCTGGTCGCGTCGAGCACGCTGATGGAGCTCGTCAAGAAGGCGAAGATCGAACCCAAGCAGAGCGATACGAACAAGGCGTGGAACTCGGGGCTCGAGCACTACTGGGCCGACGAGTTTACCGACGCGATCCACGACTTCGAAGAGGTCCAGGTGCTGTTCCCGATCCACTCCGAGGCCGCGGGCCTGATCCGCAGCGCGAACCAGGCCAAGAAAGACGGCAAGGAGAAGCAGCCGGAGTCGAACACCGGCCTGATCGTCGCGCTCGTGATCGGTGGCCTCGTGCTGCTCACCGGCGCGGTCGTGATCATGAGGCGCGGCAAGCGGCAGCCCGGCCAAGCCGGCATGCCGCCGCTCGGGATCCACCCGGGCATGTCGCCACCGCACGGGTTTCCGCCGGGCGCTCCGCAACCGCAGGGCTTCCCGCCCCAGGGCTTCCCGCCGCCGCAATCGCCACAGGGCTTCCAGCCCCAGGGCTTCGCGCCGGCCCCGCAGATGTACGGCCGCGCACCCACGAGCGGCAGCGGTAACTTCCAGCCGGTCGCGAAGACGATGGCGGTCGGCGCAGCCGCGCAGGCCGGCGGGATCGCACCGACGGCGTTCGGCTCGCTCAGCATCGGCAGCCTGACCTGCGTGCGGGGTCCCTTGCAAGGCCAGCGCTTCGCGCTGACCGCGACCGGCATGATCGTCGGCCGCCAACCCGGGGTCGCGCACATCCTGGTCAACGATCACCGGGCCTCGGGCAAGCACGTGTGGATCGGGATCGAACAGGGCAAGCTCGTCGCGATCGATCAGGGCACGACGAACGGCACGTACCTCAACGACATCGCCCGCGGCCGGATCACCCGCGCCGAGCTGCGCGATGGCGACGTCGTGATCGTGAGCGAGCCCGACTGCTGCGCGCTTCAGGTCAAGCTTGGCTGACTGGATCGGCCGCACGCTCGACGGGCGCTACGCCGTCGAGTCGATCCTCGGGCAAGGCGGGATGGGCGTCGTGCTGCGCGCGCACCACAAGTTCACCGGCGCGCAGGTCGCGGTCAAGATGCTGCGCCCCGAGCTCCACCTCGATCCGCAGCTCGAGAGCCGGTTCCTCGCGGAGGCGCGCGCGTCGAACCAGATCGGCCACCCGGCGATCGTCCAGGTGCTCGACGCGGGGCGCACGCCCGAGGGCGAGCTCTACCTGGTGATGGAGCTGCTCGCCGGGCAGTCGATGCGCGATGCGCTCAAGCGCACCCTGCCGCCGGGCGAGATCCGCCGGATCGCACGCGAGTTGCTCGATGCGCTCGCCGCGGCCCACGGGCACGGGTTCGTACACCGCGATCTCAAGCCGGAGAACGTGTTCCTCGCCGGACCCGACGCCAGCGTGAAGCTGCTCGATTTCGGCATCGCGAAGGGCGTCAAGAGCGCGACGATCGGCGCGGCGATGACCCAGGCCGGGGTCGTGCTCGGCACGCTCGCGTACATGGCGCCGGAGCAACTCCACGACGCGAGCACGGTCGATCCGCGCGCGGACCTGTGGGCGATCGGCGTGATGATCTACGAGATGCTCGCCGGCCGGTTGCCGTATCCGGCCAGGACGATCGAGGACATGTTCGTGATGCTGGCGCGCGACCAGCCGGATCCGATCTCGAAGTGGATCCCGACGGTCGCACCCGCGATCGAGCAGTTCTTCGCGCGCGCGCTCGCCCGCGCTCCGGACGCGCGGTTCGGCTCCGCCGCCGAGATGGCGGCCGCGGTGGCGCAGCTGCCGCTCGGCCCGATCGCGACGCCACCGCCGCCCCGGCCGGCGTTCGACGGCGCGACCGCCGCGACGGGCTACGGGCCCGGCGCGCTCGCGACCGCGTTCGCGCAGACGCCACCCCCGCAAACGCCGCAGCCGCCGCCGCCCGGGCCGGCGTTCGTGCACCCCGACCCGACCGGCCCGCACCCGCACCCGCCCGGGCCCGGCCGCAACATCGCGATCGTCGCCGGGGTCGCCGCGGTCGTCGCGATCGCGCTCGGCGTGTTGATCGCATCGCAGCACCACGCGCCGCGGCCACCGGCGAGCGCGGTGCCCGGCGATGCGGCGGCCGCGCGACCGGCCGCACCGGTGCCCGGCGACGCCGCGATCGCCGCATCACCGGGCACGCCGATCGACGCCGCCGCCGCCGCGATCGACAAGACGCTGCCGAGGCATCCGGCGGCACCTCGCGATGCCGGCGTGCTGGCGCACGATGGCGGCGTGACGCCGCGCGACGGCGGCGTGGCCCCGCTCGATCCGTACGCCAACGACTGCGCGGCGAACTGCTCGTTCCTCGGCACGTGCGGGCTGCGCTCGCAGAACTGCCTCGCCGAGTGCGCGAAGACCAACGGCTACCATGGCTGCGTCACGCGCGCGGCCGGCCACTGCGACGCGTTCGCCGCGTGCTTCCTCGCGACCGGCTGTGGCCCGGTCGGCCGCGGTACCGCGAGCTGCAGCGCCACGCTCGACTGTCAGCTCCACTGCAGCGCGAACGACAAGCCCTGCGCGTGCCGCTGCGCCTCCGCCGCCGCCCCCTCCACGCTCTCGGAGTGGCTCGCGTACAACACGTGCATCACGAGCTGCGGCGGCGACCAGGGCTGCGCGGCTCGCCAGTGCACCGGCGCCTACCACCGCTGCAAGGCACGTTGAGAGTAGACTAGCCGCGATGGTCGCCGAGCCGGGCCCGCAGCCATACACCGACGCCGCGGCCCACGTGCGCGACGAGCTGCGCCGCGCGTGGCTGCGCCTCGAGTATCAGATCCGGATCGGCTGGAACCAGGCCGTCCGCGCGCCTGGAGCGAGTCGCGATGCCGACCACCCGGTCGGTCCCGAGGACATGGGCCTGCTGTTCGCGGCCGCGCGCGGCGAGCCGGTCGCGAACGACGACAGCGGTGCGCCGCAGCTGCTCGAGCAGTGGCTCGAGGCCCACCGCCGGATCGAAGCGCGGATCCGCGCGACGATCGACGCGCACGTCGTGTCGCCGCTCGTCGAGCTGATCCGCACGTTCGAGTTATCGGCCCGGCAGTGGGCCTCGCTGATGTTCGCCCTGTTGCCCGAGATCGATCCGAACCTCGTCCTGGTCTATCGCTACCTCGCCCGCGACCCGACGTGCCGCGGGCTCGATGGCCGCTTGCTCGCCCAGCTGGTCTACGACACGCCGCAGGCCCGCTCGCTGATGGCGCGCGACCTGTCGCCGAGCTCGCCGCTGATCCGCTACCGGCTGCTCGATTCGAGCGGCGCGCCGCAGGACTCGCTGATGTTCAAGCGGCTGCGCGCGCTGCCGCGGCTGGTCTACCTGCTCGACGGCAATCGGCTCGAGCTCGATCCCGAGCTCGCCGAGCTCGCCGAGCTGCGCGGCGGCGCGGTCGGCAACGCGCAGTTCCCCGCCCCGACGATCGAGCGGGCCGCCGCGGCGCTGCGCTCGACCGAGGTCGTGCTCGTGATCCAGGGCCAGCGCGGCCTCGGCAAGAAGTTGCTCGCGCAGGTCGCCGCGGCGCACTGGCACCGGCCCGTGCTCGTGATCGATTCGAAGCGGCTGTCCCAGCAACCCGCGGCCGCGCAGCAGGCCAGCGTGCGC
Organism: Kofleriaceae bacterium; assembly: GCA_039922635.1. GTDB lineage: Bacteria > Myxococcota_A > Polyangia > Haliangiales > Haliangiaceae > JABFXX01. The sequence goes on along the minus strand of JBDTEH010000365.1, from coordinate 22,997 downwards.
GGGCTGGCCCGCGAGGCGCTGCTGCTCGACGCGATCCCGGTGTTCGCCGATGTCGATGACGCGAACGTGATCGACGACGACCGCGACGGCATGCCCGCCTGCTTCGCGATGTTCCTCGCCGAGTGGACCGGCCCGGTCGCGATCACGATCAACCGCGAGCGCATGCCGCGGCTGCACCACCGGCCGCTCGTCCACCTCACGCTCGACGTGCCCTCGCTGCAGGTTCGCGCCCAGCTGTGGCACCAGGTGATGCCCGCACTGTCGCCCGCCGATGCCGAGGGCCTCGCGGAGCGGTTCGCGATCCCGGGTGGCGTGATCATCGCGGCCGCGCACGCCGCGGAGGCCGGACGGCTGCCCGACACGCCCGCGCCGGTCGCCACCGATCTCGACCACGCGGTGGCCGCCCAGCTCCACCAGCGGATCTCGCGGCTCGGCAAGAAGCTACCGACCCCGTACGACCTCGACGATCTGGTCGTCGACGACGATACGCGCGCAGCGTTGCTCGAGATCACCGCCGCCGCGAGGGAGCGCCGCAAGATCCGCGATCAGTTCAAGCTGCACGGCGCCGCCGGGATCTCGGTGCTGTTCTCCGGCCACCCCGGGGTCGGCAAGTCGATGTCGGGCACCGTGCTCGCGAAGCGGCTCGGGCTCGAGATCTACGAGATCGATCTGTCGCAGGTCGTCTCGAAGTGGCTCGGCGAGACCGAGAAGAACCTCAGCGACGTATTCGACGCCGCGGAGCCCGGCCACGTCGTGCTGCTGTTCAACGAGGCCGACTCGCTGTTCGGCAAGCGCACGAGCGACGTCAAGTCGAGCAACGATCGCTACGCGAACCTCGAGACCAACTACCTGTTACAGCGGCTCGAGCGGTTCAACGGCCTCACGATCCTGACCACGAACCTGACCGGCGCGATCGACCAGGCGTTCAAGCGCCGGTTCTCGTACGACGTCTACTTCACGTTCCCCTCGCCCGACATGCGCGCGGAGCTGTGGCGCCGCACGCTGCCGAAAGATCGGTTTGCCGACGACATCGACTTCGACGAGCTCGCCGACAAGTTCGAGCTGACCGGCGGCTTCATCAAGGTCGCGTGCGAGCGCGCCGCCTACGTCGCGGGCGCGAACGGCACGAACATCGACGCCGCCCTGCTCCAGCAGACCGTCGAGCGCATGTATCGCGAGCGCGGCAAGCTCTCGACCGTCGGCCCGCTCGAGTAGCCCGGCGCGCTGCTACAGGTCGTGTGCGCACGCCGTATCGGCGACGGTCTCGATCGCGATCGCGGTGATCGCCGTGCAGTAGTCGAGGTCGATGTTCGCCATGGTGTCGTGGGTGTCGTGATAGCCCTTGCGGCTGATGTCGTAGTTCTCCATGAACAACACGACCGGGATGCCGAGATCCGAGAAGATCTGACCGTCGGTGTTGAACAGCGCGGAGCGCGGCTCCCACTCGACGCGGACCTCGCCGTGCAACGCGAGGTGCGCGAACGGCGGCGGCGGCGGGTGATCGCGATCCTTCGGATCGTCGTGCATGCGCGCGGCCGCGTGCAGGCCGTGACGCGCAGGATCGTCGTGGTTCCACTGCTTCGCGAGCGCGTTCCACGCGAGGTTCGCGCGCAGCGCGCGGCGCGCGAGCTTCGCCGAGCCGGTGCCTTCGCCGGGCGCGATCTGGAACACGTCGCGGTCGCGCTCGGTGTTATGGCCGACCATGTCGAGCACGAACGCGCCGACGACGTCGACGTGCGCGACGTCGCGCGGGCTGCCATCCTCGGCGGTGAACGCGAGGCGGCGCTCGACGAGCGCCTGGCACAGCGCGCGCGCGCCCATGCAATCGGCCGGATATTCTTCGCCGGTCAGGTGGATCAACCACACGTCGCGCTCGAGCTTGCCGGCCTTCGCGAGCGGCAGCAGGCGCTCGGCCGCGAGCAACAGCGCGGTGGTCGCCGAGTGATTGTCGTCGGCGCCGGCGGCCGGTGCGCGCAACAGGTCGCCACCGCTCTCCGGGTAGTAGACGTCCTCCATGTACGCGGTGTCGTAGTGATCGCCCATCACGACCGCCTGATCGCGCCGCTTGCCGGGGATCATCATCACGATGTTGCGCTCGGCCGGCCTGGCGAGGTTCGCGGCCCAGCCCTCCATCCACGGGAACGCGAAGTCGGTGTCCCAGCGGAACACCTGATCGACGACCTCGGCCTTGCCGGTCATACCGGCCGCCGCGATCAACGCACGATAGCGCGCGTGGAGGTGGTCGCCGAGCGCGTGGAGATCGTTGCGATCGTGGACGTGGACGTGCGCGGCCTTCGCGGCCTTGCCGCCGTGCTTGCCGCGATTGGCCGTGACGCCGTCGCCGTTGCTCTTCTGGATGAACTCGCCGTGGGCGAGGTGCGCGATCGTCGACCAGATCTGCTCCTCGACCGCGCGGGTGCCCATCGCCGCCATCACGTGCGGCGCGAGCGGCGGAGCCTCCTCGGTCGCGATCCCACGGCGCAGCGCCGCGACCAGCTCCTCGCCGGCGGCGCGATCCGTCGCGTGGCCGGCGAGCTCGCCGAGCCAGCCCTCGAGGGTCTGGGTCCTGGGGATGTGCAACAGCGAGCGCGCGTAGGCCGGTGCGATCGGGCCGCCGAGCAGCTCGCTCGCCTCGAGCAGCTTGCGCACGTTCTGGCAGGTCGTGTGGCGGACGTGGCCCGGGTCGCGCTCGAACAACCGCGCCGCCGCGACGTGCTCTGGCCGCTGCAGGAAGTGCGGTGCGAGCACGAGCGGCGGCGCCCCCGCGAGCTCGGCGGTGACGTAGCCGGGCAGCGCGTCGCGCAGCCGCCCGCGCCCCGAGGCCGCGACCACCGGCAGGTGCCAGAACAGCTCGCGCACGCCCGCGCGCATCGGCGGGTAGTACATCCGGTAGCCGAACCGGCCGCCGGCATCGACCACGCCCGCGGCGTGGAGGATCTGCGCCTGCGTCGCGCGCGGCCCGTCGAGCACGAGCTCGTAGCGCTCGTTCCACACCTGCGCGTTGCGCGCGAGCGGCTTGTTGTAGAGATCGATCGCGACCGGGTCGGTGGCGAACAGCGCGGTCGAGACCTTGTCGGTAAAAGCGCCGTCGCCCGCTGCCGCCGCGGCATGAATGTCCGCGTCGCGCGCGACGCGCTGCCAGCGATGGGTGCGCACGACGTGGTTGACGATCTTGTGGCCGTGGCCGTGACGGTGCGGTCCGTCATGAGGATCGCCCTCGTCGAGCCAGCCCGACTGCGGGATCCGGATCGCGCAGCTCGCCTCGATCCGCGGGAACAGGTGCAGCAGCGGGATCTGCATCGCGCGCGGCAGCTCGGCGGCGAGCCTGCGATAGCGCGGGTGCTCGAAGAACACCAGGCTCGCGGGCGAGGGCACGAGCGCGAGCGCGCCGCTCAGGTAGGCCTTCCGGATCGGCGCGGGGAGATGACCGAACGGCTCGAACGTGACGAGCGCGCGCAGCGTCGTGACGTCGTGTGCGCGCAGCAGGCGGCCGCGCAGCGCGGGCTCGAGCGCGCCTGCCGCGGCGTAGATCCGCCACTCGCCCGCGAGGCCGGCGTGGTCGAGGATCCTGGCGAGCGTCGCCTCGTCGAGGCCGTGCCACACCGGCCGCGCCGGCCCGTCGTGGCTCGCGCCGAACAGGGTCCATCGATCGTTGCCCTTGTCGTCCTGCGACCGCGACAGCGCGAGCGGCACGATCACGATCAGCGGATCGTGCGCGAGCTTGCCGGCCTGGGCCGCGTGCGCGAGCTCCGCCGGCCACGCCGGGTTGTTCGCGAGCAGCGTCTGCGACAGCGCGTGCGGCTCGCCACGGACCAGGCGGCCGAGCTCGAGCACGAGGTGATCGGCGATCCGATCGAGGCCGGGCTCGAGGTCGTGCGCGCGCTCGTACTCGTCGATCTCGAGCGCCGCGGCGTCGCCGCAGCCGAACGTCGCCGCGGACCTCGCGCGCTCGGGCGCGTACGGCTTGATGCCGACGTACGGCGACGGCATGTACTCCGAGTACGCGCGCAGCGGGAAGTTGCCCTCGCCGTGAAACGCCCCCCGCGTCTCGGCCTCGATTCGATCCCACGGTTCGGCCATGACGGCGAGACTACGCTACGCTCGCGAGCCGTGGGTTATCGCATCGACTGGCCGAGCGACGCGGGGCAGTTGTCCGCGTTCGAACCGACTCCCGACGAGATCGCGCGGCACGCCGCGGAGCTATCGCGCGGCTACAACGATCCGCGCAACGCCGAGCTGATGGGGCACGCCGAGCCGATCGAGCCCGACGAGGTGGTCGAGCTCTACGCCGACGCGGCCGCCGAGGGCGTGCGCTCGTTCTTGTTGGTCCAGGGCAGTGCGTTCGCCGGTGACGGTGACCTGCGCGGCCTGCGCGGCGGCACCGCCGAGTTCGCGTTCATGATCGGCGCGCCGAGCGCGCAGGGCAAAGGGCTCGGCACGCGGTTCGCGACGATGATCCACGCGTTCGGCTTTCAGACCCTGGGCCTGCATCACATCTACGCCTCGATCGTGCCCGCGAACACCGCGTCGCGCCGCGTGTTCGACAAGCTCGGCTACGCGCTCGACGACAGCGCGGTCGCGCGCGGCTACGCCGACGAGCCCGGCGATCTCGTGATGAGCATCGATCGCCCGACGTTCGAGCGCGTCGCCGGTAGCGCGCTCGCCGGTATCGCGATCACCGAGCGTTAACTCGTGCGCTGGCACGAGCCCGCGCGCGATCCGAGCTAGGCTCGCCGTATGGGCACCGTCTCCTGCGTGCTGGTCGGCCTCGTCGCGTTCCTGCACGTCTACTTCCTCGTGCTGGAGATGTTCCTGTGGGCGACACCGTTCGGCGCGAAGACGTTCAAGCGCCCACTCGACGAGATGATCGCGCAGAAGGCGCTCGCCGCGAACCAGGGCCTGTACAACGGCTTCCTCGCCGCGGGCCTGGTGTGGTCGCTGGTCGCCGCGCAGCCGTTCGCGTACGAGCTGCGCCTGTTCTTCCTCGGCTGCGTGGTCGTCGCCGGCCTCTACGGCGCCGCCACCGCCTCGCGCGCGATCCTGTTCATCCAGGCCCTGCCGGCGGCCGCCGCCCTGGTCGTCACCGTGCTCGCGCGGTAGCCGGCACAGAGGGGCGTCGAGGTTCCACCGGCGAAGATCTGGCACTTCGCGGTAACCCCTCGATTCGCCGAGCGGCATGCGGCTCGCACTACGTCCGGGCATGTTGACGCCGCTGTTACTGGCACCCCTGGCGACGCTGGGTTTCGGCGCAGTTACCGGGCTCGCGTATCTATTTTGCTACGGTGGCTTCGAGGGACCCGTGGATTGGGCGATGAACACCGCCTCGCACGGCTCGCGCGACCGGCGGCAGATCGCGCTCACGTTCGACGACGGGCCCGACCCGCTGCGAACCCCGGCGCTGCTCGACGCGCTCGCCGAGCTCGGCGCACCGGGCACGTTCTTCGTCGTCGGCAAGCGCGCCGAGGCGAGCCCGGAGCTGTGCGCGCGGATGGCGCGTGAGGGCCACGAGCTCGGCAACCACACCTACTCGCACCCGTACCTGCCGCTCAAGTCGCACGCGCGGGTCGAGGCCGAGCTCGCCGCGACCGATGCCGCGATCGAGCGCGCGACCGGGATCGTGCCGGCCGTCGCGCGGCCGCCGTGGGGAGGCCGCCGGCCGTCGACCGTGCGCGCGTTCGCGCGCCACGCGAAGCGGACCGTGCTGTGGGACGTCAACAGCTACGACTGGAAGGACCTCGCGCCGCTCGCGGTCGCGCAGCGCGTGGTCGAGCGCGCGCGTAACGGCAGCATCATCCTCATGCACGACGGCGGTCGCGATCACACCGGCACGATCGCGGCGGTCAAGCTCGTCGTCCCGGAGCTGCGCGCGCGCGGCTTCGAGCTCGTGACCGTGAGCCAGGCGCTCGCCTAGATCTGCCAGGGCGCGAATCGCCGACCACCGGCGCACTGCTCCTACGGCTCGAGGATGTGCGCGATCACCGGACCGTGATCGCTCGAACCGACCTCGCGATAGACCTTGCACGTACAGCTCTGATCGACGAGCGAGTGGTGTGCCGCGACGTAGTCGAGCCGCCAACCGATGTTGCGCTGGCGCAGATTGCGCCACGGCGCCCACCACGTGAACAGCCGATCGTTGTCGGGGTCGACATAGCGCCCGAGGTCGACCAGGCCGTGCGAGAACAACCCGTCGATCAACGTGCGCTCCTCGCTGGACTGGCCGATCATGTCGCGGCGCAGGGTCGGGTGGACATCGATCGGCTTGCGCGCGACGTTGTAGTCGCCGCACAGCACGAGCCTCTTGCCCGCCGCGGCGAGCTCGCCCGCCCAGGACTCCATCGCGGTGAGGAAGCGGAGCTTCGCCGGGTAGTCCTTGCCGCCGTTGGGCACGTACACCGACCCGTAGACGACGCCATCGACCTCGCACACGACGATCCGGTGCTCGTGATCGAACCCCGGGTGGGTGAACACCGGCGGCTCGGCGAACTTCGCGGTGCGCAGCAGCAGCGCGACGCCGGAGTAACCGCCGGCCCCGTGCCAGCACAAGTGATAGCCGGCGATCGAGACCAGGGTCTCGGGGATCTGCGCCGGCGAGGCCTTGATCTCCTGCAGGCAGATCACGTCCGGCTCCTCGGCGTCGATCCAGTGCACGAGCTGCGAGGCGCGCGCGCGGATGCCGTTGACGTTCCAGGTCCCGATCTTCACGACGGCGTGGGCGTAACACTACTCGCGCGGCTTCGCGATGGGTGCGGTGGTCTCGCCGATCGACGAAGGCCGCACGCCTCGCCGCGCGGACTCGAGCCGTGGCATCGTGGACCCATGCAACCACCGCTGTCGGTGCGGCGCGCGCTGATCGGCACGTTTCGCAGCGTCATCCGGCTGTACTTCCGGGAGATCGAGCGGGTCGGGACGCCGCCGCCTGCGGACACCCGCGGGCGCGTGTTCGTCTCGAATCACCACAACGCGTTGATCGATCCGGTCCTCGTGCTGACCGACACCGACTGCGCGATCTCGCCGATCGCGAAGTCGACGCTGTGGAACGTACCCGGGCTGCGCTGGTTCCTCGATCGTGCCGGCGCCGTGCCGATCGTCCGCAAGAAGGACACGCCGACCAAGCGCACCGCCGACAACGACGCGACGTTCGAGAAGATCGCGATCCACCTCGCCGGCGGCGGCAACATCCTGATCTTCCCCGAGGGTACGAGCCACAGCGAGCCCCAGCTCGCGCCGCTGCGCTCCGGCGCCGCGCGCATGCTCGTCGCGGCCGAGGCGCTCCCCAGGCAGCACGGCTCGCCGCCGCAGACGTTCCAGGCGGTCGCACTCGAGTTCGACGCGCGTGACGACTTTCGGTCGCGCTGCCTCGTGCTGTGGGGGCCGGTGCGCGCGCTCGCCGCGGTCACCGGCACCGGCGAGGACCGCGTCGCGGCGATCACCGCGCAGATGGACGACGATCTTCGCGAGCTCCTCGTCGAGGGCGCGACCCACGAGCAGCGCCGGCTGATCGCGTGGATCGCGGAGATGCTCGCGAACGACGCGGGCGATGCCTCGCTCGCCGGCTGGAACACGATCGGCCGTCAGGTCGAGGCCGCGGGCAAGGCGCTGCGCGGCTCCACACCCGAGGTGATCGAGCACGTGCGCGCGAAGGTCGACGCGTATCACGCGGAGCTCGCGCGGTACGGCCTCACCGATGCGCAGCTCGCGGTCACGACCGGAGACCGCGCCGCGCTGGCCAAGCCGAGCTCGCGCTGGATCGCGCGCGCGCTGCTCGCGCCGCTCGCGGTCCCGGGGTTCGCGCTGTACGCCATCCCGTACTTCATCCCGCGCCTGGTCGCGCGCCGCTTCGATCCGGATGCGGTCTCGACGATCAAGCTCGGCACCGCGCTCGTCGTGTATCCGCTGTGGGCCGCGGGCCTGGTCACGTTGTCGTTCGTCGTGATCCCGCCGCCGCTGTCGCTCGGCGCCGCGGCGATCGTGATCGCGTCGCCGTTCGCGGCGCTGCGTTGGCTCGACGCGTACTGGAACCGCGCGCCCGCGCACGAGGCCACGCCCGAGGCGCTCGCGAAGCTCGCCCGCCTGCGGATCGCCGCGCGGACCGCGATCGACGAGGCCCGCGCGCGGCTCTAGGCCGGGCATGGGTGGCAGCGACGGCTCGCCGGCGAACCAGAGCAGGGCTCGGTCTTCAGAGGTCTCGCGCAACCGCTGCGGAGTAGACGTGTCTCTAGCGCGATGCGGGCACTCTGCGTGGTGTTGCTGCTGGCGGGGACAGCGAGCGCGAAGCCGGCCGACGCCTGGCTCGGCGACCTGACCGACCGCGTGATCGCGGATCTCGCGGCGGGCAAGCCGTTGGTCGTCGAGGTCCACGCGCCGCTCTGCGAGCGCACGATCATCGCGTGCGGCAACCAGAAGCTGGGTGACGGCGATAACCCCGACACGAACCTCTACTGGTCGACCACGCCGGGGTTCGGCGAATGGTTCGCCCGGCGCGGCGGTGGCTGGAAGCGCGTGTTGAAGCAGGACGCGAGCGAGACCGGCGACGCCGACATCCTCGCGGTGCTCGTGTATCGCCGCACGGTCACCGCGTCAGCGGCGTGGGTCAAGCGCGGCGCGCCGCACCAGTTCGAGCTCGATGTCGTGATCCACGGCTGGCGCGGCAAGGCGATCGATCGCGCACTCGCGGCGTACGCCGACGACGTCTCGGGCAAGGGCACGCGCGAGCTCGTGGTCACCAACCAGTCGGCCCACAAGACCACGCTGGAGGCCGGTGGCGCGGCGCAGCTGGTCGCGTTCGTCGGCCACAACCGGCTGATGGACCTCGACACGTTCACGTGGCCCGAGCCAGGCAAGGTGCCGCAGGGCGCGATCGCGATCGCGTGCGATACGGCGCCGTACATGAAGCAGCAGGTGTCGGCCGCGACCCGCGTGCCGCTGCTGATGACGAGCGACCTGTTGTTCGCGAACGCGGCGCCGCTCGAAGCGGCGGTGCTGGCATTCGCGAGCGGCGGCGGCTATGCGGAGATCCGCAAGGACGCGGCGACGGCGTACGCGAAGATCCAGCAGGTCCAGGTCCGGCGCGTGTGGGGGACGTTCACGAACCCGAGCGACAGGCGCTGGTAGCGAACGCCGGGTTGACAGCCACCACGCCGGTCTTACGTTGCCGCGGGTGGTCCTCGACGACGCGCAACGCCACGATCTGGTCGTTGCCGTCCTCGTCGCCTACGAGGAAGCGCTCGTCGAGCTCGGTCGCGCCGGGATCGCGGTCATCCACGAACCGAACGAGCCGCACTGGTTCCACGCCCAGCGCGTCGTGGTCGCCGCTGCACGCACCCGGCTACTCGGCATCGCGCCGACGCGCGCGGAGAGCGCGCGCGACCGAGAGGCGGCGACGCTGCGCTATCTCAGCTCGTACGCGAGGCGACGGTCGCGCCAGATCGGCGCGTCTACCCGTGCCGGGAAGCGCAGGCGGCGGCACCTCGAAGCGCTCGCGCTGGAGTGGGACCAGTACGCCGAGCTGGTGCGCCACGGGCTCGGGAATTGACGGCTACGGCTCGTCGCCGGCGAGCGGCAGTAGCGTCAGCACCGGGCCGTCGTTCGCGGTCATCGGCCGGCGCCCGATCACCTTGAGCGAACGCAGGATCTGATCCGCGCTCGGCCACGCGCGCGAGGCACTGCGCACGGTGACGAGCACACCGCCATCGACGCCGAGATCGTGCGGCGCGATCGCGAACACGTACACGAACGGCAGCGCGGGCTGCGGCTGGCCCACCGGCCTGACCAGCTCGACGCTCGCGCGAAAGCCACTCGCGCCGGGGAGCGAGACCGCGATCGGCTGGGTCGCCCGGCCGGATTGGGTCGTGCACGCATGCGCGACCTTCTCCATCAAGATGCCGTCGCGATCGATCACGAGCGCGGCCTTGAACACCTCGATCTCGAGCTCGCCAACCGGCCTGCCGTCACGCGCTTCGGAGCAGCGCACGACGGTCGCGCCGCTCGCGACCGGGAGTAGCTCGATGCCCATCGGCGAGTCGAGCTCGACGCCGATCCCTGCCAGCCCGCGCTGGCGCGCCACCACCGGTAGCAACTTGAACGCTATGCCCCTGAGGTTATTGCGGGAGCACCGAGGTGTTCAGCAAGATTCGACTAGCGGTGGAGCTTCGCAGCGATCTTCACGAGTTGGAGCATCTCGCGGCGGTACCCCTCGAGGTCGGGGCCCCTCGAGCCTTCGGCGAGCTTCTCGACCTGATCCCAGCTCAGGTTGCCGCGATGCGGTGACTCGCGCAGCATCATGCCGAAGCCGGCGACCGCGACCGCCCAGCGGAAGTCGGTCGTGGTCTGCGCGAGCGGCGTGACGCCGGACTTGACCGGCTGCGCGAGCAGCTTCGAGGTCTTCCCGTCGGGTTGCTTGTAGCGGATCTTCACGGTCATCAGCTCGGTGCTCGTGCTCGGCGTCGTGGTGGTCTTGGTGTACTTCAACGCATCGACCTTCGCGCCCGGCACCGCCTGGCCGGCGGGAACGATCTCGTACAGCGCGGTGACCGCGTGACCCGCGCCGATGTCGCCCGCATCCTTCTTGTCGTCGTTGAAGTCCTCGTCCTTGAGCAGGCGCTTCTCGTAGCCGACGAGCCGATAGCCCGCGACCTGCGCCGGATTGAACTCGACCTGGAGCTTGACGTCCTTCGCGACCGTCACGAGCGTAGCCCCGGCTTCCTTGACGAGCACCTTGCGCGCCTCCTCGATGCCATCGATGTACGCGTAGTTGCCGTTGCCGCGATCCGCGAGCTTCTCCATCGTCGCGTCCTTGAGGTTGCCCATGCCGAAGCCGAGCACCGTGAGGAACACGCCCTTCTCGCGCTTCTGCTCGATCAACCGCGTGAGATCGCCTTCGCTGGTGGTACCGACGTTGAAGTCGCCATCGGTACACAGGATCACGCGGTTGATCCCGCCCTTGACGAAGTTCTTCTGCGCGGTCTGGTACGCGAGCTCGATCCCGGCGGCACCGTTGGTCGAGCCACCTGCTTCGAGCGCGGTCAGCGCGTTGCGGATCGCGGCCTTCTCGCGGCCGCTGGTCGGCGGCAGGACGAGGCCCGAGTTGCCGGCGTAGACGACCATCGCGACCTTGTCCTCGGGCCGTAGCTGATCGACGAGCAACAGCAGCGCGCGCTTGAGCAGCGGCAGCTTGTTCTCCGAGAACATCGAGCCCGACACGTCGATCAAGAACGTCAGGTTGCGCGGCGGGACCTTCGCGTCATCGATCGCGGCGGTCGCGAGGCCGATCCGCACGACCTCGTACCTGGTGTTCCACGGGCTCGCACCGACCTCGGTCGTGATCGAGAACGGCTGACCCGCGGGCGCGGGCGGCAGGTCGTAGTGGAAGTAGTTGATGAATTCCTCGAGGCGGACCGCGTCCTTCGGCGGCAGCGCGCCGTCCTTGAGGAACCGGCGCGTGTTCGCGTACGACGCGGTATCGACGTCCGCGGAGAACGTCGATAGCGGGTGCTGCTGGGTGGTCTGGAACGGATTCTCGTCGACCCGCGAGTACGCCTCGGTGTTCATGGCGGGGTCCTGCTCGAGCGCGAGCGCCTGCGGCTGCGGGCCCGTGATAAACGACCGCATCGGCTTCGACGACGGCGACGCGGCGGGCGGAGCCGGCCTCATCTCCTCCGCGCGCGACATGACCTTGCCGCGGTCGCGAAGGTCGGGCTCGGGCTTGTTCTTCTTCTCGTGCTTGGGCGCGGGCGCCATCGCGATCTGCACCAGGCCGAGTCGCACCGAGGACGAGGCGCCCGCGGCGAGCGTCACCCGTGTGCCGGCCGCGGCGAACCCGGTCGCGGTCGCGGTGACCGTGTACGTGCATGCCGGCAGGTTCGAGACCGAGAAGTGCCCACTCGCATCGGTCGAGACGGCTCGGGTCGTACACCCGGCGATCGTCACGCTCGCGCCGCGGATCGCGCCGCCTCCCTTGGTCAGCACGGTGCCCTCGATCGTGCCGAGCCCCTCGGCATGTGATATCGCGCGGAACCCGAGCATCACCGCCGCGATCACCAGCAGCTCGAACAGCTTGACGGTCTTGCCTCGCATCATGACTAGACCGAACGCACCACTCGCGCGTTCGATCTAGGCGAGTGCCGATTCCGGCCGAGATCTCCCCACGATTCGCGGACCTGGTACGTGGCACCCACATACTGACCGGTCGAGTCCGAGCCCGAGCCCGAGCCCGAGCCCGAGCCCGAGCCCGAGCCCGAGCCCGAGCCCGAGCACCCCGGAGCGCTGCGGGCCGTTAGTGCGTGGATGGCTCGAGCACCTCGACGGCCTCCCGAACGCTTCCTCACGGGGTCGGCGACAGCTCGTGATCGATCGCGCGCTGCGCAGATGCAAACACCGCGTCGAGCATCGGCTCGGTGAGTCGGCCGGTGAACGTGTTCTGCTGGCTGACGTGGTAACTGCCGAGCAGCGTGTACGCGCCGATCGTGACCCGCGCCCCGTGCCCGAACTTCGGGCGTGGCCGCTGCGCCGGTAGCGCGCGTAGCACGCCGTCCCACGCGAACGCGCCGAGCGCGATGATCGCGCGGACCTGCGCGAGCAGCGCGAGCTCGCGACGGAAGAACTCCAGGCAGCGGTCGCGCTCGTTCGGGGTGGGCTTGTTGTCCGGAGGCGCGCAGCGCACGATGTTCGTGACGTACGCGCCGGTCAACGCGAGGCCGTCGCGCGCGTGGGTCGAGCCGGGCTGGTTCGCGTAGCCGGCGCGATGCAGCGCGCCATACAGCCAGTCCCCGCTGCGGTCGCCCGTGAACATCCGGCCGGTCCGGTTCGCACCGTGAGCCGCGGGGGCGAGGCCGACCACGAGCAGCTGCGCGCGCGGATCGCCGAACCCGGGCACCGGGCGCTGCCAGTAGGCGGCGTCGACAAAGCGCTTCGGCGGCGCGGCGGCGGCGGCGGCGCACCAGCGCACGAGCCGCGGGCACGCGCGGCACCCGGTGATCTGCTTCGAGAGCTGGACGAGACGTTCGGTCACGACGAGTGCGAATGTACGCTCGCGACCGGCCGTGACGCTCGCAACAGCGTGCTGCATCGCGCGGCATCGGCTTCGGGCACGCCGGCGTTCGCGGGCGCTTGGGCAGGCGCTGCGATCGCCACCGAGCGCCGAGCGCTCCGCGACACGCCGCGTCCGATCATCGTGCGGTGATCGGCCGGCGCGTGCCGGCAGGGTCGCGCGCTGTGCAGCACGCTACGACCCCCACCGCACGTGACCTCCTCGTCGCGACACGCGAGCTCGCACATCGCGCGGTGGTCGATCAGGGGACCGCCCACGAACCAGCTCGGCGGCTTGGCTCTTCGATGAACGATCATTCCAGGAGCCCCCGGATCGGCAGACTCGAAGCTGAACGCAGCGATCTTTGGCGGCACGATGCTCGAGCTCGTCCTCGAGCCGCTGGAGCGCCTCCGACTCGCGCTCCCCGCTCGGCGACGGATCATCCGTTTGCGACACGCCCCGAGATCCGCGCATCGCGCTGCGCTCGCACCTCACGCGCGACACGGCTCTCCCTGCGACAGCGCCGCGCGTGTCGCACGCACCGTGTGACAGCGCTTGATCATCGCGTCGTGTCGCCGCGCCCGCGGTCTCGCTACGTATGTTCGATGCGCTGCGCGTTCCTCGTGCTCGGATTCTTGCTGGCCGTCTCCCCCGCCGCCGCTCAAGGCATCACCACCGGCGCGATCTCCGGCACCGTCACCGACGTGGTGTCCGGTGTGAAGCTCGCGGGCGTGTCGGTCACGGCCGGCGGCCAGACCGCGTTCACCGACGGCGACGGCAAGTACGAGATCACCGGCCTGGCGCCGGCGACGTACGCGGTCGCGTTCGAGCTCGACATCACGAAGCTCACCCACTCCGGCGTGGTCGTCCAGGTCGATACCGTCACGCGGCTCGATCAGGCCGTCAAGATGGGCGAAGCGATCGTGATGGACGGTACGCCGGCGGCGATCGAGACGCCGTCGACGGCGCACAAGTATCACATCGGCCGGCCCGAGCTCGAGGGCGTGCCGCACACCAGCCCGACGTTCGAGTCGACGCTCGGAGGCATCGGCGGCTCGCAGAACGACGGCGTCGGGCCGGCGTTCTCGGGCGCGACCGCGCTCGAGAATCGCTACATCGTCGACGGCATCGACATCACCGGCCTGACGACCGGCAACATCGGCACGCCGGTCTTGAACGAGTTCATCGAGGACCTCGAGGTCATCACCGGTGGTTACAACGCCGAGTACGGCCGCGCGACGGGCGGCATCGTCAACATCGTCACGCGCAACGGCACCGATACGTTCCGCGGCTCCGTGTTCGGGATCTACCAGCCGGGCTTCCTCGCGGCGAAGGCGCGGACCGCACCGGTCAACGCGTCTTCGATCGACCTCACCGCGGACAAGGCGTACCTCGCGAACATCGGCTTCGAGATGGGCGGACCGATCATCGAGCACCGGCTGTGGTGGTACCTCGGCGTCGCGCCGCAGCTCGACGCCACGAACTACACGCGGATCACCAAGCGCGAGACCGATTGCAGGAAGGTCGGCGTGGCCGGCTGCTCGCCCGACAACGCGGACGGCGCGCCGGATCTCGATCCGCGCACCGGATTCTTCATCACCGACGAGCTCGATCGCGAGGTCCGCGCGGCATCGACGAAGTCGACCTCGGTGCTCGCGAAGCTCAGCGGCGCGCCGTTCGAGGGCCACCAGGGCCAGCTCAGCCTGATCGCGCAGCCGTCGGAGAGCGAGATCCCGGGCCTGGTCGGGCTCGCGAGCACGGGCCGCAAGACCACCGGGCTCACGACCGACGCGGCCGCGCGGTGGACCGCGAAGTTCGACGAGGGCAAGACCGAGCTCGAGGCGGTGCTCGCGTGGCATCGCTCGACCGTCGACAGCGGCGCGATCGATCCGACGATGAACGGCGAGCCCGCGCAGTACCTCCAGGATGGCGCGCTCTCGCAACTCCAGGGCCTCGGCGGCGAATCGGCGGCGACCAACGCGGGCTGCCACGATGGTGGACCGAACGATCCGTATCCGTTGATCTCGAACTGCCCGATCACGTCGTATGCGATCGGAGGCCCCGGCGCGATCCAGCACGATCGCGAAGACCGCCGCGCCGGCCGGATCAGCCTGACCCAGCGCGTGAAGCATGCCGGCACGCACGAGATCAAGGCCGGGCTCGATCTCGAGGACAACACGAAGGAGCTCGCACGTCTCAACTCCGGGGGCGCGCAGATCACGAACGACCTGAACGGCGGCATCGTCCAGGTCACGCGCTGGGTCCAGCTCGCGGGCCCGGGCGAGACCGATCCGCGCTTCGATCAGACCTGCACGACGCCGAACGACGGCGCCGGCGGCAGCGTCGCGGGTGCCGGCGTGAAGTCGTTCACCTGCTCGTATCTCGGCGGCACCGTCGGCTCTCCCGACACGCAGGTCGCCGGCCAGACGATCAACTGGGCCGGCTACCTGCGCGACTCGTGGCAGCCGGTGCCGAACCTGACGCTCAACCTCGGCGTGCGCTACGAGGAGCAAGCGCTGAAGTACGCGCAGGGCCTGCGCGGCACGATCGATCCGCTGACCGGTAACACGATCGGCGACACCGCGATGGACCTCAAGGGCAACTGGGCGCCGCGGCTCGGTATCACGTACGACCCGACGCACGAAGGCCGCGCCAAGCTCTACGGCGCGTGGGGCCGGTTCTTCGAGTCGATCCCGATGGATATCAACGACCGATCGTTCGGCGGCGAGGTCAACGACCTCCAGCAGTTCACCGCGAAGAACTGCGGCACGCCGGATCCGAAGCTCGGCGGTGTCGACGGCAACAGCTGCCTGACGGCGAAGGGTCCCGACAACGAGCAGCTGATCGGCAGCTCCGGCGTGCTGGTCGCGCCGGGTATCCAGGCGGAGTATCAGGACGAGATCATGGCGGGCGTCGAGCTCGCGGTGGTGCCCGATGTCGTGCTCGGCGTGACGTATCAGCACCGCCGGCTCGGCCGCGTCGTCGAGGACGTCTCGACCGATGGTGCGAACACGTACATTATCGCGAACCCCGGCGAGTGGAGCGCCGGTGAACAGGCGAAGCTGGGGGCGCAGGTCGCGGCGACGACCGATCCGAGCGAGCACGCGCGGCTGCAGCACCAGCTCGAGCTGTTCGAGGGCATCCGCTCGTTCGATCCGCCGGTGCGTGACTACGACGCGGTCGAGCTCTCGCTGACGCGCAAGTTCGCGCCGGGGCTGTACGTCAACGCCTCGTACACGTACTCGCGCGCGAACGGCAACTACCCCGGTAGCGTGTCCTACGACAACGGCCAGCTCGATCCGAATATCTCGTCGGAGTACGATCTGGTCGAGCTGCTCGCGAACCGCCGCGGCGCGCTGCCGCAGGATCGGCCGCACTCGCTCAAGCTCGACGGCTACTACACCTACAAGCTCGATGACAAGAGCGCGTTCACGCTCGGGACGCGCGTGCGCGCGATCAGCGGCATCCCAGAAAACGCGCTCGCGGGCCACTACCTGTACGGCCCGAACGAGTCGTTCCTGCTGCCGCGCGGCACGCTCGGCCGCAGCGACTTCGAGCACTCGGTCGATCTGCACGTCTCGTACAAGCGCCGGATCAGCCACACCACCTCGGCCGAGCTCTACGTCGACGTGTTCAACGTCTACAACAACCAGGGCACGTTCAACGTCGACACCACGTACGCGCCCTACTACAAGCTCTCGGTCGGCGGGGTCGGCGGCGAGCAGCAAAATGCGAATCCCGTGTCGGGCGGCACCTACGAGGATCTGATCTGGGTCAAGGAGATCGATTCGAAGGGCAACGAGAGCGCGAAGCCGATCGGGCGCAACCCCAACTTCGGCAACACCACCTCGCGCTACGCGCCGACCTCGGCGCAGCTCGGGTTCCGGCTGACGTTCTGACTAGCGCGCCGACCAAGCAAGTCGGTGGCCACGCCGCGGAAGTAGACGTCGTCTGGATGGAGCTCGCCGTGCGTCACGGGCAGATAGTCCGCGGCGCCGATCACGGCGCGCTGATGGCAGGTGATGCAGTTCGAGCCGAGCCCACCGGGGAAGCGCGCTTCGAGCCACGGGTTGAAGCACCGCACCACCGCATTCGATGCGACTATGAGCCGCTTTGCCGCGCTACTTCACGCCCGACTACGTCGAGCGCGCGACGTTGCGCGACGGCACGATCGTCCTGATCCGGCTCGTCGGCCCCGAAGACGCGGCGCTGCTGCGCCGCGAGTTCGATCGCTGGTCGCCCGAGTCGCGCTACGCGCGGTTCCTCGCACCGAAGCTGCAACTCACCGACGACGAGCTCGACTACCTGTGCAACCTCGATCAGGAGAACCACTTCGCGATCTGCGCGCTCGCCGAGACGGGTGAAGGCAACGGCGAGCCGGTCGGACTCGGCGTCGCGCGCTTCATCCGCCTGCCGACGCAGCCGCTCGAGCCCGTCACCGCCGAGGCCGCGATCGCGGTCGCCGACAGCGCGCACCGCAAGGGGCTCGGCCGCCTGCTCCTGATGCGGCTGTGCGCCGCCGCCGTCGAGCGCGACATCGAGCGCTTTCGCTGCGAGGTGCTCGTCGCCAACACGTCGATGCAGGCGCTGATCGACACGATCGCGCCCGAACACACCACCTCGACGCGCGACGGTGTCCTGACCATCGACTTCGCGATCGAGGCCGTCGCGCCCGATGCGCCGCCGTCGGCCCACGTCCTCGAGAATCCGCTCTATCGGTTCTTCCGCGCCGCCGCGCAGAACACCGTCGAGTGGACCGAGGCCGTCCGCAAACTCTGGGGCCGCTGACGGGGACGTACTACAGTTTCACAAGTTCGCGCGCGCAACCCCCTGAGATCACAACCCCAAAAATGGGGACGTACTACAGTTTCACAAGTTCGCCAATCCGGCCCACCGGCGGCCGGCACGCCAACATGCCGACCAAAAGGCCGAGCTCGTTCGTTCGGCGGTGCGCATACAAACAGGCCGGGCGCGACGTGGAAATGCTCGGCGAGCGGTCGATCGCGGATCGTGGGCTCCGAGGCGAACTTGTGAAACTGTAGTACGTCCCCAAAACGGAGCCAAAGATCTCGGGGGGTTGGAGCGGCGAACTTGTGAAACTGTAGTACGTCCCCTCAGAGGTGCGCGGTCATCGTGATCGGGGTCGCGGAGAGCGCGCGAGAGATCGGGCAGCCCTTCTTCGCGGCCTCGGCGAGCTCGCCGAACTTGGCGGCGGCGATGCCGGGGACCTTGCCGGTGACATCGAGGTGGATGCCGGTGATCACCCAGCCATTCGCGTCCTTGTCGATCGTCACGGTCGCGATGGTCGTGAGCTCGGTCGGCTCGAGGTTCGCGGTCGTGAGCTGAAACGCGAGGGCCATCGTGAAGCAGCTCGAGTGCGCAGCGGCGATCAGCTCTTCCGGGTTCGTCCCGGCGCGGCCGTCCTCGGCGACGAAGCGCGAGTTGACGCTGTAGGGCTGATCTTTCAACGCGCCGGAGAGCGTCGTGATCGTGCCGCTGCCTTTGGGACCGGTGCCGTGCCAGACGGCGGTGCTGGTGCGTTTGAGTGCCATGCGCGCGTTATACCGCCGTCCCTTTGCCGGGGAAGGAGCTCCGCTGATGCGTCACGTGGCTGACCGCAACTTCGGGAGCGGCGGCGGCGGCGGGAGCGGATTGGCGTGAACCCGCCGCCGTGATTTTGCTGGGGCTGCGCGAGGCTTTGAATCGAGGACAGCAGGTCCTCCATCATCGCCTCGAGCTGTCGAGGACTTGCGCGGTGTGCGCGCGCGATGGAGCCCCAGCTCGCCTACCGCAGGAGACACCTGCGGCGTACAGTCCCAACGGGCCACATGGGCGACGACGGGTCGATCGAAGATCTCCGCGAACGAGCCGATTTTTATCGGGCGATGTTCGAGGTCAACACGGCGATCAAGCTGCTGATCGACCCGACCGACGGCCGGATCGTCGATGCCAATCCCGCCGCCGCGGCGTTCTACGGCTGGTCGCTCGACGAGCTCCGCGGCATGACGATCGATCAGATCAACATGCTGACCCACGAGGCGCTCCACCTCGAGCTCGAGCGCGCGCGGTCGTTGCGCTCGCCGGCGTTTCACTTTCGGCACCGCACCGCCAGCGGCGCCGTCCGCGATGTCGATGTCTACTCCGGCCCGATCGAGCTGCGCGGCCGGGCGCTGCTGCTGTCGATCATCCACGACGTCACCGATCGCAACCAGCTCGAGGAACAGCTGCGCCGGACCCAACGCCTCGACGCGATCGGTCGGCTCGCCGCAGGGGTCGCCCACGACTTCAACAACCTGCTCGCGATCTCGCTCGCCTCCGTCGAGCTCGCCGAGCGCAAGCTCGGTCCCGATTCGCCGGCGCTCCCCCACCTTGCCGACGTGAAGCGCACGGTTCGCCACGGCGCGCAGCTCACCCAGCAGATGCTCGCATTCGCGCGCCAAGGCGAGCTCGCACCTGCACGCGTCGATCTACGCGAGTTGATCGCGAGCACCGCAGATCTGCTGCTCAACGTGCTCGGCACGAACATCAGCGTGGTCACCGAGCTCGGGTCGGACGTCCCGCCCGTACGCATCGACCCGTCGAAGCTCGAGCTGTCCTTGCTCAACATCGCCCTCAACGCGCGTGATGCGATGCCCGACGGCGGTACGCTGACGATCCGCACGAGCGCGCTCGCCGACGGCCGCGTGCGGATCGAGCTCGAGGACACCGGTCGAGGCATGGACGCCGACACGCGGGCGCGCGCGTTCGAGCCGTTCTTCACGACCAAGCCGATCGGCGCTGGCACCGGGCTCGGGCTCGCGACCGTATACGGATTGATCTCGCAGTCCGAGGGCGAGGTCTCGATCGACAGTGCACCGGGCGCGGGGACGCGCGTCTACATCACGCTGCTCGCGTACGATCGCGTCACGCCGATTCCAGAGCACGCAGCCGCGACGCGCCACGCGAAGGAGATCCTGCTCGTCGACGATCGCGACGATGTCCGTGCCGCGCTGGGCGATGCGCTGCTCGATGCCGGACTCACCGTACACAGCGCCGCCAGCGCCCGCGAGGCGCTCGCACAACTCGATGCGCTCGGCGGCCGGGTCGACGTCGTGCTGTCCGATGTCGCGATGCCGGAGCGCTCCGGAGTCGAGCTCGCCGGCGATATCCGTGCGCGCTGGCCCGGGTTGCCCGTCGTGCTGATGTCGGGGCATCGCCATCCACCGACGACGGCCGCGATCTCGGGCTGGCTCGCGAAGCCGTTCACGATCGAGGATGTGATCGGGATGCTCGACCGCGTCCTGCGCTAGCCATCGCCGATGGCGCCGCGCCGACGGCGCTAGAGATCGACGTCGAACGACTGCCTCGCCGCGGTGGGCGGCGGGGGCGGGCCCTTGCGGACCTGCGCGAAGGTCTCCTTCAAGTCCTCGGTCTCGACGTCGACCGTGAGGCCCGCGAGCGCGGCCTCTGGAAGCTTCAACGCTGCGGCCAGCGCACGCAGATAGTCGTCCTCGGAGAGGTCGATCTCCTCGTCGGCTTCGATCACCGCGCTGACCAGGTGGAGCAACTTCTTGCGGTCGTCCTCGCTGTCGCCCGCGAACTCCGCGGCGACCGCCGCGAGCTCGAACGCCGCCGGGTCGAACCTCACGATCTCGACCTCGACCTCGGTTGGCAGCTCGCCGCCAAGTTGCTCGAGCAGCGCGCGGACTGCATCGCGCTCCTGGTCCTTGACCTCGTGGTCCGCGTACGCGGCGCCCAATAGTAGCTTCGTCAGCGGGAGGATCCGATCCGCGATCGCCATATCGTGAATCTTGCCATCGCGCCGCCTGCGACTACCACCGGGCGTGCCAGGAGAACCCGCCATGACAGCCGCCACCCCATGGTGCGGATGCTCCTTCTCCACGGACCTGAAGCGTGCCACGGCGTATGTATGGGAGATCCGCGACGAACCGCGATCCGGAACTGGCTGGCGCAAGGTGACACGTCGCGCCCTCGGGGATACGCTCCGCTCGCCATGCGCCTCCCCAGCACGACGCTCTCCCTGGCTGTCGTCGTGTTCGCCGCGGGAGGCGTCCTCGCCGCAGACACCGCGCGGGCCGACAGCTTCCTCGAGCTCGCGGGCGGCCTGTCGATTCCGGCCGGCGACAACGCCTGGACCAACCTCGCGGATACCAGCCCGAAGCTGGGCGCCCGGGTCGGCGCGGTCAATGACAACGGGCTCGGCGGCATGATCCAGGCCGACTGGACGCCGATCAATCTCAACAACAGCGGTGGCGCGTTCGGGATCGGGAGCGCCGACCTCGCCGGGCACAACTTCCGGTTCCTCGCCGACTTCACGGTCCACCACCCGATCCTGCCGAAGTTGTTGCTGAGCGCGCGGGTCGGCGCCGGTCTCGACATCGCGCACGCGAGCGCGACGGTTTCGGTCCTCGGCAACACGGCGAGCTCGAGTGACACCGACGTCGGCTTCGCGTTCGAGCTCGGCGGCGGCCTGTGGTACCAGCTCGGCGATGTCGAGCTCGGCGGCGAGCTCGCCCTCCCGATCGCGTCCCACTCGAAGCACGGTAACGCGACCGACGGCAATTACACGTTCGACTACACCAGCTACAACATCGACCTGTTGTTCGGCGTCCGCGTCCTGTCGCGCTAAACCGAGGAGCCTTCGACGATCACCACGCTCGTGCTCGACGGCGTTTAGATGTCGCCCGGGCGCTGCAGCGCCCGAAGCCAAAGCGAGCCGATATTTCGGCGAGCCTCTGTGCCGCGAAGCCGGCGCGCTGTGATCGACTAACGCTTCCAGATCGAGATCGTGTCGCGGTCGTCGCCGCGGATCTCCGCGATCACTTCGCTCGGCAGCGGGAACCAGCGCAGCTGCTCGAAGTCGCGCGTGCGATCCGGATCCGTCACGGTCAGCGTGCGGAACTCCTCACCCGCGGCGGCGATGATCTGCTTGGCCTCGTCGATGTAACCAGGCAGCGCCCACTCCGGCTCGGTCGCGTGGCGCGAGCGGTACTCCATCTTGCCGGTCCGATACGAGACCTCGCCGAGCCGCAGCACGTCGGCCGGGTTGTAGGCGCGATGCCGCCACTCGCCGGTGTCGGGGTTGAAGTTGTAGTGCGGGAGCAGCCGCCAGCCGTCGCTCGCGATCAGCTGGATCGCGTCGAGGATGAACTGGAACTGGGTCTCGCTGAGGAAGTAGTTGAAGTTGACCCGGACCCAGCCCGGCTTGATGCCCTCGCAGCCACGCATGATCTCGCGCTCGAACTCCTTGGAGCGATCGAGATCGATGCCGAGCAGGCGATGGCCGTACGGCCCGGCGCAGCCGCAGCCGCCGCGCGACTGGATGCCGAACAGATCGTTGAGCAGCGCGACGACGAAGTTGTGGTGGAGGTACGCGCGCTTGTGCTTGACGATGAACGACACGATCGACAGCCGCCAGGCCTCGCGGTTGCCCAGGATGTGGATGTTGTCGTTGGCCGACCACGCCGCGATCGCGCGCTGGATGAAGTCGACCTCGCGCCCGCGGATCGCCTCGGCGCCGACGGCCTCCTTCAACTGGAACACCAGGCCCGCGCGGATCGACTCGATGATCGCGGGCGTGCCGCCCTCTTCGCGCAGCACCGGATCGGTGACGTAGCGATGCTCCTCGGTGTTGACGTACGCGACCGTACCGCCGCCCGGGCTCCCCGGCACCGTGTTGTTCACCAGCGCGCGCTTGACGACGAGCACGCCGGGCGTCTGCGGGCCACCGATGAACTTGTGCGGCGAGATGAACACCGCATCCTTGTGCTCGGTGCCCGTGCTCATCTCGATCGCGACGTAGGGCCCCGCCGCCGCGAAGTCCCAGAACGACAGCGCGCCGTGCGCGTGGAGCAGCTTCGCGATCGCGTTCGTGTCACTCGCGATCCCGGTGACGTTCGACGCCGCGGAGAAGCTGCCGATCTTGACCGGGCGCGCCGCGTACTTGATCAGCTCCTCGGCGAGGTGCGCCGGA
>JBDTEH010000364.1:0-31297 GCA_039922635.1 Kofleriaceae bacterium | reverse complement strand
CAACCCAGGACAATGAGAGGCGTCACCCCCGGATCATGCACGGCTGCTCGCGCATCAACCACCTCCGAGAATGGCCGATCCACCGAGCGTGCAAGTAAGGCGCGTGGATCGCCGCGACGACCAGACGCTCGACCTCGAGCGTCAGCCCGTCCACCTGTGGGTGTGGGCGAGCGCCAAAACTTCCGACCGGATTCACGCCGTGGCGCGGCTCGAGGTCTGGCTCCGCCAGGCGCAGAAGCTCGAGTCTATGGGCCGAGTTGCCGCGCGATCCGCACGGAGATCCGCACACCGATCCAGCTCGTCGAAGAAGGTGTCCGGTTCTTGCAAGCAGCGATGGAGGACGTGATGCCGGCGGGTGCCAACTCCACGGTCGAGCTCGCGGTCACGGATACCGGTTGCGCCATTCCGGCCGAGATCCGAGATCGAGTGTTCGATCATCGCAGCGGCCAAGGGACGACGCATCAAGAAGGAGTGGCGGCATGACCGAGGAACGCATGCGAATCCTGTTTGTCGACGACGAGCCCGCGATCTTGTCGGGCCTGCGCTCGCTCCTGCATCGCCAGCGCAAGGACTGGGACATGGTGTTCGCGCTCGGCGGCGAGCAGGCGATCGTCGAGCTCGAGGCGGGCGCGTTTCACGTCGTCGTCACCGACATGCGGATGCCGAAGATCGATGGCGCGCAGCTGCTGACGCTCGTGCAAGAGCGCTGGCCCTCGACCTGCCGGATCGTGCTCTCGGGGCACGCCGAGCGCGAGGCGATGCTGCGCGTGTTGCCCGCGATGCACGTGTTCCTCGCGAAGCCGTGTGATCCGCGCGTGTTGCGCACCGCGATCGATCGCTGCCTCAAGGTTACCGAGATGACCGACGACCCGGCGCTGCGCTCGCTGATCGGCCGCGTCGACAAGCTGCCTTCGCCGCCGCGTCTCTACAACGTCCTGACCCGGCTCGCCGACGATCCGCGCGCTTCGCTCGACGACGTCTCGAAGGCGATCGCGAGCGACACCGCGTTCGCCGCGAAGATCATGCAGATCGCGAACTCCGCCGCGTTCGGCGAGCTCGATACCACCTCGCTCAAGCAGGGGATCCACTACCTCGGGCTCGAGCTGATCCGCGCGATCGCGCTGTCGACCGCGATCTACGCGCCGCCGTCGGGGCCGCCGCTGCCGTTCTCGCTCGAGCGCCTGCAGGAGGTCGCGCTGCGCACCGCCGGGCTCGCACGGCAGTTCGTCCGTAACCCCGCACTGCGCGACCTCGCGTTCGTCTCGGGGTTGCTCCACGATGTCGGCCGCATCGTGCTCGCGCTCGGCACGCCGGGCGAGTACGGCCGCTTGATGGAAGGCTGCCAGCACGTCAGCGAGACCCTGTGGGCCGCCGAGCGCCGGCGCTTCGGCGCCGATCACGCGCGGGTCGGTGCGTGCCTGCTCCAGATGTGGGGCCTGCCGCAGATCATCGTCGATACCGTCGCGCTCCATCACGAGCCCCAGGGCGCGACCGGCGACCTCGCCGAGGTCGTCGCGGCGGTCCACGTCGCCGATGCGCTGGCCGGTGCAGACCACGAGACCCCGATCGATCTCGAGTTCCTGCAAGCCACCGGCTTCGACGGCGAGCTCGAGCATTGGCTCGCGATGGCGAGGCCGGCGTCATGAAACCCAAGATCCTGTGCGTCGACGACGAACCGAACGTGCTGACCGGGTTCCAGCTCAACCTGCGCCGCGACTTCGAGGTCCTGGTCGCCTCCAGCGGCGACCAGGCGCTCGCGATCCTCGAGGCCACGCCCGACATCAAGGTCCTGATGTGCGACATGCGGATGCCGCGAATGAACGGCGCCGCGATGCTGACCCGCGCGCGCGAGCTCTACCCGCACATCACGCGCGTGTTGCTGACCGGCCAGGCCGACGTCAGCTCCGCGATCAGCGCCGTCAACGACGGTCAGATCTTTCGGTTCCTGACCAAGCCGTGCGAGCGCGAGACCCTCGTCGCCGCGCTGACCGCGGCGGTCGAGCATCACCGGCTCGTCACCTCGGAGCGGGTGCTGCTTCAGGAGACGCTCCGCGGCGCGGTCGCGGCGCTGTGCGACGTGCTCGCCCTCGCGTCGCCGCTCGCGTTCGGCCGCGCGAACCGCGTGAAGGCGCGCTCGCAGGCGCTCGCGGAGCACCTCGAGCTGGCCGATCCGTGGCAGCTCGAGATGGCGGTCTCGCTCCAGCACGTCGGCTACGTCTCGCTCCCGGCCTCGACCCTCGAGAAGCTGTACGCCGCCAAGCCGCTCTCGGACGAGGAGGCCAAGCAGGTCGCGCGGGTCCCCGCGGTCACCGAGCAGCTGTTCCGCCACATCCCGCGGCTCGAGGTGATCCGCGAGATCCTCGCGATCGTGGCGCGCCAGGCCGCGTGGAGCGGGGTCGCCGGGGAAGGCCCGATCGAGCTCGCCGGCGCGATCCTGCGGATCGCGAACGACGCGGACGCGATCGAGACCAGCGGTGTGACCGGCGAGGCGATGGTCGCGCTGATCCGCCAGCACGGCGGCCACCCGCCGAAGCTGGTCGACGCGCTCGAGGTGGTGGTCGGCGGCGTCGCCACCACGTACATCGCGGAGCTCCCCCTGATCGGCCTCAAGGCCGGCATGGTGCTCGCCGAGGACATCTTCCTGAACGGCGCGTTGCTGGTCTCGCGCGGCTACGTCATCGCGGCTAGCTTTCTCGAGCGGACCCTTCACTTCAAGGTCGGCGCCATCAAGGAGCCGATCCGGATCCTGATGACCAAGGAAGCTGCGGTGGATCGGCGAGAAGGTGCGATATCCAAATGAGCGAAATGAAACGCACCGTTCGCGCAGCATCCCGGGGATTTGTGGTGTGGCCCAACATGGTTTGGGGTCAGGGTGATCGGGTACCCCACGAGGGTAGATCGCTGAGTTAGCCCTCGGCTAACGGTGGATCTTGCAAGCTCCTGATCCCTGCCGCGTGATCCGATGTGGGTCTCTCTCCGATCCGACGGATCTTCACTTGGCCCACGAGTCGCAATCAGTCCGTTCACGATGAGCGACCTCAAGATGTGGCGACGCCAGTTTGCTTCGGAGATCGTGGGCGAGTCGGCGGAGATCGTCGATGCCCTCGACACCATCCGTCGCGTGGCCAACACGGACTGCAGCATCCTCATCACCGGCGAGACTGGCTCGGGCAAGGAGCTGTTCGCCCGCGCCGCGCACCGCGCCTCGAACCGCCGCGCCAAGCCGTTCATCCCGGTCAACTGCGCCGCGCTGCCCGAGACCCTGATCGAGGCCGAGCTGTTCGGCCACGTCAAGGGCGCCTTCACCGGCGCGATGACCGCGCGCGCCGGCCGCTTCCTGTCGGCCCAGGGCGGCACGCTGTTCCTCGACGAGATCGGCGACCTGCCGCTCGCCGCGCAGGCCAAGCTGCTCCGCGTCCTCGAAGAGCGCGTCGTGTGCCCGGTCGGCGCCGACAGCGACATCGCGATCGACGTCCGCATCGTCGCCGCGACCCACCGCAACCTCGAGCAGATGGTCGCCGAGGGCAAGTTCCGCGCGGACCTCTACTTCCGGCTCTCGGTCGTCCCGCTCCACCTCCCCGCGCTGCGCGACCGCGGCGACGACTTCGACCTGATCGTCGACCTCACGCTCGTCCGCATGTGCGAGCGCAGCGGCAAGGACCTGATGACGCTCGAGCCCAGCGCCCGCCAGGCGATCCGCTCGTACTCGTGGCCCGGCAACGTCCGCGAGCTCGCCCACCGCATCGAGCGCGCCGCGCTGCTCGCCCGCGGCACCCAGATCGCCGAGGGCGACCTGTCGCTGCCGTCGAGCTCCAGCAACGCCCGCAGCTCGCGCGCGCCGATCGCGCTCGTCGCCGAGGGCTCGGGCCCGATCCCGAAGCAGGACGCGGCCGTGCTCGACGACTCGACGCTCGACCTCCGCAGCGCGCTCGAGGCCGTCGAGCGCACCCTGATCGACCGCGCGCTGTCCAAGGCGAACGGCAACCGCACCGAGGCCGCCGCGCTGCTCGGTTTGAATCGTACGACCCTGGTCGAGAAGCTCCGCAAGTACGCGGCGTGAGGAGGATGGTGATGGAGAAGGTGCTCTCGACGATCAAGTTACTCGTGGCCGCCGCGGCGACCGTGCACCGGCTGCGGCACAACCCGAAGGCGCTCGCGAGCTTCATCAACTAGGCGCAGCTGGAGCGCCCGAGCCGCGCCCGAGCCTACGCGTCGACGCGCTGGATCGTGCGCGGGCCCGGCGTCTCGAACATCGAGATCAACGGCGCCCGGGTCCATCCGGTGCCGAGCAGCCACGTCCGCGGCGCGCTCACCGCCGGAGGCTCGTAGCCGCGCGGCAGCACGCGTTGCGCCTCGGGAATCGCCTCGCGCCAGCCCCTGAACGCGAGCCCGCTCGCGTACGGATCGAGCCGGCCTTCGAACAACGAGTACGCGCCGCGGTCATCGCGATGGCGGCGCCAGTTGTTCAGCACGTACGACAGCGTGTTGCGGACCTGGCGTACCGAGCCGAGGTCCTCGGTGAAGTAGCGATCGGCGAACACGCGACCGCGGCGGCGGTCCGCGAGCCGGCGGCGCCGCGAGTACGCCGCGTTGATCGCCTTGGCGGCCGAGATCTGGAACGCCCGCATGCCATCGGCCAAGCTACGCTTGTCGGCGGCCTCGACGATCAGGTGGACGTGGGTGTTCTGCACGCTCAGGTGCACGACCCGAAACTGCTCGTGCCGCGCGAGCACCGTGCGCAACGCGTGGCGCACCGCCGCGTAGGTATCGAGCCGGCGCAGCCAACCGACCTCGGCCACGACACGCAACGTGACGTGCTGCGGATGGCGCGTGTCGATCGCCGGCCGCGGCGCGTGCGACGCGAAGTCCCCGGTGCGCCTGCGGCCCGCGTTGCGGCGAGCGCCGCCGCGATGCTGGCCGTTCTTGTCGAGCTTGCGATACGCGAAGCTGGTCTGAACGTGGCGCTTGCGCGGGCGTGCCATGCCGACAACGTAGCATCATCGTCGCGCGCGGCAATATGATTCGGCGGATGTTTATCCGCCGGCGCTCGTCGAGCTGCACGTCGAGCTCTCCACACGTAGATCGCTCGAGCGTCTTACCGGCGCGTGACCAGGTCGTGCTCGGGCGCGCTCTGTGCTGGGTGACCTTTGGTCCCGAGCACGGAGCGCCGGCGGGGACCGAGCGCCGGCAGCGCGCGCTTCAGGCGCTGCATCGCACCGTCGGCGTTGGAGCGCTGGGTCTACCTGTGTCGAGCCGGTGGCCTCGTCGGGCTCGAGCCGCGGATCCGTCGCTGGACCAGCGAACGGGCTGCCAGCCGAGTGAGCAGCACTCACGCGCTGAAGCTGAACACAAGAAAGGCTTGAAGCGAGACGATCCGGTCGACGCTGCGCATCGCGGACGGAAGGGCGTGACTTGCGCGCCATGCTACATACGTGCTGTCTCCGTGGCCAGAAGGACCATGTGATGATCTCGGACCCACGCACCGCGCCGAAACAAGGCGTCATCGAGCCGGAGCTCGCCGCCATCATGGGGTCGCACATCACGCGCGCCCGCATCGCACTCGTGCTGATCGGCATCCTCTACGCCTGGACTGCGTACAGCAACTACGGCCGCATCATGGGGATTTGTGGTTTGTTCAAGTTTCCAGCGGATTGGGGCGAGGGGTCTTGTCTCTCGATAGCCTTCCCACCGGATAACCCGATCGGGTCGTTGGTCGGCCGGTACTACTTCATCATCGTCCTCACCGGCATCGCCGCCGTCGTGAACGTCGCGCTTGCCGGGATCGCGGGCAAGAAGACCACGCTTGCGATCTGCACCGCGATGGGTATTTTCGCGGTCTACACTCCGCTGCGCCTCTACGAAATGAGTGGACTGTTATCCACCTGGGAATGGTGGGTGACCGCAATCGTGCTCGGAATGGGCTTTCAAGCCGCATACCAAGCGAACCAGCTGTGCAAGTCGCGGAAGCTAGCCAAAGCGCAGCTTGTCGCCTGACCGGCCGGCCCGCGACTGTCGAGCGCGAACGGACTACTTGAAGTTGCCCGGATCGATATTGTGCCGCTGCAGGAGCCGGCGGAAGTTCGTGCGATCGATGCCTGCCATCCGCGCGGCCTCGGCGACCGAGCCCTGCGCGCGCTGCATGATCTGCTGGAGGTAGTCGCGCTCGAACGCGGAGCTGACCCGCTTCTTGGCGTCGACGAGCGAGAGCTGCTCGTCGCCGGCGAGCTCGGGCTTGAGGATCGGTACGGAGCCGCGGGTCTTGCGGATGTGCGGCGGCAGCGATTCGACGCCGATGGTGTCGCCGGTGCGCAGCGCGATCGCGCTGATCAGCGCGTTCTCGAGCTCGCGGACGTTGCCGGGCCAGCCGTAGTTGTTGAGCGCGTCGAGCGCGGACGAGTTGAGCGTCAGCGCGACGCCGCTGGAGTGCTTCTGCAGGAACAGCGCGGCGAGGCCGGGCAGATCGTCGAGCCGCTCGCGCAGCGCGGGGATCGCGAGCACGACGACGTTGAGGCGGTAGTAGAGATCCTTGCGGAACTTGCCGTGCTCGGCGGCGCTGTTGAGGTCGACGTGCGAGGCGGCGATCACGCGGACGTCGATCTTGCGCACGCCGGTCGAGCCGACCGGGCGGACCTCGCTCTCCTGGAGCACGCGCAACAGGCGGGCCTGGACGGCGAGCGGCATGTCGCCGATCTCGTCGAGGAAGATCGTGCCGCCGTCGGCCTCGACGAAGAAGCCGGCGCGGTCGGTGAGCGCGCCGGTGAACGAGCCCTTCTGGTGGCCGAACAGCTCGGAGTCGATCAGGGCCTCGGGGATGGCGCCGCAGTTGACCGCCACGAACGGCTTGTGGCGGCGCGGGCCGCGGTCGTGGACGGCCTTGGCGACCAGCTCCTTGCCGGTGCCGCTCTCGCCCTGGATCAGGACCGAGACGCTCTGCTCGGCGACGCGCGAGATCGCGGCGCGCAACTGCTTCATCGGGATCGAGTTGCCGATGATGTTGGTCGCGCGCTGGGTGGTGGTGCGGCTGCCGACGAGCTGGCGGCGCAGCCGCGAGTGGCGCGCGGCCGAGACCACGTGCTCGACGAGCTCGATGGGCTTGAATGGCTTGGTCAGGTAGTGGAACGCGCCGGCGCGCATGCAGTCGGCGGCGGTCGTGGCGCTGGCGTCGGCCGAGAGCATGATCACCGAGCATGACGCGCCGCATTCGCGGAACTGGTCGAGCAGGCGCGGACCCGAGATGCCGGGCAGGTCGACATCGAGCAGGACGACGTCCCACGGCGCGTTGCGGGTCTCGAGCTTGTAGAGGATCGTGACGCCGTCGGGCGCGCTCTCGATCTCGACCTCGACGGTCTCGTCCTCGAGCTTCTTGGTGATGGCGCTCGAGATCGCGCTGATCATCGCCTGGTCATCATCGATGATCAGAACTTTGATCGAGTCCTTGCTGCTCACTTCTACATCAACTCCTGCCGGGCAACCTTATGAAGAACGTCGGCCCGTCGCTCTTCCCACTGTATACGATCCGTCCGTTGTGCGCCTCGCACGCCAGGCGGCAAAAATACAAACCGAAACCGCGCTTACCGTTCGAGCCCTTGGAGTATTTGCCGAACAGGTTGCCCTCGACCTCGGGAGGGATCACGGGGCCGTTGTTGAAGACGCCGATCTCCACCGACTGTGGGTCGGCCGGATCGAGCCGATTCGCCGTGATCTTGATCTCGCCGTTGACGAGGCAGTAGCGGACCGCGTTACCGACCAGGTTGTGGAGCACGCGTTCGATCAGGGCGACATCGAACCACCCGGTAAGCTCCGGCTCACACTCGATCACGACGCGGACGCGGCAGTTGACCGCGTGGACCTCGATCACGCTCTCGAGCAGGCCCTTGACGTGGTTGAGCGTGCTGTGGGGCTTGCATGCCGCGTCCTCGAACCGGGCGATGTCGACGAAGTTGGCGACCAGGCCCGACATCCGGCGGAGCGCGTTGCGGGTCGAGGTCAGCGCCTGCGATTGATCCGTATCGAGGCCGGTGGCGGTGTCCTCGAGGTAGTCCATGTTGCACAGCGCGACGGCGAGGCCGTTGTTGAGGTCGTGTGCGAGCATCGCCGAGGCCTCGGCGCCGTAGGCGAGGAGACGATCGGTACGCTCCCGAGCGACGCGGGCTTCGACGAAGGCGCGCTGGGTCCGGGCCGCGGCGACCATCCGGCGGTGGAGCTCGGGGATCGCGGCGGGCTTGGCGATCACGTCATCGGCGCCGGCGTCGAAGCAGGCGCTGCGCATCTCGTCGGCGTCGTCACCGGAGAGCACTGCCACCCACACCGCGGCACCGTAGAGCTCCTTGAGGCGTTTGACCACGAGGATGCCGGGAGTGGGCATGTCGAAGTCGATGATCGCGAGGTCGGGCGGCGTGGTCTCGGCGAGCAGGATCGCGGGAGCGCCGTCCTCGGCGGTCATCACGTGGAACCCGATCCGTGACAGCGCGGCCGCGGTCGAGCGGCGCACGCGCGGGTTGTCATCGACGATCAGGATGCGAGCGCCGGTCGGAGCGAGCGAGTGCGCCGCGGAGACGGTCGCGCGAGGCTCGTCCGAGCCCACATGCAATGGGACGGTCGCTACAGAGAGGACAGGGTTCGCCACGCGGCGCGCTATTACAAGCCGTGTGCCGAGCCGTAGGGTGCGAGAATTGCTCGGCTCGTCGCCGTTGGCACGGATGCACGGCGTCATTCCTGCCGACACTGGACGGGATGTAAGAGTGGTCGACCCGAGGTAGTGATGAATGTCGTCGATCTGGCAGACGCGATTCTTCACGCCGCCGTCGCCGCGGACGCGGATCGCGTGTGGATCGAACCGGTGCCGCTCACCGAGTCCTGTTACATGATCTCGATCGAGCGCCGCGCGAAGGTGATCTCGACCGCGACGATCGACGAGGACCTCGCACGTGCCGTGATCTCGCGGCTCGGCGTGATCGCCGAGGTCGACCTTTCGGTCGCGAAGCCCTCGACCGGCGCCGCCAAGGTGCGCCGCGGCGAGCACGTCTACGAGCTCGTGATCGTCGTGCGGCCGGGCCCACAGCCCCGCGCGGAGCTGATGCTGCAGCGCGACGTGCGCACCAAGAACGAGCGGTTTCGCAACCTCAGCGCCGGCGACATCGTCGATCACTACCGCGTGATCGAGCGGCTCGGCTCCGGGGGGATGGGCCGGGTGTATCGCGTCGAGCACGTCACGCTCGGACGCGCGTACGCGCTCAAGGTCCTGCACTCGGAGATCCTGCAGCGCGACCCGCGCAGCATCGACCGGTTCGTGCGCGAGGCGCGCGCGGCCTCGCGGATCCAGCACCCGCACATCATCGACGTGTTCGACTTTGGCTACCTCGCCGATGGCCGCCCGTACTTCGTGATGGAGCTGCTCGAGGGCGAGAGCCTCGGCGAACGGATCGATACCAAGGGTCCGATCGCGCCGCAGCGCGCGCTCGCGATCGCGAAGCAGCTGTGCGACGCGCTGAGCGCGGCGCACGACGCCGGCGTGATCCATTCCGATGTCACGCCCTCGAACATCCTGGTCTCCGGCGACCACGTCAAGCTCGTCGACTTCGGGCTCGCGGAGCTGATGGAGTCGCAGGTCGTCGAGGAGATGGCGACCCACGTGATGGGCACGCCGCGCTACGTCGCGCCGGAGCGGCTGCTCGGCCGCGCCGCGAGCGAGCACTGCGATCAGTACGCGCTCGGCATCGTGCTGTTCGAGATGATCGCCGGCATCACGCCGTTCCACGCGCCCGAGCTGCGCGCGCTGTGCAAGCAGCACATCTCCGAGCCGGTCCCCGAGCTGTTGAGCCCGTTCGGCCCGGTGCCGGCAGAGCTCGACAAGCTGATCTCGCGCTGCCTCGCGAAGTCGCCCGGGCATCGCTTCCCGAACATGGCCGCGTTCGCGGCGGAGCTCGACCGCGTCGCCTGGCTGGTCGCGCAACAGGAGGGCCGCCGTGCCTCGTGACGAGACCCAACCGATCGTCGTCGTGGTCGACGACAACGCCGGCGTGCTGGCCGCGGCCGTCAAGGTGTTGAAGCAGCTCCCCGTGTGCGTGATGGCCACCACCGACGCCTACGAGGCGCTCGACTGGCTGTCGACGCTCGACGTCGCCGTGATCGTCTCGGACTACGAGATGCCGCGCCTCAACGGCGCCGAGCTGCTGTCGTCGGCGCGGCGCAGCCAGCCCGCCGCGGTGCGGATCCTGATGACCGGGATGCAGGCGCTCGAGACCGCGGTCGATGCGATCAACCGCGGCGAGATCTTTCGCTACGTGCAGAAGCCGTTCGACGCGGGCTCGATGCGCGCGATCGTCGACGAGGCCGTGTCGCGTCACCGCGAGCTCGCGCTGGTCGCGGCCGATCGCGACGTGATGCTGCGCCGCACGCAGTGCTATGCGGACCTCGAGGACGAGCACCCGGGCATCACGGCCGTGGAGCGGGATGCGTCGGGCGTCTACGTCGTCCCCGATGTGTGCAACTCGGAGGCGCTGAGCATGCTCGCGCTGGAAACCGCGTGATGGTGGCGATTTTGACGATGGGCCGGCCGAGCCGGCCGAGCCGGTCGAGTGATCACGCCCAGATGGCGCGGCACGCCGGTTGCTGCAAGGGGACCGTATGAGTGATTCGGCGGAAGAGGCGCCCGAAGAGGCGGCCAAGCCCAAGGCGCCCAAGAGCGGCACGTCACCGATCGTGATGGCGCTCCTGGTCCTGAACCTGGGCGCCAGCGGCTTCGGTGTGTTCAAGCTGATGACGGCATCCCCCGCGGCGGCCGCGACGATCGCGCCGCTCGAGGAAAAGCCGGGCAAGGAGATCACCGGCCCGGTGGTCGCGCTCGATCCGTTCGTCGTCAACCTCGACGAGCCCGGCAATGCTCGCTACCTGAAGATGACCGTCCAGCTCGAGCTCGTGAACGAGAAGGACGCCGAGGTGATCGAGAAGTCCAAGCAGGTGATCCGCGACGAGGTGCTCAGCTACCTGTCGGGCCTGCACGTCAAGGACACGCTCGGCGCGACCGCAAAGGACACCATCCGCGAGGCGTTGATGAAGCGGCTCGAGGCCATCGTCGGGGAGCACAAGGTGCGCCGGATGTTCTTCCAGGAGTTCATGGTCCAATGAAGATCGGACGCGACATCGGAGACGGCCACGCGCCGTTCATCGTCGCCGAGCTCTCGGCGAATCACCTGGGCTCGCTCGCCCGCGCCCACGCGATCGTCGATGCGGCCGCGGATGCCGGTTGCGACGCGCTCAAGCTCCAGACCTTCACGCCGGCATCGATGACGCTCGACCTCGACGAAGGCGGCTTCGCGATCGCCGATGGCCCGTGGCAGGGCCGTACGCTGTGGGACCTCTACGACGAGGCGCACACGCCCTGGGACTGGCACGCGGAGCTGTTCGCGCACGGCGCGCAGCGCGGCCTCGCGGTGTTCTCGACTCCGTTCGACGAGGAATCGGTCGAGCGCCTCGACCGGCTCGGCGCACCCGCGTTCAAGATCGCGTCGTTCGAGCTCGTCGACCTCGAGCTGATCGCGGCGGCCGCCCGGACCGGCAAGCCGATCATCATGTCGACCGGCATGGCCTCGGATGCCGAGATCTCCGAGGCGATCGAGACCGCGCGGACGCACGGTGCCGGCGGGATCGTGCTGCTCCACTGCGTATCGGGCTATCCGACGCCGATCGATCAGATCAACCTGCGCCGACTCGACGCGCTGCATGGCTTCGATGTCGACCTCGTCGGGATCTCCGATCATTCGCAGGGCTCGACGGTGCCGATCGCGGCGGTCGCCCGCGGCGCGATGATGGTCGAGAAGCACCTGACGCTCGCGCGCGCCGACGGCGGACCCGATGCCGGGTTCTCGCTCGAGCCGCACGAGTTCGCGCAGGTCACCGCCGGCTGCAAGGCCGCGTGGGCCGCGCTCGGCGATGGCTCGGCGAAGCGCCCGGCCGCGGAGTCGGGCTCGCGCCAGTTCCGGCGCTCGTTGTACGCGGCCATGGATATCGCGCCCGGCGAGGCGCTGACCCGCGCCAACGTGCGCTCGATCCGGCCGGGGCATGGCCTGCCGCCGCGCGAGCTGCCGGCGCTGATCGGCCGGCTCGCGAAGACCAAGATCGTGCGCGGCACGCCGCTCGCGTGGGAGCTGATCGCGTGAGCGTCTCGCTGCGCGCCGCGGCGCCCGATGATTGCGAGCGCGTGTGGGAGTGGAACTTCGCTGCCGACGTGCGGGCGATGTCGAACGATCCCACGATCGTCGAGCTCGCGACCCACGCGGCGTGGTTCGTCGACCGGATCGCCAAGGGCGCGATCTGGATCGTGGAGTGTGAGGGCGAGGACGTCGGCGTGGTCCGCATCGATGCGGGCAAGATCTCGATCGCGTTGGAGGCGGGTGCCCGCAATCAGGGCATCGGCAAGCGCGCGATCGCGGCGGCGTGTGCGGCGTGGGGGCGGCCGGTGGTGGCGCAGATCCATGGAGACAACCAACCGAGCCGAGCCGCCTTCGAGGCGTGCGGGTTCGTTCCGAACGGTCGCGAGACCTACGAGTGGAGACCGTGATGCAGACCTCTTCGCAGCTCGCCCTGTGGCGCTCCGAGTTCGGGCGCGACTACACCGACCGCAACGATGTCGCGAAGCCGGAGCGGATCGTGTCCTGGCAGCGCCTGCTCGAGGGCATCGTGCCGCAGCGCGCCGTCGAGGTCGGCTGTAACGTCGGCTGGAACCTGACGTACCTCCAGGAGCTCGGCGTGAAGGAGCTCTACGCGGTCGAACCCCAGCCATATGCGGTCGAGAAGGCGCGCGCGCGCAATCCCGCGTTCAACGTGCTGTGCGGCACCGGCTTCGACCTGCCGTTCAAGGATGGCTTCGCCGACCTCGCGTTCACCAGCGGCGTGCTGATCCACATCGCACCGGCGGATCTCGCGAAGGTGATGGCGGAGATGTATCGGGTGTCCCGCCGCTATGTCGTCGCGATCGAGTACGACTGGCCGGTCGAGGAAGAGATCAAGTACCGCGGCAACGGCGACTCGCTGTGGAAGCGCCCGCACGGCGCGATCTGGCAGGCGCGCTATCCTGCGCTGCGCCTCGTGCGCAAGCTCGAGCTCGCGCCCGAGGACGGCTACGACCACTGCACCGCCCACCTGTTCGAGAAGGTCGGCTAGAGTCATGAAGACCGTCGCGATCGTCCAGGCTCGGCTCGGCTCGAGCCGGTTGCCGGGCAAGGTCCTGCAAGACCTGGCCGGCGACACCATGCTCGCGCGCGTCGTGGCCCGGCTGCGCGCGGCACGGACGATCGACGACATCGTGATCGCG
Source organism: Kofleriaceae bacterium (assembly GCA_039922635.1). Taxonomy (GTDB): domain Bacteria; phylum Myxococcota_A; class Polyangia; order Haliangiales; family Haliangiaceae; genus JABFXX01. The sequence goes on along the minus strand of JBDTEH010000364.1, from coordinate 17,985 downwards.
ACGACGATGAACGAATCCGATGATCCGGTCGTGCGCGAGGCCGCGCGGCTCGGCGTCCAGACCTGGCGCGGCTCGGAGCACAACGTGCTCGCCCGCTACATCGGCGCGGCACGCAAGTACTACGCGGGCGCGGTCGTGCGCGTGACCTCCGATTGCCCGCTCCTCGATCCCGAGACCGTCGATCGCGTGGTGACCTCGTTGCGCGCGGCTACGCTCGATTACAGCTCGAACACGCACGTGCGGTCGTACCCGCGGGGGCTCGATGTCGAGGCGTTCTATCTCGAGACGCTCGAGACCATCTTTCGCTCGGCGACCTCGGCGGCGGCCAAGGAGCACGTCACCGCGTACGTGATGGAGCAGCCGAGCGAGTTCGCGATCCATCAAGTCACCGCGGCCACCGACGACAGCGATCTGCGCTGGACCGTCGATACCGCCGAGGACCTCGCGCTGGTCCGGACGTTGTTCGGCGAGCTCGGGCTCGCGACGATCCGGCCGTACCGCGAAGTCGTCGCCGCGGTGCGCGCGCGCCCCGAGCTGGCGGCGATCAACGGCCACATCACGCAAAAGAACTGGCAGGACAGCCATGTCGCTTGAACTGCTCGATACCTGGCGGATCCTTCTCGCGGACGTCGGCGCGCTCGGCACGAACCTGTGTCGTGCGATCGAGGCCGGCGACGTGCTCGGTGGCGTCGCGACGATGATGGAGCTGCGCCGCGCGCGGTCCGCGCTCGCGCGGGTCGAGGCGCCGGTCCGGCTCGAGGCGAACCCGGCCGTCGTCGCCGCGCTCGAGGACGTCACGCAGGCGCTCGTCAACGCGCGCGCCGCGGAGTCCGCGATGGGCTCGTGGCTCGGCCGCAAGGTGCCGGGTGATGCGATGCTGCTGCGTTCGCCGATCGGCGTCGCGGTGCTCGCCGACATGATGCTGCCGGAGGTCTGGGACTTCGAGCTCGACGCCGTGGTGCTGGTCGGCGCCGGGCTCGAGCCGGTCGCCGAGATCCTGCACGACCTCGGCCAGCGCCGGATCGTCGTCCACGATGGTGGTGCGCCTCCGGGCGCGATCGCGACGGTGTCGAACGAAGAGGTCGTCACCGCGGTCCGCACGATGATCCCGGTCGCGCCCTCGCGGTTCGTCGTGCGCGGCGCGCTCGGCGTCGATCGCGCCGAGGTCGAGGCGGTCAAGGAGCTCGTGCGCGCGGCGCTGTCGGACATGCGGATCCACCGCAACACCGTGCAGGCGTTCTCGCGGACCTGGCTCGACCAGGCCGCGCTCAACCTGCCGGCCGTCGCGAAGTGGCCCTCGGTCGCGGGGCTCGATGGCGCGTTCGCGAATCGCCCGATGGTGATCGTCGCGCCCGGTCCTTCGCTCGCCAAGAACATCGATCAGCTCCGCGCGCTCGACGGCCGCGCCGTGCTCGCGTGCTTCTCGCACTCGTTGAAGCCGGTGGTCGCCGCGGGCCTCGTCCCGGACGTCGTCATCACCGTCGATCCGCAGGACGTGCGCTATCACTTCGACGGTTGCGACGTGTCGCAGATGACGCTCGTCAACGCCGCGACCGCGCATCCCTCGCTCTACGCGCTCCCCGCGAAGCGGTTCATCACGATGTCCGCGAACTCCGCGATCGACGACTGGATCTTCGACGGTGTCGGCGAGGAGGCGCGGCTGCCGGGCGGTGGCTCGGTCGCGACCTCGGCGTTCTCGCTCGCGCTGCGGTGGGGCTGCGATCCGATCGTGTTCGTCGGGCTGGATCTGTCGTTCCCGGGGGGCGAGTACTACGTCAAGACCTCGGTCGATGGCCACGTCAGCGCGAGCACCGACGAGCACGGCCACCTGAAGGTCAAGGGCTGGAGCTCGGGGTTCCACGCCATGAAGGCGCACGGCGGACCGGCGGCGCCGCTCGAGCGCGCGATCACGCTGCCCGGCTGGCACGGCGGCGAGGTACCTTCGAGCTTCATCTTCTCGATGTTTCACCGCTGGTTCGCCGAGAAGATGCGCGAGGTCGCGCCGACCGGGATCAGCGTTTACAACTGCACCGAGGGCGGTGCGTTCATCCCGGGCATGGACCACCGGCCGCTCGCCGAGTTGCTCGCGACGTTCGACGAAGTCATCCCGACCGACGCGATCTTCGACGAGGCGGTCGGCCGGATCGGCTACGAGCGCAACGCGCAGCTCGCGGCGCACATCCGGACGTTCCGCCGCGGTCTCAAGAGCATTCGCTATCACGCGGTACGCGCGCGCCGGATGGCCCGCACCGGTGGTGCCGAGGCCAAGCTGCAGAAGACCGAGCGCTCGCTCGCCTCGGCGTTACAACCGTTCCCGTTCGTGTCGCTGCTCGCGCAGCGCGAGATCGAGCACGCGCACTCGGTCGCGCTGCACGACGCGACGAGCGACCGCTACCTCGCGACCTCCGCGAACCTGTTCGACAAGCTGGTCGGGGTGCTCGACGTGCTCGAGCCGCTGCTCGCCGCCGCCTCGGTCCAGCTCGATGGGGTGAAGAGCGGGGTGAGGAGCGATCATGAAGCCGCGTAAGAAGTCGGTGCCACGCATCGTCGCGATCGCGGGCGGCAAGGGCGGCGTCGGCAAGTCGACGATCGCGGCCAACCTCGCGCTCGCGATGGGTCGGCTCGGCCACCGCGTCGTGCTCGTCGATGCCGATCTGGGTGCCGCGAATCTCCACACGATGCTCGGCGTCACCCGGCCCGCGTGCAGCCTCGCCGATTTCTTCGACGGCCGGATCGCCGACCTCGACGAGGCCCGCCTCGTGGTGGCGCCGCCCACGGTGACCCTGATCCCCGGCACCTCGCGGCCGGGCGCCGCGAACCTGTCGGCCGCCGACAAGGGCCGGCTGTTGAAGGCTATCCTTCGGCTCGATACCGACGTCGTCATCCTCGACGTCGGCGCCGGGACCTCGTTCAACGTCGTCGACCTCGTCGCGGTCGCGGATATCAAGCTGTTCGTCGTGACGCCTTCGCTGCCCTCGCTGCACAACGCCTACGCGCTGATGAAGGCGTGCGTGCACCGCGTCGTGCGCAAGCTCGCCGCCGACGATATCGGCGAGGCGATGATCGACTCCGCGCTCGGCCAGGAAGCCAAGTCGCGCACGATCCCGCAGCTGCTCGATGCGATTCGCCCGCTCGACCCACTGCTCGGCGCGAAGATCGAGGATGCGCTGTCGCGGTTCGGGGTGGGCCTCGTCGGAAATCAGCTCAACGGCGATCAGGAGCTCGGCGTGCTCCACCGGATCGCGACGATGATCCACGAGCAGCTCCACGTCCACGCGCCGGTGATGGCGGCGGTCCGCCGGGTCGCCGCGCTCGGCGGTGGACTCAAGGCCGGAGCCGGCACGATCGCCGATCGTGGCGAGCCCGCCCACGCCTCGTTCCGCGCGCTCGCGGCCAGCGTGCTCGAGATGGATCTCGCGGCGCTCCGTGGTCAGGTCCGGATCAAGCACGACCACACCATGCCGTTGTGGTTCCAGCGCGAGCTCGAGCAAGCCGGTTAGCCCACCGCGCGGCTCACGGGTTGAGGATCATGCCGAACCGCATGAAGGCCTCGCCCTCGACGGCGAACCGATCGACGGCGGTCGTGACGTCCATCTGGCCATCGACGTGGACGATCTGGGTCCCGGCCTCGCGTCCAAACGAGGCGCCGACCTGGAGCGACGCGAACACGCGATCCCAGCCGAGCCAGCTCCAGCCGATCATCGTGCTCCCGGCGACGGTGGTCGACATCACCGCCGTGTTGTCGCCGCTGAGGTCATCGTAGTAGTCGTGGGTGTCGCGCAGCCGCGCGATGGCGCCGAGCTCGAGCGAGAGCCCGTCGTACGCGCGGCGCGGGAAGTACATCCACGAGGCGCTCGCGGTCGTGTAGCGGCCAAAGCCACCCGCGCCGCCGTCGTCGCCCGTCGCGAGAAACGCCAGCGCCGCGTCCGCATCCTCGGTCCGGCCGTGCGACCAGGTCGCGGCGTTGAGCCGGATCACCTGATGCCGATCGATCGCGCCATAGGCCGAGAGCGCGACCGCGCCGCCGCCGATCCAGCCGATCGGCTCGTTGACCGCGAGCGCGAAGCGATGCTCGATGGGCGCGGTGGGCGCGGTGGGCGCGGTGGGCGCGGTGGGCGCCGCGGTCGCCACGGTGGCGAGGCCCGGCGTCGGATCGGCTGCGGCGAGGCGAGCGGTTGCGGTCGCGACGATCACGGCAACGGCGCGGCGCATGACCCGAATCCATGCACGTGGCTGGCCATCGCAAGTGCGCGAGCTCACGTCGGCGAGCTCGGGAAACCTACTGAAATTCCAAAATCTGCCGGGCGGCGATGTCGCGGTCCGGCAGCTAACGCAGCGGGAGCTCGATCGTCACGGTCGTGCCGACGCCGGGTTGCGAATCGATCACCAGCGCACCCTTGGCGTCGTCGACGATCGCGCGGCACTCGGCGAGCCCGAGGCCGACGTGGATCGGGTGGCCTGCGGTCGGGTGGCCGGCGAGCGTCGGCGCGAACGTGGCGGGCTCGGCCATGCCGGTGCCCGAGTCTCTGATCTCGATCACGAGGCGACCGGGGGTCGCAGCCTCGCGCGAGGTGATCACGACGTCGTTGTGCTCGGCGTGGCCAACGGGCGTGGCCGCAGCCGCGTTGAGCAGCAACGCGACCAGCAGCCGGCCGAGCTTGGGTTCCTCGAGCGCGAGCTTGCCGTTCGCGCCGAGCTGGATCACGGGCCGGGCGCGGTCGCGGAGCGCGGGGGCCGCGGTCCGGCAGGCCCACTCGACCGCGCGGCGGAGATCGCCGCGGTTCGCGCCGGGCATGGGTTGGGCATAGGCGCGGAGGTCGGCGGTGAGGGCGGTGATCGCGGCGACCGCCGCCTCGAGCTCGACCATCGATTCGTCGATGTCGGTGTAGCGCTTCGCGTCGTCCCGGTGGCGAGCGCGCAGCGCGGCCAGCTCGTCCTTGACCAGCTCGGCGTGCACGTTGATGATCGCGAGCGAGTTGTTGATCTGGTGCGCCAGCGACGAGGCGTGGATCGCGTGCTCGACGCGGCGCTCGGCGAGCTCGGCGCGGCGCGCGGCGATCAGGTGGTCCGTGAGGTCGCGCAGCACGACGACGACCCCTCCCGCGGGCAGCGCGGTCGTGGTCGCCGAGATCGCACGGCCCTGGCTCAGCGTGGTCGCGAGCGGGACGTCGTACGCATGCCCGACCACGACCCCGAACGCCAACGCCGCGGGGTTCGCGCAGGTCACCATGCCCGCGGGATCGAGCACCGCGACCCCGTCTTCCAGCACCTCTAACGCCGACTCGAGCTCGCTCACGGGATGGTTATAGCCTTTACAGCGCTTCTTCGACGATCCGCTTCGCACCATCGGAGTCGGCAGTTGCGAGGGCGCGCCGGCGCTGGTCGGCACGGCCGCGGTCGTCGAGCAGGAAGGCCTCGAAGTCGGCCCGCAGCAGGTCGTCGGGGGTCTCGGACCAGGTCCGGCCGCCGGCGACCAGGCCGGCCCGGACCTGGTGGCGCGCGGGCACGATCTGGTCGGGGACGATCGCGTAGGCGAGGGCGGGGCAGCCGAGGTAGGCGAGCTCGCCGAGCGTGCCACCGGCGGAGCAGATCGCGGCGTCCGCGCTGACGAACAGGCCGCCGGGGTCATCGGGGGCCCGGCGGAGATCGACGGTGTGGCCGCGCTCGAGCGCATGCAGGATCGCGACGCGCAGCTCCTCGTCGTGCTGGTAGCTGGGACCCGCGATGACGACGAGCTCGAGCGGGCGATCCTCCGGGAGCGACCGCAGCGAGCGCGACGTGGCGTCGACCGGGTCGCTGCCGCCAAACGTGATGACGACGCGCAACCGGGCCAGGTTCATCGGCCGGCACGAGCCGCGGGTATACCGCCGGATCTCCTTGCGCAGCATCATGTAGCGGCGGCCGAGCAGGCGCTTGTTCGCGTTCGGGTAGGTCGCGAGCAATTGCTCGGCGTGGATGTTGTGGTTGACCACCGCGGCGACCGGATGCGCGAGCGTGCCCTTGTCGTCGACGATCACCGTGCGGAGCTTGCGCTCGGCGAGCTTGGGGACGAGCGCTTCGACGAGCGCGGGCCCGTCGATGACGACCGAGCCGACGTGCTCGGCCTCGGCGACCTGGACGAGCTGGGTCACGCTCCAGTCGCCGATCAGCGCATCGAGCCCGTGGATCTGGCACCACGACGCGAGGCCCGGGGCGTCACCGCCGAACATCGCGATCGGTTCGGCGCCGCGGTCCTGAAGCTCCTCGATCACCGCGCACAGGCGCGCGACGTGGCCGAATCCGCCCGCGTGCGAAGCATCCGCACGGAACAGGACTCGGCGGCCGATCATGCGACCCGGGAGACCATCTCGCGCGTCTCTTCGAGCCCGAGACGCGGCTCGGCGCGGTCGCTCGAGTAGGTGAAGTCTTCCGGAACCGGCTTGCCAGGGCGGAGGTCCTGGAGCGTGTTCGAATGGAACTGGAACTCCGGCCACACGACGAGCAGGTCGTCCATGTCGCTCGTGCGCCGCGCCTCCTCCGAGGAGATCAGCGTCTCGTGCAGCTTCTCGCCGGGCCGGATGCCGACGACGGTGCGCGGCGTCCCCGGCGCGACGGCCTCCGCGAGGGTCTCGATATCGGAGGTCGGCAGCTTCGGGATGAAGATCTCGCCGCCGGTCATGAGCTCGAGCCCGCGCAACACGAGCGCGACGGCTTCGTCCATCTCGATCCAGAACCGGGTCATCCGCGCATCCGTGATCGTCAGCTTGCCCGACTTGATCTGGTTGCGGAATAGCGGAATGACGCTGCCGGCCGAGCCCATCACGTTGCCGTAGCGCACGAGCGAGAACCGGGTCGCCCGGTCGCCGGCGTAGGCGTTGGCCGCGGTCAGCAGCTTCTCCATGCACAGCTTGGTCGCGCCGTAGAGGTTCGCGGGCGAGACCGCCTTGTCGGTCGACAGCGCGATCACGCGCTCGACGCCATTGGCCATCGCCGCCTCGATCAGGTTGCGCGCGCCGTTGACGTTGGTCTGTACGGCTTCGATCGGGTTGTACTCGCAGATCGGCACGTGCTTCATCGCGGCGGCGTGGACGACGATGTCGACGTCGCGCAGCGCGGTCTGTAGGCGATCGCGGTCGCGGATATCGCCGACGAAGAACCGCACGCGCTTGTCCTTGAGCACGCGCTCGAGGTTGTAGTGCTTCTGCTCGTCGCGCGAGAACACGATCACCTTCTTGGCCTTCGACGTCAGCGCCTTGTCGACGAAGGCTCGTCCGAAGCTACCGGTGCCACCGGTGACCAGGACGGTCTTGCCGTCGAGCATCGAGGTCGTGGCGTTCTGAACGATCTTGCTGATGGTCATTTCGAATCTCCGAGGACGCGATGGAGCTGCGTGACGACCTCGCCGACATCGGCGTCGGTCATCGCGGGAAACATGGGGAGCGACAGCGTGCGGGCGTAGTAGTGGTCGGCCCCGGGGTGCGGGCCGGGCTCGCCACAGCGCTGGCGGTGCAGCGGGTGGTCGTAGAGCGGGATGTAGTGGACCTGCGTGCCGATCCCGCGCGCGGCGAGTTGCTCGGTGACGCGCGCGCGGGTCGTGCCGAAGTGCGCGAAGTCGATCGCGACGGCGAACAGGTGATACGCGCTGTCGCGGTCGCTCGACTCGGGTGGCGAGGTGACCCCGGTGAAGCCGGCGAGCGCGGTGCGGTACGCCGAGGCGAGCTCGCGGCGGCGTGCGACGAACCGATCGAGCTTGGCGAGCTGCGCGAGGCCGAGCGCGCACGACAGATCGGAGAGCCGGTAGTTCCAGCCGAGCTCCTGGACCTCGTACGCCCACGATCCGGCGGGCGGCTGCTGCATGTGCGCAGGGTCGCGCTCGACGCCGTGTTGCCGCAGGCGGTCGAGGCGACGCTTCAGCGCGGCGCTGTGGGTGACGATCGCGCCGCCTTCGCCGGTCGTGATGTGCTTGACGGGGTGGAAGCTGAACACGGTCGCCGCGCTGCGGCCGCCGCCGATCGGCGTGCCGTGATAGGTCGCGCCGAGCGCGTGACAGGCATCTTCGACCAGCGCGATGCCGTGACCATCGGCGAGCTCGTGCAGCGCCTCGAGATCGGCGGGGAGACCACCGAGGTGAACCGGCACGATCAGCTTGGTGCGCGGGCCGATCAGGGCGGCGACGCTCGCCGGATCGAGGTTGCCGGTGCGGGGATCGACGTCCGCGAACCGGACCTTCGCGCCGACGTAGTACGCGGCCGCGGCGGTCGCGGAGAACGTGATCGGGGTCGTGATGATCTCGTCGCCGGCGCCGAGGTCGAGCGCGGCGTAGACGAGGTGGAGGGCGGCGGTCCCGCTCGAGCACACGCTCGCGTGCTTGGCGCCGAGCTTGGCGGCGAGCGCCTGCTCGAACCGGGCGACCAGCGGGCCGCAGGTGAGCAGCGGCGAGCGAAGGACCTCGACGACCGCGGCGATATCCGCGTCGTCGATCGTCTGGCGGCCGTAGGGGAGCATCGAGCCACGGCTATTGCGAGGGCCAGGCCAGGATCGCGCGAGCGGTTCCGGCCACTTGCAGATGTAGGCGAACGTGACCGTCGTCGGGACTGACGATCAGTACGTCGCGTGGATGACGACGACGTCGCCGCTGCTATCCGTGACCACCGCATGTGCGGCGCCGGCAAAGCCGACCGAGCCGGCCTTCGCGAGGTACGGCGACACCACGCCCGCGGCGACCGCGTCGCCCGGGGCGACGACCATGACCTGCGACGTGGAGGCGTCGACGGGCGGTGCGAGGTCGACGAGGCCGGCACCGTGCAGCCAGCGATAACCGACGCCGCCGGTGGTCTCCATCACGACGACCGTGTGGCTCGCGGTGAGGTAGGCCGCGAGGCTAGCGGCGGCCGCGGCGCCCGCGGCTTCGGCGGCATCGCCGTCCCCGAGCTGTGGCTCGACGACGATCGCATCGAGGTTCGCGAGCGAGCCGCCGTCGATCGTGGCGACCGCGATCGCCTGCGCGGTGTGGCCGGTCTGCGCGAGGCCGCGCGTCACCGCCGCGATGCCGGCCTCTTGCGCCGCCGTGCCCCGCCACCAGCCGACGTGCGCGACCGCACCGCTGAACGAGCCGGCGACCGAGAGCGTGACGCCGTTGGCGATCACGCGATCCATCGCGGGATCCGAGGCGACGTAGTCGTGACCGATCACGACGATGTGGCCGGGCAGATCGCCGATGCAGCTGCCCGCGGCGCAGATCCCGCTCGAGCACGTGCGGCCGCAGTGGCCGCAGTTGTAAGGATCGTCGTCGAGCGAGACGCACTGATCGCCACACATGGTGGTCGGCAGCGGACACACCATCGCATCGACCGGTGCGTCCTGGGGCGCGATCACGGCGTCTCCCGGAGGATGCACGACCACGACCGACGCGTCGGGACCTTGCATCGTGCCGCCCGGATTGATCGTGCCGTGGGTCTTCTGATCTTGCATGCACGCGCCGGTGTCGAGGTGATAGCCCGATGCACACGGATCGCTCACGAGTGACGAGCAGCCGGCGACCAGGGCGAGGACCTGAGCGAAGACCGGGGCGGGGAATGGAAATTTCACGGCTCGACTCCGGCGGGATGAGGCGCGCGGTCGATCACGAACTCGACACGGCGGTTGCGTTGCAGCGCTGCGGGCGTGGTGCCCGGGTCGCGGGGATGCGTGCGGCCAAAGCCGATCGTCTGGATCTTGTCGCCCGGGAAGCCGGCCTTGATCATCTGATTGCGCACGGCATCGGCGCGGAGCTTGCTGAGCGTCTGGTTCCACGCGTCGCTGCCGCGGACATCGGCGTGACCCTCGATGGTCAGCTGGGTCCACTCGGGGTGCTGGGCCGCGGCCTTGACGATCGAGCGGATCATCGCGCGGCCCTCGCTGTGGACGTGCGCGCGGCCGGTATCGAACAGCACGCGTTCGTCGAGGATGATGCGGTCGCCCGCGACCTCGACGGTGCCGGTCCCGCAGCCGCTGTCGTCGTCGAGATACTCGAGCAGGTCGGCGCACGACGGCAGCGCATCGACGACGCGCTCGCGGTCGTGCTCGAAGGGCTCGACCGGCACGGCCGGTGGAGGCGATGGGTCAGGCTCGGTGCGCACGTAGTGCGGGACGAGCGCGTGGTGGTGGTCGTGGCCGAACTGGAAGTCGACGCCGACCAGGATGAGGTCCGCGCTGCCGAGCGCGTCCGAAGAGGTCGCCTGGACGCGTGCGTAGCGGGCGCTCGGCCCGACCGAGTAGTGATCGAAGTCGAACATGTAGCCGGCGCCGGCCTCGAACGCCGGGACGACGTCGCTGCCGGTGACACCGCCGCCGGCGACGAGCTCGGCATACGCGCCGCCGAACATCACGCGCGCGGCCAGGCCGGCGGTCGCGAGTCCGCCGGTCGCGGGTTCCATCCGGTTCGCATCGGTCAGGATCGGCGCCTTGACCCGATCGCGGAGCACGCCCGCGCGACCGCGGATGCCGATCGCGAAGTGTCGCGTTAGCTCCACGTAACCACCGACCGCGGGCATCGCCCCCGGGCGGAACGCTTGCTCTTGCACGTCCGAGACCGCCACCGCGGTCGGCAGCTCGGCGGTCATCCAACGGTCCGCCGAGGCTGTCCCGGCGGCTGCGCCGGTCAACACCACGGCTGCGATCACACGCTTCATGATCTACAGGTCGGCCGCGCGCAAGACGCGTTGATAACGGCGGACCTGAACGATACCCAAGCGCTGCTGGCCGAGCGCCTCGCGCGCCGCGGCGAGCGCGGCGCACCAGGTGTCCTGGCGGAGCTCGAGCTCGGCGAACAGGACGGCGAGATCGGGGCCGATCGCCACCTTGCCCTCGTCGAGGATGCGCTGGCGAGCGACCACGACGATGTCCCACGCCGCGAGCAACGCGTCGGGGGCGGTCGCGGTCGGGTACGGCGTGGCGTCGCACAGCCGTTGCAGCCAGCTCGCCGCCTTTGGCGGGGCCGTCATCGCGGGGCCTGGAGAAACGCGCTGGCGAGCTCGGCCATGACCTTCGCGGCCTGGTCGAGCGACTTGACCTGCAGCGTCATGTTCACCTCGCCGATCCGTGCCATCACGAAGTCGTAGAGCGCTTCGAGGTTCGCGCACATCTCCGGCGCGGCCTTGTGGTCGAGCGCGATCTTGAGCTGCACGACGATACAGTGCGCGTGGTCGAGCTCGCGGGCCTTCGCGTGGATGTCCTTCGCGATGATCGCGGCGCGGGCTCGCTCGATGTCGCGAGCGAACCGCTCGTACAGACGATCGACGATCTGATAGCTCGGTGCCGATTCGAGGTCGACCCGGCGATAAGCGGTGGCGGCAGAACGACTGTACATGGCACTCCTGAACAGTGACGACCCGTGACGATTATGAAGAGGACGAGGAGTTCAGCATCGACGTGATGTACGAGCTCTGGCTCTGCATCGCCGAGAGGGCGGTCTCCATGGCCGTGAACTGAGCCTGCAGGCGCGTCTGCAACGCGGTCGCGTTTTCCTCGATCTGATCGATCTGGTCCTGCAGCAGCTTGTTCTGATCGTCGAGGCCGGAGCTCTTGGTGACGAGCACGCCGTCGCCGGCCTGGCTGTACATCTTCGACATGTCGGAGATCGACTTCGCGAAGCCACCGGTCACGAACAGGTTCGTGATCGCGTCGGGGTTGGTCTGCAGCGCAGTGGTCAACTTCGTGGCGTCGAGCGACATCATGCCGTCCTGATCCAGCGACAGGCCGAGGTCGTCGAGGTGCATCGAGCCGAATGCCTGGCTCGCGAAGTTGCTGAGCACGCCCTGCAACGACCGCATCGTCGAGTCACCGAACAGCACCGACTGGGTGGTCGCGCTCGCGTTGTAGGTCAGCTGCGAGGCGACGGAGCCGGCGACGCTGTTGAACGCGGTGACGAACGAGTTGAGCTTGTCGGTCAGCGCCCCGGTATCGTTGGCAACCGTGACGGACGCGTCGGGATCGGTGACCGCGTGCGCGGAGGTCGCGGTGATCGTGAGGCCGGGGATCGCGTCATCGATCACGTTCGTGCTGCGCACGACATCGACGCCGTCGATCGTGAGCTTCGCGTCCTTCGCGGCGATCTTGATGTTCGCGGGGTTCGCGAGCCCGAGCCCGGTGCCGGTCTCGGTGAACGTCGAGGCGTTCGCGCTACCCGTCGCCTTCGATGCGACCATCAGGCGATACTGGGTGCCGTCGAACAGCACCGAGGCGCTGACCCCGGCGTTCGCGTTGTTGATCTTCGTGGCGATCGACGACAGCGTATCCGTGCTGTCGTAACTCACGGTCGCGGTGGTGGTGCCGCTCGTGATCTGCACGCTACCGGTGCCCGCGATGCCCGCGGTATCGCCCGTGTAGGTGTCGGAGCTCGCGACCTGTGCGGCCGCGATCTGGTTCACGCGCACGTCGTGAACCGTGGAGATGGCCGTCCCGGAGGCGGCCACCGAAACATGGGAATCGCTCGAGCTCGCTGTCCGCATCTGGAGTGTGGAGGGCAGCGCCAGATCACTGGCCAGCGAGCCGAGCGATGCGACCGCCGACGTCAGGGCGTCGACGACCGACTTTTGGTTGGAGATCGTGGTCTGCTGGGTCGTATATTGAGTTTCGGAGCTCTTCTCCGCCGACACCAATTTTGCAATTAGTGACGTGGTATCGAGACCGCTAGCCAATCCACTAAACGTGACAGCAGACATCGTTAGCCTCCAATCCTCCTAGTTACTGATTAACCCTGGAGGAGCGACAGCGCCGACTGCGGCATCTTGTTCGCCTGTGCCAACACGGCCAGACCCGCCTGGCTCAGGATCTGCGCCTTGGTCAGGCTCGCAGTCTCGCTCGCAACATCGACGTCGGTGATGCGCGACTGCGCGGCCGACAGGTTCTCCTGAGAGACCGAGAGGTTGCTCACGGTGATGTTGAGGCGGTTCTGCGAAGCACCGACCGAAGCGCGGGCGCTCGACAGCTGCTGGATCGCCTTGTCGAACACGCCGATCGCCTTCTGGGCGTTCGTCGCGGTCGACAGGCTCGCCGCCGAGATGTGGAGCGTGGTCGAACCGAGCGTCGAGGTCGCGAGCTTGGTGATCTTGAACGTCAGGCGATCGTTCGCGGTGTTGTTGATGCCGACCTGGAGGGTCAGGCCCGCGGACGCCGAACCGTCGAGCAGCTTCTGCCCGGCGAAGTCGGTGACGTTCGAGATCCGGTCGATTTCCTGGCTGAGCTGGCCGAACTCGGTCTGGATGTAGCCGCGCTCGGTCGAGCCGAGCGTCTGGTTCGCCGACTGCACGGCGAGCTGGCGCATGCGCGACACGATGCCCTGCATCTGGTTCATGCCGCCTTCTGCGACCTGCGACATCGAGATGCCGTCGTTCGAGTTGCGCTGCGCTTGCGACATCGAGGAGATGTCGGCCTTGAGGTTCTCGCTGATGCCGAGACCCGCGGCGTCATCCGAGGCGCTGTTGATGCGCATACCGGAAGACAGGCGGCCGATCGACTGCGCCAACGAGCTCTGCGTGTTGGCGAGGTTGCGCTGAGCTTCGAGAGACGCGACGTTGGTGAGGACGGAGATCATGGCTTTGTTCCTTGTGGCTTTCTTTTTTTTGGTTACCGACGTCGTCGGTCCCAACTAGGTATTCGTCCCGGAATCGCCCGTGTAGAGGGCCGACTACTTCGAAGGACTACTTCGAAGGATCGAGCAGCTGGAGCACGTGGGTCGTCACGCTCTGCGAGATCGTGAGTGCCTGGCTCGCCTTCGCGAGATCGCTCGCGGCCGCGACGGTATCGATCTCGACGCTGTTGCTGATCGAGGCCTGGATCCGCGTCGCGAGCGTATCGTTCGCGGCCTTCGCGGTCTCGAGCACGGCCATGTGCGCGCCGGTCTGGCCGCGCAGCTGCGAGACCTGCTTCACGGCGGTATCGAGGCTGCCGAGCGCAGCCTGGATCGTCGTGGTGTCGTTCGTGTTCATCGCCGTCGCCAGCGTCTTCAACAGCGGCAGGATGTCGACGCCGTTCGCGGCGGTGAGGCCGGATCCGGCGACGGAAGCGACCTGGGTCGACGTCGTGTCGGTGTTGATCGCGCGCGACGTGGTGTCGCCGGTGTACGCGCCGGTCGTCGTATCGAACGGCTGCGCGAGAGAATTCGTACCGGCGAGCAGGTACTCGCCGTGCACGTCGGTCGAGTTCGCGGCCGCGACCGCGGCGTCGAACAGCGAGCTGACCTGAGTGCCGATGTCCAGGCGGCTCGTCGCGGTCTGGGTATCGTTGGCGCCCTCGACCGCGAGCGTGCGGGCCTGCGACACGATGCTCGCCAGCGTCGACAGCGCGCCATCGCTCGCCACGAGGCGCTCGTGGCCGACCGCGATCGCCTGGCTCGTGCCATCGTTGAGCGCGGCGCGGACCTTCTCGCGCTGGGCGGTCATCCACGCCGAGGGATCGTCGGACGGCTTGCTGACGCGCAGGCCGCTCGAGACCTGTTGCGAGAGGTCGCCGACCTTGGCCTGGTTGCGCTGGGTTCCTGCGGCGGCCAGGTCGACGATCCGATGGTCGGTGATGCGCATGGGTCACAGGCTCTGGATCAGGTTGGTGAGCATGTCGTTGATCGTCGACACGAACTTCGTGATCGCGGACGACGCGTTCTGGAACCGGGCGAGGTTGGTGAGCTCTTCCTGGGTATCGACGCCCGAGATCGAGTCGCGCAGCCCGGCGAGGTGATCGGCGACGAGCTGGTCGCGGTCGGTATCGCTCTTCGCGGTGGCGCCGGCGACGCCGAGATCGCCGACCACGGCAAGCGCGGCATCGGTGAGGGTCTTGGTCCCGCCGACCGCATTCTTCGCGGTCGCGAGCGCGAACAGCGCGAGGCCGCCGGTGTTGTCACCGGGGGCACCACCGGGGCCGCCGAGCGCGAGCTTGGTCGAATCGGCGTCGAGCGCGGGGTCGATCGCGAGCTGGCTGGCCGCGCCGCTGACCGCGGTCGGTGCGACGAACATGAGGTGTCCGGTCGAACCATCGAGCGCCGCGTTGGCGGCGTGCTGCGTGTTGAACGCGGTCGCGGTGTCAAACGCGAGCTGGTCGAGCTGATCGGCCGCCTTCTTCGCGGTGGTGTCGCGGAACGTGACGTCCGCGCCGATCGTGCCGCCGATCTGGGCCGAGACGTCGCGCGTGGTGCCGCCATCGACGACCTGTACGGTCTGATAGCCGGTCGTGGGGTCGGGCGTGGTCTGGAGCTTCGCGGCGTGGGTGCCGTCGACGAGCACGGCGCCGCCGTCGAGCACGAACCGCATGTTGCCGTCCGGATCGATGCGCGCCGTGCCACCGACCAGCGTGCTCAGCTGCTTCGCGATCTGCTCGCGATGATCGAGGGCAGCCGGGTCCGAACCCTTCGCCACGATCTTGTTGGCGTCCGCGAGCTGCTGCGCGAGCTGCGCGGCCTGCGGGACGTTGGCGGTGATCCGCGCATCGGCGTCCTGGCGCGCGCCGGCGATCTGTGCGGCACGGTTGGTGATGCCGGTGACGAGGTCGCGGGTGGCCTGGACGACGCCGTCGCGGAGCGTCGAGTCCGTCGGCGACGCCGAGGCCTGGGAGATCTTGGAGAACAAGCTCGACAGCTGGGCGTCGATCGACGTGCCGGAGGTCAGCGTGTCCTCGAGGTCCGAGATCGAGCTCTGGGTCTGCGTCGAGTGCGCGAGCGAGCCGGCCGAGGCGCGGATCCGGGTCGCGAGCAGGGCGCTGGCATCGCGGCCCGTCGCGCCCGTCGTCACGCCACCGAGCAGGCTCGAGTCGAGCTGCACGGTCTGGCGCGAGTAGCCCTCGGTGTTCGCGTTCGCCGTGTTGTTCGTGGCGATCGCGACGCCGTTGTTCTGCGCGCCGAGCGCGGCAGAACCCAGGCTGAGCAGGCTCATCAAATCGGACATCAGTACGCTCGCAGATTCTTGAACGCGGGACCGCAGCTGGTGGTGCCCCGCGCGCGGCGGTCGTAGCCGTGGGTCTCGCGGCCGAGCATGGTGTTGACGAGGTTGCTCGCGGTCGCGGCGAGCAGCGCCGTGGCCTGAGCTTCGAGGCGCACCGCCTCGAACAGCGCGCGCACCTCGGGATGGTTCGTCGCGAGCGGCGCGAGCTCCGCGAGCCGGGCCGCGATCCGCGACTTGGTCTCGGCGAGCGTCGTCAGCGCCGCGTGATCGAGCGTGCTGATCGCCGTGCGTTCGGCCGCGAACACGACGCGCAGCTCTTCGCCGAGGAGGCGCAGCTCGTCGAGCTCGCGATCGGTCACGAATGGCCTCGCAGCTGGTCGTCTTCGATGATCTTCGAGGCGAGCTTGTCGAGATCGATCGGATACTTGTCGTGCTTGATCGCGGTGCGGATCTCGTCGAGCCGCGTGCGATTGATCGGATCGATGTCTGCGTCGTCGTCGTGCGAGCTCGCCTTGGCGGCCTGGCTCAACGAGACGACGGACGACACCGGCTGCTTCGAGCTCGGTGTCGATGGGTGCGGAACCGTGGGTTTACTCTCGCGTGAATCGGCAACGACAGCACCCACAACCTTGGATTCAATGCGCATGGCGACCTCTGTGATTAGGGTTTCGGCCGGCCAGGGTGGGTGTTGATGGGAAGAAACGGAGCAGGATCGATCGCTTGGCCATCCTTGCGAATTTCAAAGTGAAGATGGGGTCCGGTCGAGTATCCGGTCGTACCTACATTGCCGACTTGCTGTCCTGCGTCGACGTGGTCACCCACGTGGACGGTGGTGGCGGAGAGGTGTGCGTAGCGAGTCTCGACGCCGTTGCCATGGCGAATGGTCACGAGGTTGCCGTAGGTGCCGGCCGGGCCGGCGTGGACGACGGTGCCGGCCGCCGCCGCGCCGACCGGGGTGCCGGTCCTGGCCGCGAGGTCGAAGCCGGGGTGCTTGATCTCCTTGTGCTGGATCGGATCGATACGGCTGCCGTATCCCGAGCTCGGCCTGCCGACCACCGGCATCGTCATGCGCGGAATGCCATCGAGGTCGGGGCCGGTCGGTAGCGCGGGCACGCCGACGGTGGTGTGCTGCGGCAGCGCGTTCGCGATCGGCGTCCCGTTCGCGACCTCACCGGCCGAGCCCCCGGCCGAGCCCCCGGCCTTGACCGACAGCTGCTTCGCGAAGATGTCGGCCAGGCCGATGCCCCCGGCGCCCGACATCTTGTCGGCGACCGCTTCATCGAACATCTGCTTGAACGTATCGCCGGCGAAGCCATCGTCGCCGCCGGCTTGTGGGCGCGCCTCGGCGAGCAGCTGGCGCAGGAAGAACGCCTCGAGTTGCTTGCCCGCGGTGTGAGCGGGGTCCGCTTGCTGCGGCGGCGCCGCGAACGGACTGGCTTGCACCGGCTTGAGCGTCACAGGGTCTCGAGCTCCGCGCGCAGCGCTCCGGCGGCCTTGAGCGCGCGCAGGATCGAGACCAGGTCGCGCGGCTTGGCGCCGAGCGCGGCGAACGCGGCGGCGACATCGCCGACGGTGGTCGCCTTGGACAGCACCTTCATCGTGTTGTTGGGCTCGTCGACCTTGATCTGCGTGTTCGCCACGACCTTGGTCTTGACGCCCTTGCCCCCGAACACCGGTGCGTTCGGTTGCACGACGGTCGGCGTCTCGGTGACCTCGATGGTGAGCGAGCCGAACGTGATCGCGGCGGGCCGCAGCGTGACGGCCTCGCCGACCACGACCGTGCCGGTCTTCTCGTCGACGACGACCTTCGCGCGGATGTCGGGATCGACGTCGATCGCCTCGAGCTTGGCGATCAACTCGGGGACCTTGGCCTTCCAGTCGCCGTTGATCAGCACGGTCACCGCCGCCGCGTCGCGCGCCTTCGCGAGGCCGGGCAGCTGCGCCTCGATCGCGGCCTGCATGCGGGTCGCGGTCGTGAAGTCCTCGGTGTTGAGGATCAGCGTGAGCTCCTTGGTCGGCATCACGGTCGGCGCGGTGCCTTCGAGCGTCGCGCCCCCGGGAATCTGACCGACGAGCGTGTGGTTCTTCTTGGTCGACG
>JBDTEH010000363.1:0-14211 GCA_039922635.1 Kofleriaceae bacterium | reverse complement strand
GCGAAGCTGCCCATCACGCTGCCCATGATCATCGCGGTACGGATCGTCTTGGGCGACAGGTCGCCGGCGTACGCGAGGTAGCCCATCAGGCCACCGGCGAACGAGTCACCGGCACCGGTCGGGTCCTTGACGTCAGACAGGGGCATCGCGGGCGCGGCGAACGCACCCCCCTGGTGGAACAGCAGCGCGCCGGCGTCACCCCGCTTGATGATCACCGAGGTCGGGCCCATCGCGAGGATCTTGGTCGCCGCGGTGCGCAGGTTGTGCTCGTTCGCGAGCTGGCGCGCCTCTTCGTCGTTGACCATCAAGGTGTGGACCTTCGCGAGCACGGCGAGGAGCTCCGGGCGCTTGATGTCGATCCACAGGTTCATCGTATCGAGCGCGACCAGCGCGGGCGCGCGGACCTGCTTCAACACGTCGAGCTGGAGCGGCGGGTCGATGTTGCCGAGCAACACGAGCTGCGCGTCGCGGTGCTGGGCCGGGACCTTCGGCGCGAAGTCGGCGAACACGCCGAGCCGGGTCGAGATGGTCTCGCGGGTCGCGAGGTCGGGGGCGTACTTGCCGACCCAGTGAAACGTCTCGCCCGGCTTGTGCTCGACGCCGGAGACGTCGACGCCGAGCGCGACGAGCTCGTCGAGGTGCTTCTGCTCGAAGTCGTCGCCGACGACACCGACCACGGACACCTTGTTCGTGAAGTACGACGCCGCGCGCGCGATGAACGACGCGGAGCCGCCGAGCAGGTTCTCGTGGAGGCCGAACGGGCCGTCGATATCGTCGTACGCGACCGAACCGACGACGAGCAAGGAGCGATGGGCGCTGCGCTGGTGCATGAGTCCCGGTGAGGTACCATTGCCGAGCGGTGGCGATCAACGACAGCGGCGATGACCCTGGGCCGGTCCCGGCGGCAATCCCGGCGGCAGTCCCGGCGCCTATTCCGGCGCCGGTCCCGGCGCCGGTCCCGGCGGCAATCCCGGCGCCTATCCCGCTGCCTATCCCGCTGCCTATCCCGCTGGTCGAGGATCTGATCGCGCAAGGCCGCCATGCCGAGGCCGCCGCCCAGGCCCTCGCCGCCGGGCAACCCGCCCAGGCGGCCGATCTGTACGAGAAGCTGTGGGACTTTCGCTCCGCGCTGGCGGCCGCGCGGGCGGCCGGCGACCTGCCGCGCGCGCTGCGCTACGCGCTCGAGGTCCACGACGAAGCCGCGGCCACGGAGCTGCTCGGGGTGCTCGGCGCGACCGAGCAGGGCTCGCGCGCGGCGCTCGACATGTTGACCCGGATGCGCCGCCACGCCGAGGCCGCCCCCATCGCGGAGCGGCTCGGCGAGACCACGCAGGCGATCGAGCTCTATACCCGGGCGCGCAAGGATCTCGACGCTGCCCGCCTGCTCGAGGGCCTCGGCCGTGACCGCGACGCCGGGCGCCTGATCGAGCGTGCGCTCGATCTCGCCGCCGAAGACGAGCGCGCGCCGCTGCAGCTCGCGCTCGGCCGCATCCTCGCCCGCCGCGGCGCGTACCCCGAGGCGACCCGCCTGTTGCAGGATGCCCGCCGGCTGCCGGCGCTCCGCGACGAGGCCCAGCGCCACCTGATCGCGACGCTCGCGGCGATGGGGCTGCGCGACGGCGCGCGTGATGCCCTGCTCGAGCTGCGCGCGAACGATCCAGCGATCACCGCGGATCTCGATAGCTACCTGCGTGCGTGGCGCGATCAAGCGGCCGACCGCAAGACCAGCCGCGACCGCGAGGTGATCGCCGGGCGCTATCGGCTCGAGAAGCTGCTCGGCGCCGGTGCCTCCGGCCGCGTGTTCCTCGCGGTCGACGAGGTCGCCGGCCGCTCCGTCGCGCTCAAGATGTTCTTCGCGTCGAGCGCGCGCGGCGGCGCGGCGTACGAGCGGTTCGTGCGCGAGGCGCGGCTCGCTTCGACGCTGCGCCACCCCTCGCTGGTCGAGGTCTACGACGTCTCGGTCGAGCGCGGCTTCCTCGTCATGGAGTACCTGCCCGGCGGCTCGCTCGCCCAGCGGCTCGCCGCCGGCGAGAAGCTGGTGCCGCTGCAAGTGCGCCGCATGGCGCTCGACATCATCGGCGGGCTCGAGGCCGCGCACCACCGCGGGGTCGTCCACCGCGACGTCTAGCCCGCGAACGTGTTCTTCGATGCGCGAGGTACCGCGAAGCTCGGCGACTTCGGCGTCGCACACCTCGTCGATCTCGGTCAGACCCAGACCGGGGGCCTGATCGGCACGCTCGCGTACATGTCGCCCGAGCAGATCACCGGCGCGCCGATCTCGATCGCCGCGGATCTGTACGCGCTCGGCGTCACGCTGTTCGAGGCGCTCGCGAACCGGCTGCCGTTCCTGGGCCCCGACTTCGTCGCACAGCACCTCGGCGAGGATGCTCCCCCGATCTCGACCGTCAGCGATGTCGACCCGGCCTGGGATCCGATCCTCGAGGGGCTGTTGATCAAGAACCCGCGCGAGCGCACCCAGACGCTCGGCGATCTGCGCCGCGAGCTCGACGCCCTCGAGCTCGGCGGCCGCCCGCAGATCGGGCCGCGGACCAAGCGCTCGAGCGGCTCGCACTCGATCGTCGCGCTCGCGGTCGCCGGCGAGATCCAGCCGCGGTACCAGTACGAGACGCCGGTCGGCGCGACCGCGGTGAGCCAGCTCGCCCGCGCGGTCGACACCGTGCTCGATCGCTCGGTGGTGATCGAGCGGTTCGAGAGCGGCGACGACGCGACCGCGGCCCTCGAGCACGCGCGCGTGCTCGGGCGCGCCCAGTCCCCGTTCGTGCAGCGCGCGCTCGGGCTCGACCGCAGCACGCGCACGGCGGTGTTCGAGGCCTCGACCGGCGCGGCGATCGCGGAGGCCCGCCCCGAGCTCTCCCCCTCGGAGCTCGTCCGCCTGCTCAAGCGGCTCGCGCGCGGCGCCGAGGCGATCCACGAGGTCGGCGGCAGCCATGGTGCGATCACGGCGGCCACGGTCGTGCTCGACGAGAACACGGTGCCGACCCTGCTGTGCGCCGGCCTCGGCGTGGTCGCGAAGGCCCAGCCGGCCGACGACGTCGAGGCGATCATCGGGGTGTTCGCCGGGATCGTCGGCTCGGAACCGACGTTCGCGGCGGTGTGCGAGCGGCTGTGCCGCGAGGTCGGCACGAAGCCGCCCGCGTTCGTGGCGCCCGGCGATGGCTCGTCGCTGTACGCCGCCGCCGATGCGCTCGATATCGCGGTGCTCGGCGCCTTGGGCGCGCGCTAGCTCGGCGGCGCGTGCTAGTGGCCGGGTAGCTTTTCGCCCATCAGGATCACGATCCAGATCGCGCCCTCGCCGATCTCGGGGTGGCTCCCCTGCGCGATGCCGATGCCGACATCATCGGGCTTGTAGTCGCCGACCAGCTCCTTGCCGACGATCGAGTCGAGCTCGGACACCGCCGTGATCACGCTGCCGACCCGTGCGTACTTGTTGCCGAGTGCGTCGAGCTCGTGGCGTGCGGCCGGCCACAACGAGTCGCGCGACTTGCCCGCCGCGAGCCCGTCGGCGAACTGCTGCGCGGTCGCGGCCAGCTTCGGGTTGATCCGGACCGCTCGCACGGTATCGAGCTGGCGCTCGACCACCGCGGCGGCTCGCGCCGCATCGACCTTGGGCGGGATCCGGATGAACACCTGGGTCACGAACAGCTCGCGCCGGCCGCTGACGTCGTCGCCGAGCACGACCGCCATGCCGACGTGGGTCGCGGCCACCGACATCAAGTTCGCGCGGTGGCCCGGGCTATTCATCAGCCCCGCGTGCGCCTCGCCGACGCCGTAGGCCCGCGCCACGTTCTCGAGCACGACCGCGGTCCTGATCCCCGCGGCGCGCACGCGATCCGCGGCCGAGCCCGTGGTCGGCGAGACGTGCGCGACGATCTTGGTTCGCCGCATCTCCTCGGAGTGACCCTGCGCGACCTTCGCGACGCGATCATCCCAGATCAAGGGTTGCAGCCCGGCCGCCTTCCGATCGCGGTTGAGCAGCGCGAACAGGCGCTGGCTCGCCTCGGCTGGATCGATCACGCCCCCGTCGTCCCGGGTCGGCTCGACCGTGAGCGCGAGCGGCGGATCCGTGCCGCAGAACACCGGGAAGTTCGCGAGCACGGTCGAGCCCGACGCATCGCTCGCCGCGATCTCGACCTGCTGGCGGCCGGTGTGCTTGGCGCAGGTCACGGTGCTCTTGAACGCGCCGGAGTGACCCTGAACGAGCGCCAGCCGCTCGGTCAGGCCATCGTCGTGGGTCACGAACACCTCGGGCTCGTGGTAGCGAATATCGACGATCGCGTCGAGCTGCACCGAACCGCCCGCCGGGAGGCTGCGCGGGATCGGCGCGGTCGTCACGCCGGAGCCCTGCAGCGCGAACACGATCGCCCCGGTGCCGTCCGGCTTGCGCTTGACCGCGCCGATGCCGACGCGCGTGGTGAGGCCGTCGGTCAGGAGCTCCGCGAGCCGCGGCTTCAATTGCTCCACGATCGGAGCGGGCGAGTCGACGTCGCCCCACACCACGAGCAGGTGGGGCGCCGGCTCGACGATCCCGTTGCGCTGGAGCGCGAACTCGATCAGCGAATAATCGACGACACCCTCCTCCGGGACGATCTGCGCGAGCTCGGCGCAGGCGCGAAACAGCCGCGCATCCGGGGCCGGCGCCGGCACGCGGGCCTGCGCCGCGGCCGTACCGACCGCCGCGAGCACCGCATCGCCGAGCGGCGTATGGGGCGGCGCCTGGAGCGGCTCGTTGTAGCGGAGCGCCGGCTCGGTCTCGGGCGCGAACGTCATCGGCCCGATGGGCACCGGCGCGGTGGTCTTGCGCCAGCTCGGCTGCGCACCGATCTGCTGGGGCGGTCCCGCGCAACCCGCGACGACCCAAAGCGCGATCAGCCAGCGCACGTCAAAAGCGTATCACTACTTCGCCGCGGCGCCGCTGCCGGTCCGGGGGGCGCGCTGGATCGCCGGATCGACCGGCCGCACGGGTATCGGCGGCCGCACCGGTCTCGGCGCCATCTCGAGGGCGGGCGCCGCGGGCGTCGCTGTGACGGGTGGCACCGGAACCGCGCCCGGGACCGCGCCCGGCTGCGGCACGATCGCGCCGCGCTGATCCGCGAACACGACCGTCATCATCCGATCCATCGCGTGGAAGTCGCCGACCGTGATCCGGTTCCAGCTCGAGGCTCCGCCTTCGGCCTGGTGCGTGCCCCCGGTGCGCTGGTTCGTGCGCACGATGTTCATCCGCCAGCGATCGCCGACGTGCGGCGGGAGGTTGACCCGCATCGCGTCGTCCTTGCCCTTCACCGCCGCCCACGGGATCGCGATCTCGACGTCCCAGCCCTGATCGGTGTCACCTGGCGCGACCGTGCCGCGCAGCTTCACCGCCGTCTGCATGTTCGACTCGTAGCTCATGTCCGCGAGGTTGTCTTGCGCGCGGGTCTGCGGCCACCACTTGTCGAACGTCACGTTCGCGGGGCTGACCTGGAGCTCGACGTAGCCGCGGCGATTGCTATCCGCATCGATGAAGATCTCGATCGCGTCGGCCTTCCACAGATCCTCGTCGTGCTTGGTGAAGGGGCTGACGATGTCGGTGTCCTCCACCGTGACGAAGATGTACAGCGCGTGGTCATCCCACGTGACCTTCGCGTTCGCCTTGCCGACCGGATCCTGGCTACCCTCGGCGGTCGCGAACTCCGGCGACAAGATCGCGAGCCCATAGCCGGGCTCGGTGCCGATGCCGTCGATCGTGATCGGGCCAGCGGCGTGCGGGAGATAGACCGTGCCGGGTGGCGGCGGCGCTTTGGACAGATCGACCTGGTAGTGTCGCGCGGCGATCGCGTCGTCGTGCGTCGCCGGTCCGGTCGCGCGCATCCGATCCTCGAGCTGATGTCCGCCAACGCGAACGAGACCGACGTACAGCGTCGCGGTCTTCGATTTCCAGTCCGGACGCAACGTGAGCTCGAGCGGGTCGCTGATGATCTCGCCGGCGCGCCAGCTCGCGACCGGATGGCCGAGCTCGATCTCCGTCGGGTCGAGGTTCATGAAGTCCGCGGTGCCCGGCTCGCCGCGCAGCTGCGCGAACACGCGCCAACCGGGCCCCGGCGGGATCAGGACCTGCCAGACGTGGGTGATCCGTGCGCTCTGACCCGGCACCAGGATCTCGCGATCGACCGAGTTGCCGACGTACTCGACCCGCCCGCCGAGGACGACATCGAGGTGCGTGAGGTTTGCCGGGACCGCGGTCAGCAGATGAGACGCGATCAGCTTGGGATCGATCGGCTTGGGCTGCGGCCCCGGGCCGTGATCGATACACGCGGTCACGGCGACCAGCGTGGTGAGCAGCACGGTGGCTTTCATAGGATCAGATCCGACGCGTCCTGGAACAGGGCGCGATTCTGCTTCTCGCGCGCGACGACGAGCTTCTCGACGGTCTCGAGCAGCTTCGGCTGGTTCTTCACGACCGCGTGGAAGTCGCGTCTGGACAGCTTCAACACGACCGCTTGCTCGACCGCGATCACGTCGGCGACCGCCGGATCGCCGCTGACCAGCGAGATCTCGCCGACCGCCGCACCGGGGCCGAGCTCCGCGACCACGCTATCAGCGCCGCGAACCTGGACCTTGCCCGCGACGATCACCCACAAAAATTCGTTCGGCGCGCCCTCGGAGATGAACGTGGTCCCCGCCGGCACGATCTCGGTGGTCAGCTTCGCGAGCCAGGCGTCGCGGTCGGTCAGCGCCTTGAACAGCTCGGAGGTCCGGGTGAGGTTCGCGAGCAGCCGTGCGCGTGCGTGGTACGCGAGGACCTCGGCGAGCTTCGGGTGCTTCTGCGCCGCCGTCTCGACCGCCTTGGCCGGAATCTCGAGCACCCAGACGTCGTCGTTCGCGATCACGCTCGCGGTCCGGGTCGTGCCACCGACGAGCGCGATCTCACCGAAGAACGCCCCGGAGTGCAGCTCGCCGAGATAGATCGACGACGGCCCCGCGGGGCCCTTGCTGACGGTCGCGTTGCCGTGCGCGAGCCAGTACAGCGCGGTCGCCGGATCGCCGGCCGCGATGATGGTCTTGCCCGCGGGATACGCGCGCGCGGTCATCACGCCGACCAGCGCGCGCGCGCCGGGCTTCGACAATGCGGACAGCAGCGGCGCCGGTGGCACCACCCCGGGGTCGCGTTCGGCGAGCCAGGGTCCGAGCGCCTGGATGACCGTGCGGGCATCGGCGAGGGGCGTCCCACCCGCGTTCGTCAGATCGATGTCGGGTTTGTCGAGTGGCGCCGGCTTCTCGAGGTGAAAGTGCGGCCCGCCGGTCGCGTAGGTCTCGATCACCTGATCGATCAACTCGCCGCCGCGCAGGCTGCCGAGCTTCTCGAGGTGACGGCCGCACGCGACCGCGAGCGCGACCCGGCCGCCGGCACGGGCGCCCTCGCCTACCGCGGCGAAGGCCGCCTCGGCGTCGTCGGCGTGACCGAGCGCGCCGAGCAGCGCGGCGACCTCGAGCCAGGCACCAAAGTCGGTCGGGTGCGAGCGCAAGTTGCGCGTCGCGCGAGCGAGATCGTCAGCGGTGACCGGCACGGCCACCGTTATACCTCAGCCTAGAAGCGCAGCAGCGTGTAGCCGCCCGACGGTACCGCGGCCATGCCCGCTTGCTTGTCGAACATGTGGGTCTCGCGGGCCTGGGACGTCGTCGAGTCCTGCGTCGCGATCTCGTAGACGACGTACGCGCTGACCGCGACGACGACCCAGAACCACCACTTCTTGTAGACCGGCGTCTCCTGCGCGGCGACCGGCTTGTCGGCCGCTGCACCCGGGCCCGGCGGCGGCGCACCGTTGGTGCCGCCCATCGCCGCCACGCCGTTCGGCGCGGGACCGCCATGGTTCGGGTCCGCCAGGCCGCTGCCGCTACCGCCCAGGCGCTGATCCCGGATCGCGTCGATGTTGATGCCCTGCACGCGATCGAGCTGCGCGTCGCCCGTCGAGACCGTCAGCCCGGTCGACGGCGTCCCCGTCGAACCCGCCCCCATCTCGGCGTCGGTCGCATCGGGCGCCGTCGCCGGTCCGGTCACCAGCGGTGCGACGACCGCGTGGTTCGCCGCGGCATCGGCCTGCGCTTTCTTCGCGGCCTCGGCCTCGGCCTGCGCCTTGGCCGCGTCGTCGATCTTTTGCTGCTCGGCCTGCTGTTCGGTCGCCTTCTTGGCCTGCGATGACTTCACCGCGCCGTCGAGCCGCGCCATGCTCGCCTCGATCTCGGCGCGCTTGGGCGCATCGGGGACCTTGGCGAGGTACTGCTTGTAGTAGCTGATCGCGTTCTCGCCATCACCGAGCTTGTCGTAGCAGAGCGCGAGGTTGTAGTTGTTGAGATCGGCCGGCGCGAGCTCTTGCGCCGACGAGAACTCCTTGATCGCGGTCTTGTAGTCGGCCGCCGCGTACGCCTTCTGGCCCGAGATGTAGTGCGCGCGTGCGTCGCCGCGCGCATCGGCCCACGCGAGCGAGACGCTCGCGCATAGCGCCAGGAAGATCAGCAAGAGACGAGTCGGTTGGCGCATAAGTCCTTTGGGCGGCAGGTGGAGTGTCTCTCCGGAGGTGTGCCACATGCGGTGATGCCGGGCACTTCAGTCGAGATTGCAGCCGTGGCTCGCGTCGTCGGGATGGTGGTCGCAGAACTGCTTGCGGCACGTCGCCGACGTGTTGACGACCGTGTTCGAACAATCGACGCCGGGCGGCGGATTGTGGGTCGAATTGGAGCCGCTATGCGACGAGCCGCTGCCGAGGTGGGGCGGAATGGTCGTGGTCCTGACCGGCTCGAGCGCGACCTTCACGCGACCTCGCGACCCATCGATCGTGATGGTCTTGTCCTTGTAGCCCTTCGCCTTGACGGTGACCGTGTGGCGATCGCCCCGGCGCACCGCGACGATCCCGTTGAGCACCGGCACGCCGCCTTCGAGCACGTCGAACTTTGCCACGTTCGCGTCGATCACCACGTCGACCGGCGGAGGGCCCAGGCTCGGCGTCGAGCTGCCCGATCCGGATCCATCCGAATGCAGGGTCACGTCCGAGCCGTTCGCGACGTTCGAGCCGTTCGCGACGTTCGAGCCGTTCGCGATCACGACGTCCGCGGAGCCGGCTGACCCGGCCGAGCCCGCCGAGCCCGCCGAGCCCAGCTCGGGCTGCTTCGCGGATCCCGAGCCATCGGTCGCGACCAGCGCCGAGCCCGAGCCCGACGCCCCCGAGCCGTTGGTCGTCCCGCCGCCGTCCTTGTTGTTCATCACGACGAACGCCGCGATCCCGCCTCCGGCGAGCAACACGACGAGGATCGCGATGACGAGCCCGGTGTTGCTCTTCTTGCCGACCGTGACGACCGACGCCGAGGGATCGTAGAGCCCCGACGCTTGCGCGCTCATCCCCTGGGGGGTCGCGTGGCCGTAGGGTCCGCTCGGCGGCCCGTTCGGCGGCCCGTTCGGCGCTCCGGCGGCGAGCGTCGGGGTGTACGCGCCCGCGCCGCCGGGTGGCCGCTGCATCGGCGGCGGCGTTGGCTGCGCCGTGTGCTGGCTCGAGCCGACCGGGAACGCCTCCATGTACGTGCTCATGCCCGGGCCGGCGATGCCGCGATAGACCGCGATCAGCGCGTTGACCAGCTCGTCCATCGAGCCGTAGCGCTGCGCCGGGTTCTTCTGCATGCAGCGCGTGATGATCTCCGCGAGCCCGATCGGCAGCGCGCGGCCCGCCTTCTGGGCGCGCTGGATCACGGGCTCGGGCTCCGCCGTGATGTGCTGCGTGAGGATGCCCATGAACGACTCGCCCTGAAACGGCAACGAGCCGGCGAAGCACTCGTACATGATCACGCCCATCGCGTAGATGTCGGTGCGGGCGTCGACGGGATTGCCCAGTGCCTGCTCGGGCGCCATATAGAACGGGGTCCCGAAGATCGTGCCGGTGCGGGTCAGGTGATTCTGAGCTTCGTTGCCGCTGACCTTCGCGATGCCGAAGTCGAGGATCTTCGGGACGTCCTCGTTGTTCGGCCCGATCGTGACGAAGATGTTCTCGGGCTTCATGTCGCGATGGACGATGCCCTTGGCGTGCGCGGCCGCGAGCCCGTGACCGGTCTGGATCAGGATGTTGAGCAACCGATCCGCCGACATCGGCTGCTGGATCATGTCGTTCAACGCAGCTCCGTTGAGGAGCTCCATGCACATGTAGATCCGGCCGTCGGCGAGCTGGCCGAAATCGTCGATGCCGATGATGTTGCGGTGGCCGATCGAGCTCGACGATCGCGCCTCCTGGCGGAACCGGGTTACCGCCTCGGGGTTCGAGACGATCTCTTGCTTGAGCAGCTTGATCGCGAACTTCTTGTCGATGTGGATGTGCTCGGCCGAATAGACCTCGCCCATCCCACCTTCGCCGATCAGCTTGATGATGCGGTAGCGACCGTCGAGCACGGTGCCCTCGAGTGAAGGTGCGGGAGGAGCTTGCGGGAACGACCCGGAAGCCGGCGGTCCGTCGGCGGTCATGGAGGCGATATTATATCGTGCCCCGGGCCCTCGTGCCGTCACGGGAGTGGCTGGCATACCCCGAGGCCATGGGAGGCCGCCGTCGAATCGGCGTTCACCACGCAGTGCTCGGTGGCCGCGCAGGCGGCCAGATCGGCCCGGCCGCACGCGTTCGCCGGCGCTGGGGCGACCAGATCGCAGGCGCCCTGGACGCAGGCCGGCCCTTCCGTGGCGTCGCAGCTATCGTTGCCCGGACACGACGGAGCCGGCGGGCAGCCCCGCCCCGCGAGGTAGGTCCCGAGCTCCGCGGCCGGCACGGCGGTGTCGCGGCCGCCGTTCGCGCACCCGCAGCAATCGGCCGGCGCCTCGGCGCAGTCCTGATCCGCCGCGCACGCACGCGTCGCGACCTGCGCGCACTCGCACGACAAACAGCCGTTGGCGTCGAGGGCGAAGCCGTCGGCGCAGGTCAGATCACACGCCATCGGCGCGCACGCGAGCTCGCAGCGGCCGGCGTTACACGCGAGCGCGACGTTCTGCGGGCACGTCGAGCCCGGGCACATCACGCCCGCGCACGCGTTGATCGCGGGGTCCGATTTCGGTGCGGCGTAGGTCGGACAGTCACAGCACTTCGCCGCGCCGAACGCGCAGTCGGACGCGGTCGCGCACTCCGCCGCGGCCGCGCCGGAGCCGTAGCCGTCGTCCCCCCCAAAGCTCGCGGCGAGCTGGCTGTCCGGACACCCCGGCAGCAGCGACAGCACGACGAGGATGATCAGGCGGCGCATGGTGGTCGGCACAGCAGCACTCGTGCCTAGTGTAACTGCTCGGCATCTCGGCGTGCAGTCTCAGTTTTTCGAGGAGATCAGAGGGGTCGTTTAGGGTGCAGCCCGATGGGAGCCAAGATCCTCACGAAGACCGACCGCCAGATGGAAGACCGCATGATGGCGGTGGCGAACGATCCGATGCGCGCGGACACCCTGCAGAAGGCGCGCGCGTTCAAGCGGACGTGGCTCGAGCTCGCCGAGGCGCTCTCGCGGGTCCAGACCCAGACCTCGTGGGAGGGCTGGGGGTTCTCCGACTTCGACGCGTACTGCCGCAAGGAGCTCCACCTGCGGGCGAACACCGTCGCGAAGCTGCTCGGGAGCTATCGCTTCCTCGAGACCAGCGCGCCGCGCGTGATCGAGCGCGCGCGCGAAAGTCCGTTCGAGGCCCCGATCCCGACCGTGAAGGCGGTCGAGTTCGTGCAGCGAGCGACCGAGCGCGGCTCCGCGGACGCCGAGACGCTCGAGACGATCCAGCGCGTCGCGTTCGAGGAGGGCGTCGATGCGCCGCTCCTCGCGCGCCGGTTCAAGGACGTCGCGTTTCCCGAGAGCGATCGCGAGCGCAAGGACAAGCTGCGCGCGAACATCGCGGGCACCGCGCGCCGGTTATCGAGCCTGATCGCCGAGGATCGTTCGCCGGTGCCGAAGCAGCTCGCGATCCAGCTCGAAGAGACGATCGGCCTGGTGCTCGAGGCCATCGAGAACTAGGAGCCCGTCGCTACGGGCTCAGTGCAGCACGAAGTACTTGATCGCCTTCGCGAGCAAGTACACCGAGTAGAAGATCAGGCCGATACCGACGACGCGCGGGATCCACGCGGCCTTGTCGCCGAGCACGTTCTTGCCGCGGTGGGTGAGAAACGCGACGAGCATGAACCAGGCGGACGAACCGATCAGCACGCCGACCGTGCAGGCGAGGCCCTCCGCCTGGGTGTGCTTCGGGATCGTCGAGCCCATGATCACGACCCAGGTCGCGACCGCGGCGGGGTTGAGCACGATCAACGCGAGCCCGACCTTGAAGCCGGACAAGGTCTCGCGGCGCGCGACCATCGAGTCCGACGCCTTCGGCTCGTCCGGGTCCGGCTCGGTCTCGACCGTCGTCGGAGGATGACTGCGCGCGGTGAAGATGCCGTAGACCAGCAACACCGCGCCGCTGATCAGGTACAGCGTCGGCTTCACGATCGGATACTTCTCGATCACGCTCTGCATGCCGAGCACGCCGAGCGCGGAGTACAGCCCGTCGCCGACCGCGCCGCCGAGCCCGACCGCGATCG
Source organism: Kofleriaceae bacterium (assembly GCA_039922635.1). GTDB lineage: Bacteria > Myxococcota_A > Polyangia > Haliangiales > Haliangiaceae > JABFXX01. The sequence continues at coordinate 1,645 of JBDTEH010000363.1, read as the reverse complement.
CGCGGCGCATCGTGTGACGATACGCGGCGTGGATCACGGCGACGTTGACCGGCCCGATCGGCACGCCCGTGAGCGCACCGGCGAGGACGCCGATCACGAGGAACATCAGCACGGTGTGCCCCCCGTGCTATACAGCAGCGTGACCGCGGCTGCTACCGGCAATGACGGCGCTTCGCCGGGTTTTCCGCCGCCGCCGATCGAGAGCGCAGCGCTCGTCCAGGACGGCGAAGCGAGCGCAGATGGCGTCACCTGGCTCGGCCACGCGACCGCGATCGTCGAGCTCGGCGGCGCACGCGTGGTGTTCGATCCGCTGCTGCCGTGGCGCGCGAAGCGAGCCGGGGCGGTCGATGCGGTGCTCGTCACGCACTCGCACGTCGATCACCTCAACCGCTGGAGCCTGCGCGCGATCCCGCGCGCCGCGCACCTCGTCGTACCGCGTGGCTGCAGGGGCCTCGTCGCAGATCTCGGCTTCGCACGCGTCACCGAGGTCACCGCCGGCGATCAGCTCGCGATCGCCGGGCTCGAGATCCACGCGGTGCCGACGCGCCACGACAACGGCCGCTGGCGCAAGGGCGACGCGCCGGAGTGCGTGGGCTACATCGTCGCGCGCGACGGCGTCGCGATCCATCACGCCGGCGATGTCGACTTCTCGGATCATCGTGTGTTCGACGACATCGGCAAGCGGTTCGCGATCGCCGCGACGCTGTTGCCGATCGGCGGCATGATGCCAGTCTGGTACTACCGGACGCGCCGCGCGCGCGTGGACCGCGGCGTCCACATCGATCCCGACTGCGCGCTCGAGATCTACGAGCGGCTCGGCGCGCGCGCGCTCGTGCCGGTGCACTGGGGCACGCTGCACTTGCGGCTCGGCCTGCCCTCGATGCCGCGGCGCCGGCTCGCGAAGATCGCGCTCGCGCGCAACGCCTCGGGCGTGCACATCCTCGACCACGGCGCGCGTCTCGACCTGGCAGCGCTCGCAGATTGCAGTGGAGCCGGAGCCCGGCTCGGTGCACCATGAAGGCATGCTCGCGCTGCGCTGGTCGGTTCGGACGGACTTGTTCGTGGTCGCGCTGCTCGGTGCGGTGACGCTCGTCGCGCCGCATCGCCGGTCGCATCCGAGCGCGGCTCCGCCGGTGGTTCACGACCAGGTGATCGAGGTCGAGCTCGTCGACCTCGATCCGCCAACCGTGACGGCCGTGGCGGCCGTGCACTCCTGCGGCGACGCCGAGCTGCTGTACGAGCACCGCGAGTTCGATCTGGCGGCCTCCGCGCTGCGCTGCGCCACGCCCGTCGACTCCGGTGAGGAGGCGCACGCCGAGCTCTACGACCAGCTCGCGCGCGCGTGGGATCGCGCGATGGCGCCGGATGCGACGCCCGTGATCCGGTTCGAGGCGCTGCGCTATGCGCGCCGGCTCGACCTGTCGCTCGGCGGCCGGTATGCCGGCGAGCTCGACGCCCATCTCCGCGCGGCCGCGCCGCTCGCCGTCGCCGCGTACGCGAAGCAGCACGATGGCGAAGGGCTCGCGATCGCGCTCACGACGTGCGATGCGCTCGGCGTTCGTGTCGCGGGGCCTCGCGGCCATCACGTCGCCCGATAGCCCGGCGTCGACCGAGCCCGAGCTTCGGCTCGTCGGTTCGGATCCGG
>JBDTEH010000362.1:0-17874 GCA_039922635.1 Kofleriaceae bacterium | reverse complement strand
CGACCCGGCAGATCTTTGTACTGGTCGTCGAGGATGCGAAACCGCTTGAACGCATCCTCGAGCAGCACCGTCATGGACGTGCGCGTGTCATCGGCGATATGAGCTCGCAGCTGCGCGACGATGGCCTCGAGCTGCGCGTGGGTCGGGTGGTCCGCGAGCCGTTGATCGAAGATCTCCTCGAGCTGCGCCTGGGTCGGGTGGTTGGCGAGACGTTGATCGAGGATCTCCTCGAGCTGCGCCTGGGTTGGGTGGTTGGCGAGACGTTGATCGAGGGTCTCCTCGAGCTGCGCCTGGGTCGGGTGGTCCGCGAGCCGTTGATCGAGGATCTCCTCGAGCTGCGCCTGGGTCAGGTGGTTGGCGAGACGTTGATCGAGGACTTCCTCGAGATCGTGTCGGGTGAGCGGGGTCGTCATGGCGTCGTCCGTGGGCATTGTAGAGGCTCCAAGCGAACTCCCGGAGCACTTTGTGTGCCCGCGATAACCGCACGATCTCGCGTCGCATCGCGTCCGAGCCGTCCGCATGCGGGACGGTCACGTCCGATCGGCGGCCGGACGACCACGCCCGAGCTCGCTCGGGTAGAGCAGCACCGGGTAGAGCGCGAGCATGCCGTACGGGAAGCTGCCGAGCCGCAGGCCGACCGCGATGCCGAGCTCGAACATCACGCCGAGCCCGATCCACACCCAGCGCACGCGCCAGCCCTTGTAGTAGGCGAGCAGGAACAGCGGCGCGCCGAGCTCGAACGCCATCGTCAGCGCGGTCGCGATCCGGGTCAGCGGATAGATCACGCCGACCCACGCCGGCGCGAACCGCGCGGCGTGCGGATCGGACAGCGCGTTCGCGAGCGCGGTGAAGCCACCGAACGGGCCCCACGCGCCGGCCGACTTGTTCATCCCGCCGGAGAAGTAGACCCACACCAGCTGGAGCAACAGGAGATAGCGCGGCCACGCCGGGATCTCTGCCGGCACGTCGCGGCCGAGCCGGCGCCACAGCCACGCATCGACCGACCACCGCGCGTTGCAGCGCGACAGCGCGAGGATCACGAACACCACGCGCGCGAGCATGTGGAGGCCGCTCTCGGCATCGGGCGTCAGGTGCGAGAACGCCGCGAGCGACAGCATCGCGCCGATGCACGCGACGCGCGTCGCGGCGCCGATCATCACGAGCGCGAGCGACGCGGCGCCGAGCGCCCACGCCGCGGTCGCGGACAGCCAGGCCTCGCCGATCGCGAACCCGATCGGCGGCCTGGTGAACAGCGGCACGATCGCGCCGGCCCGCCACAGGTCGAGGTAGTCGACGAGCAGCACCCCCGCGAACAAGATCCGCACGAGCGCGAGCGCGGTCGGCGACTCGCGGCGATCCAGCCACGCGACCCACGCGTGCCAGGCCCTGCGGATCACCGTGGCCCCAGCGCCGAGGGAGGTGCCGGCATACGGCGGCGCAGGTATGGCCAGTCGAACTGGCCGGTCGGCGTGTACACGCCCTTGCCGATCTCGATCGCCTCCATCTTGATGCGCACCGCGGTGAGCTCGGGATGCGCCGCGAGCACGCGCGCGGTCTCCCACGCCGCGAACGCGGTGTACTCGATCGTCGGCGTGTTCGTCGGATCCCACACGCCCCACACGCGGGGATGCTCGAGCAACGCGGCATCTTCAGCGTGATCCGGATCGCCGGCGAGGTACAGCACGTGCCACGTCCGGTCCTGAGCCTGGCCCTCGATCCACATCCGATAGCGATGCGCGACCGGCGCCTGGTACAGCGACCACTGCTGCGTGACCGCGAACACGCCGCGCATCCACCGCACCGGCGTCTCGACGACATCGCGGACGCGCCGGATCGGCTCGACGAAGCCGCGCTCCCACGCCGGCGTCCCCTGCGGGGTCGGCAACGGGCACCCATCGATCAGCCCGAACCCGATCGCGACCGCGATCAGACCGGCTCGGATCTCGGGCCACCGCACCACGGGACGAGCTTACCGGGCCTGGCTCCGACTTACCTGGCTGGATCGAACCGGGTGACCTGGCGCAGGAACGAGACGTCCAGGTATTCCCGCCGGATCACATCGGCCATCTCCTCGGCGGTCGCGAACCTCGCGTAATCGACGCGGATCACCGGGATGACCTTCGAGATGCTCGCGATGAACTCCTCGTAGCCCTCGTGCAGCGCCTCGAGATAGGCGAGCGGAATCTGTGACTCGACATCGCGGCTGCGGCTGCGGATCCGCTCGGCCGAGTCCGCGGGCGCGACATCGAGGTAGATGATCACGCTCGGCTTGCACATGAAGTTGCTCATGTTGCGGAACAGATCCACGTACGTGCGGTAGTCGCGCTCGTCCATCAGGCCGGTCTTCGCGAGCATCTTCGCGAAGATCGAGTCCTCGTAGATCGTGCGGTCCTGAACCGCCGACCGGCCGCGCCAGATGATCTCCTGGTGCTGCTGGAACCGGCGGTTGAGCAGATAGACCTGCATCGCGAACGAGTAGCGCGCGGTGTCGCGATAGAAGTCCGCGAGGTACTCGTTGTCCGCGACCGGCTCGTAGTAGCAGTCGATCCCGAGGTGCTTGCCGAGCGCTTCGGCGAGCGTCGACTTACCGGCGCCGATCATCCCGGCGATGCCGATGAAGATGTTGCCGAACACATCCGGCGAAGCCCGCGACGAACCCTGACCCTGCGTGATCGGACGCGAGCCATCGGCGAGCGGCGACGGCGCGATCGACGGCGACGACGGCGACGGCGGCGTCCCACGGTGGTCCTGCTCGATCTCGGTCTGCACGCGCGCAGCCTGCCAAACCGCTCTGACATCCGCGCGGCTGCGTCTCGACACCTCGCTGCTAGCGGCGGCCCTTGTAGCCCATCATCCCCTGGATCACGCCTTCACTCGCCTCGGCGATCTCACCGGCCTCGCGCGCACGATCAGCGCAGTCCGCGCAGATCTTTCGCACCTTGCCTCCCACTTTCACGGAGACCAGCTTGACCACGTCGTCGTTGCACTCGCGACACGTCGGCATACGCCCATTATAACGGTTTCTTCATGGTGGTCGGAGGCGGTCGCCCCGACCATCCCAACGTGCCCCGCGCCTTGTTCCACAACCGTGCGAATTCACGGTTTCTTCATAGCCGTTCGGGACTGGACACTCCAAGAGTTCAGTCTTGGCTCCGCGCATCATGAAGCTGGCAGTTGTACTCGTGCTCGGCCTCGTGTTGCCCGCACGGGCGGACGATGCGACCGCTCCCGTGAAGCGCCTGTTGGACGATCCCACCCAGCTCGCGACCTGGCTCCGCGACCGCGATCCGATCGTCGAATCGAACCACGCGAAGGTCGAGGCGGCGCACGAGCTCGGCCAGCAGGCGCGCGTGCTACCGAACCCGCAGCTCGCGTTCAACGCCGGCGGCTTCGTGCTGGGCCAGACCAACGCCGACAACGGCGTCAACCCCGATTCGCGGATGCCGCTCTCACTCGGCCAGACCACGAACTTCGAGCTCGGGGTCAGCGAGCTGGTCGAGCTGGGCAAGCGCGGCCCGCGCCGCCACGCCGCCGACACCCGCGTGCACGAGGCAGGCGAGACCGCGGTCGCGGCGCTCGGCGGTCGGCTCGGAGACGCGACCACCGCGCTGGGCAGGCTGACCTACGCGGCGAACAAGCGCGACGTCGCGGCCGCGAACCTCGATGCGGCGCGCAAGCTCCGCGACAACGAGAAGATCCGCGTCGATCACCAGGATCTGTCGCCGCTCGAGTTCGCACGGATCGAGCTCGATACCGAGGAGCTCGAGCTCCAGCTCGGCCGCGCCCAGGCCGAGCTCGAGGGCGCGATCGCGACGTGCAGCTCGATGCTCTATGCGCGCTGCGCCGCCGAGGGGCTCGACCCGCAGGCGCTCGATGCGGCAGCGCCGCTGCCGGCCGCGCTCCCCGACACGACCGCCGCGGTCTCGAACCGCCCGATGCGCGTCGCGCAGAAGCTCGAGGCCGAAGCCCTCGGCGACGACGCCGCGCTCGCGAGCGCGCGCAAGATCCCCGACCCGACGCTCGGCGTGTCGTACCTGATCGACAACCTGACGATCGCCGGCAACCAGCACCAGCAGTTCGTGTTCTCGGTCGGCATCCCGCTGCCGTTGTTCGACCGCGGCAACCACGACGCGGCGGCCGCGCGCGCGAACGCCCGCGCGATCGAGGCCGAGGACAAGGCCGAGGTCAGAGAAGCGCACGGCATGGTCGAGGCCCTGCTCGCCCAGCACGCGACGCTCCAGACGACGCTCGCGCGCCTCGAGACCGACCAGATCCCGAAGTCGACCCAGATCATCGTGCAGACCCGCAAGGCGTTCGACCTCGGTCAGGCGCGGCTCGCCGATCTGTTGCTGGTAGAGCGCCAGCATCGCGACCTGTTGCTCGAAGTGCTCGACACGCGGTTCGACCTGTTCAACGTGCGTGAACAGCTGCGCCAGGCCCTCGGACTCGACGACGAGGTCGCGCGTGGGATTTCAGGAGGTACTCGTGAGCGATGAACACCAGACGACCGTGGCCACCGTGCCGCCCCCCGAGCGCGGCCAGGCCCGCCCCCTGCGCGTCCCGATCCTGCTGGGGGCGATCCTGCTGGGTGGCGCCGCGATCGTGCTCGCGCGTCACTACAAGCGCCCCGATCCGCCGACCGAGCCAGCCGCACCCGGCATGACCGTCGGCAGCGATACCGTCACGCTCGCGAACGACGCGCCGATGTGGGGCGTCGTCAAGCTCGCACCCGCACAGCCCGCGGCGCCGCACTGGACCGACCCCGTGCCCGCGCGCATCGTGTTCGACGAGGCGCGCACCTCGCGGCTCGGCTCGCCGCTCGCCGGCCGCGTCACGAGCGTGATGGTCGAGCGCGGCCAGCACGTCAAGCTCGGCGACAAGCTGTTCACGGTGTCATCGCCGAACCTCGCGGAGCTGCGCGCGGAGCTCGAAAAGGCGAGCGTCGAGGCCGGCACCGCGAAGGTCAACTTCGACCGCACCAAGGCGCTCGTCGACGCCGGCTCGTTGCCGGCGAAGGAGCTGGTCACCGCCCAGCAAGAGGTCACCGAGGCGCAGCTCGCGGTCCGGCTCGCGTCGCAGAAGCTGAGCTCGCTCAAGCTCGCCGGCAGCGGCGAGGCGTCGTTCACGATGACCGCGCCGCGCGACGGCGTCGTCGTCGAGAAGCAGATCAACGTCGGCCAGAACGTCGATCCGAGCTCGGGCTCGGTGATGGCGATCGCGGACCTCTCGGACGTGTGGGTCGTCGCCGATCTGTTCGAGAACGATGTCGGGCAGCTCGTCCCCGGCACCAAGGCCAAGGTCTCGGTCGGCTCGGCCGAGCTCGACGGCAAGATCGATCAGGTCTCGGCCGTCGTCGATCCGGATCGCCACACCGTTCCGGTCCGGGTCAAGCTCGAGAACATCGACGGCACGCTGCGCCCGAACGCATACGCGCAGATCAAGTTCTTCGATCCGAACACCGCCAAGGTGTCGCTGCCTTCGTCCGCGGTGCTCTCGGACGGCGTGACCTCGTATGTCTACGTCAAGGAGAAGAACGGCGCGCTCAAGCGGCGCAACGTGACCGCCGGTTCGGCGAGCGCGGGCCGCATGCCGATCCTCGCGGGGCTCGACGCCGGCGATCAGGTGGTCGTCCAGGGCGCGATCCTGCTCGATAACCAGATCCAGCTGGACAACTGACCGGCGAGCGAGCGAGCAACGATGATCGAATCACTCGTCAAAGGATCGCTGCAGACGCGGCTCCTGGTGTTCATCATGGCCGTGTTCGTCGCGGGCGCGGGCTACTACGCGTACTCGAACCTCACGATCGAAGCGTTCCCCGATCCCACCGACACGCAGGTCCAGATCATCACGATCTACGACGGCCAACCGTCGGAGGAGGTCGAACGCCGGGTCTCGATCCCGCTCGAACGCGCGCTCAACGGCGTGCCCGGCCTGTACCGGTTGCGGTCGATCTCGCTGTTCGGTTTGTCGCAGCTCACGCTGACGTTCGGGGACGGCGTCGATCCGCTGGTCGCGCGCCAGCAGATCACCGAACGCATCCCCGATGCGAACCTGCCACCCGGGATCACGCCCGACCTCGGCCCGCTCGCGACGCCGATCGGCGAGGTCTATCGCTACACGCTCGAGGGCAAGGGCGCCGATCCGATGTCGCTGCGCACGATCCAGGACTGGGTCGTGAGGCCCGCGATCATGCGCGTGCCGGGCGTCGCCGATGTCGTGTCGTACGGCGGCCTGGTCAAGGAGATCCACGTCGAACCCGATCCGACGAAGATGGCGGCGCTCGGCGTCGTGCTCGACGATCTGTTTCAGGCGCTGTCGAAGGCGTCGCAGAACGCATCTGGCGGCTCGCTCGAGCGCGGTGCCGAGCTGTTCGTGATCCGCTCGATCGGCACGTTCCAGGATACCGCCGACATCGGCAAGGTTCGCGTCGGCTTTCACGGCGGCGTGCCGGTCAAGGTCTCCGACGTCGCGACGATCACGACCGGCTACCAGCAACGCCAGGGCGTCGTCACCCGCAACGCCGACCAGGACACCGTCGAGGGTATCGTGTTGATGCGGCGCGGCGAGAACCCTTCGGTCGTGCTCGCGGCGCTCCGCGAGCGCCTCGCCGAGCTCCACGCCCACGCGTTGCCGAACGGCCAGGTCTCGTTCGTCCAGAAGCCGAGCGACCACCGGGTCGAGCTGGCGATGCAGTACACCGACGAGAACGCGCACAGCGTGACGCGGCCCCTCGGCACGTTCGATGGACCCTGTACCGACGTGACCGGCCCACCGCACGGCAAGCTGCTCGCGATCGCCGCGTGCGCGCACGGGGTCCGGTTCCGCGCCGTCGCCGAAGGTGATGCGTTCGCGCTCTACAAGGGCGACGAGCTCGTCGCGTCCGACCTGCACGCGCCACACATCCGCGTCGATCCGTTCTACGACCGCACCGACCTGGTCGACACCACGCTCGACACGGTGTTCCACAACCTCGCCGAAGGCGCCCTGCTCGTCAGCGTCGTGCTGTTCATCTTCCTGTTATCGGTGCGCGCGTCGTTGCTCGTCACGCTCGTCATCCCGCTCTCGCTCGCGGTGTCGTTCATCTACCTCAAGTCGCGCGGCATGTCGGCAAATCTATTGTCGATGGGCGCCGTCGACTTCGGGATCATCGTCGACGGCGCGGTGATCCTCGTCGAGCACGTGTTCGGCCACTGCGCCGGCGAGGCGTATCAAAAGATGAACGATGACCAGCGCGCGAAGTCGATCTTCGACGCCGCGCGCGAGGTCGCCCGGCCGACGCTATACTCGCTATTGATCATCGTCGCCGCGTACCTGCCGATCTTCGCGCTCCAGCGGGTCGAGGGCCGGATCTTCGCGCCGATGGCGCACACCGTGGTCAGCGCGCTGCTCGGCGCGATGATCGTCAGCTTCACGCTCGTGCCCGCGCTCGCGTTCTACGCGCTGCGCCGCCACAAGGCCGTGAGGGAATCGCCGGTGCTGCGCGTGGCGCGCCGCGCGTACGATCCGGTGCTGATCAACGCGATGCGCAACCCGTTCGCCGTGTTCGTCGCGGCCGGTGCGCTGCTGATCGCCGGCATCGAGCTCATCCCGCGGCTCGGCACCGAGTTCTTGCCGGAGCTCAACGAGGGCGCGCTCTACGTCACGTACACGCTACCGGCGCCGATCTCGCTGACCGAGGGTAGAAAGCTGACCCCGAAGATCACCGCGCTGATGCGCAAGGACCTTCCGGAAGTCACCGAGTTGCTCTCGCAGCTCGGTCGACCCGAGGATGGCACCGACCCGACGCTGCCCTCGAACTTCGAGGTGTTCGTCAAGTTGAAGCCGATGAAGGAGTGGCGGTCCAACATCCACACGCTCGACGACATCGTCGCGGTGATGGACAAGAACCTCAAGGCGATCCCCGGCCTCGAGTACAACTTCAGTCAGCCGATCCGCGACAACGTCGCCGAGAACATCAGCGGCCAGTTCGGTCAGGTCGCGGTCAAGATCTACGGCGATGACCTCCAGACCTTGCAGAAGCTCGCCGAGGCGATGGAGAACGAGATCGCGAAGACCGCGGGCGTCGCCGACCTCGGCATCGTGCGCAGCTCGGAGCAGCCGTCGATCACGATCAAGCCGGACCGCGACGCGCTGACCCGCTGGGACCTCGATCTCGGCGCGTTCCAGGACTACATCGAGACCGCGCTGTCGGGCCATACGGCCTCGGAGCTGTGGGAGGCCGAAAAGAAGTTCGATGTCACGGTGCGCCTGCCGCTCGGCGCGCGCCACTCGGTCGAGGCGATCCGCAGCTTGCGCGTGCCGCTCAAGGACGGCGCGATCGTCCCGGTGCGCGCGCTCGCCGATGTCGAGCTCGGTAGCTCGCGCGCGGTGATCACGCGCGAGAACGGCAAGCGCTACGTCGGCATCCGGATGAACGTGCGCAACCGCGATCTCGGCTCGTTCATCGCGGAGGCCCAGAAGCGGGTCGGCGAGCACGTCAAGCTGCCGGTCGGCTACGATCTGATGTGGGGCGGCGAGTTCGAGAACCAGGAGCGCGCGATGAAGCGGCTCACGCTCGTGCTGCCGCTCTCGATCTTGCTCACGTTCCTGCTGTTGTTCTCGGCGTTCGGCACGGTGTGGGACGCGACGATCATCCTCGTCAACATGCCGGTCGCGCTGCTCGGTGGCTTCCTCGGGCTGTCGTTCGCCGGCATGACGCTCAGTGTCTCCGCCGCGGTCGGCTTCATCGCCCTGCTCGGGCAAGCGGTGTTGAACGGCGTGCTCGTGGTCTCCGCGATCCGCGCGCGGCTCGACAAGGGTCAAGATCTGTGGACCGCGACGATCGAAGGCGCGCGCGAACGGCTGCGCGCGGTCCTGATGACCGCTCTCCTCGCGTCGCTGGGCCTGCTGCCGGCCGCGATGTCGCACGCGATCGGCAGCGAGACCCAGCGCCCGATCGCGGTCGTGGTCGTCGGTGGGACGATCAGCTCCGCGCTGCTGACGTTGATCGTGTTGCCGGTCAGCTATTACTGGGCGGGGCGACTTCGCGATCGGTTTCGCCGCCGGGCGGGGCGTGCTGTGCCTCCCGAAGTTCCCCAAGCCTCGATCTGAACCGGCCCGCCCCGCCCCGACCCGGGTAAACAATCGGGGCGTGGCTCCCCGGCCATGAACGCCGCTCGGCCCGATGATCTTCGCTTTCTTAAGAGACCGAAACGATCGTCGAGGTCCTCGATTTTTCGGTGTTTTTCGATCATAAGCGTGACTTTTCCCCGCCTTAGGGCGTTCTTCATTTAGAGATCTTCCGCCCCAGCGGTACCAAAGAGACATGCCGTACTTCGATGAAGGCCAGGCAGCTGTCAGTGCTGCCAACCCCGATCTGGTCTCGCTCGATGAAGTCCGCCGCCACCACGTGACGACGGTCCTCGAGCACTGCCACGGGAACCGTACCAACGCCGCCAAGATCCTCCACCTCGACCGCAAGACGCTCTACCGCAAGCTCGTGCGGTGGGGCCTGGCAAGCAGGTAAGTCATGGCCACCCTCCAAGCTGCCCCCACCGATCCCGAGCTGATCTCGCTCGAAGAGCTCGATCGGCGCCACATCCTGCGGGTCGTCGAGCACTGCCACGGCAACCGCACGAACGCGGCCCAGGTGCTCGAGATCGATCGCAAGACGCTCTATCGCAAGCTGCTGCGCTGGGGCTTCGACAAGTAGCCCGGGGCCGCGGTCACGCCGCGGCGATCGTGATCGTCACGCGCGTGCCTTCGCCGAGCGTCGATGCGAGCTCGACCGTACCGCCGATCGCTTCGATCGTGCGGCGCACGATCGCGAGCCCGAGCCCGTGCCCTGGCACGTCGGTCGAGGCGCGAAAATACGGCTCGAACGCGTGTGCCGCCGCCTCCACGTCCATCCCGCGGCCGTTATCGCACACGGCGATCTCGACGTGGTCGCCCTGCTTGTGCGCGAGCACGCGGAGCGCGAGTCGACGACCGGGCGCACGGTACTTCGCCGCGTTCGAGACGAGGTTGCGTAGCACCTGACCGAGCACGTTGGCCGAGCACGCGACCGAGAGCTCGCCGAGCTCGACCGAGACCTCGGCATCGCCGAGCTCGGCGCGTAGCTCCTCGACGGTCTCGAGCACCGCCGGGGTCAGCGCGACCTGCCCCGCGACCGGCCGGCCGTGGACGCTCAGCTCGAGCATGTCGTCGACCACGGCGGCCATGCGATCGACCGCACGGCCGATCCGGCGGGCCATCTCCTTGACCTCCGGGACTGGCTGCATCGACAGCAGATCGGCGTAGCCCCGGATCGGGCTCATCGGCCCCTTGAGATCGTGCGCGGTGCGCGACGCGAACGCGGCGAGCTCGCGGCTGCGCTGCTCGACGCTGGCGAGGTACTCGCGGAGCAGCGCGCGCTGGCGGCGCAGGTTGCGCACGAGCACCACACCGACGAGCGTGACCGCTCCGACCGTGAACAGGCCGACGATGGCGTCGAGCACGAGGCCACTCTCGTGGACCCGCGTGATCTGGTCGGCGCTACGGTGTGCCTCGTCCTGGTTGATCCGGACCAGCCGCGCGATCGAGGTCTCGATCTCGGAGACCAGCGTCGCGGACGACCCGGTGGTCGGCAGCGGCTGCTCGTGGCGGAGGTGAGCGAGCAGGCCCTGCAGGCGGTTCCATTCGTCGGCCTCGCCCTCGCCATCCGTGAGCGGATCGTACGCGCGTGCGTCGGCATCGATCTGTTCGGCGATCGACGCGATCTGATCGGGCGCGAGGTTCGCCACCGACAGGCGGTACGCCTGGTAGCGCAGGTCGTCGGCGAGCGCGACCGAACGCAGCGAATCTTCGACCAGCCCGCTGGTGTGCATGGCGGTGTTGCGGTCGATCACGATGTCGAGCGCGCACATCGTCAGCGACAGCAGCGCGACCACGACGAGCGCGACGAGCGCGACCCACGAACGATCGACGGTCTCGCTCATGACTCGCGCTCGACACCGTAGCGGACGAGCTTGCGATACAGGGTCTTGCGATCGATCCCGAGGCTCTGCGAGGCGGCCACCTTGTTGCCCTCCTTGGCGTCGAGCACGCGCAGGATGTGGCGGCGCTCGATCTCCTCGAGGGACAGCGCGACCTCGCGATCGAGCGCGGCGGGGACCGGTCCGCCGCCACGGTAATCGCGGATGCGCTCGGGCAGGTCCTCGACGGAGATCTCCTGGCCGGCGCACATCGCGACGGCGCGCTCCATCGCGTTGCGCAGCTCGCGCACGTTACCCGGCCACGCGTGGCGCAGCAGGCGGTCCGCGGCCTCGGGCGACAGCCCGTGGACGTCGCGCTCGAACATCCGCGCGAAGTGCGCGATGAAGTGTTGCGCGAGCAGCAGCACGTCGCCGGCCCGCACGCGCAGCGGCGGCAGCGGGAGCTGGACGACGTTGATCCGGTAGTACAGGTCCTCGCGGAACTCGCGCTGCTGGACCATCGCCTCGAGATCGCGGTTGGTCGCGGACACGACCCGAACATCGAAGCCGATCTCGGAGTCGCCGCCGATCGGCCGGAGCTTGCGCTCCTGGAGGACGCGTAACAACTTCGGTTGCACGCTCGGCGGAAGCTCCGCGAGCTCGTCGAGGAACAGCGTGCCACCATCGGCTTGCGCGAGCAGCCCGACCCGCGCGGACTTCGCGTCCGTGAACGCGCCCTTCGCGTGGCCGAACAGCTCGGATTCGAGCAACTGCTCGGGGATCGCGGCGCAATCGACCGCGATGAACGGCCCCGCACGCCGGCGCGAGGCCAGGTGCAACGAGCGCGCGACCATCTCCTTGCCGGTGCCGGACTGCCCCGTGACGAGCACGGTGGCGTCGGTCGGGCCGACCTGCGCGATCACGTCGTACACGCTCTGCATCGCCGCGCTCGCTCCGACGAGCTGCTCGAACCGGCGGGCCTCCGCGACGACGCGGCGCAAGCGGACGACCTCCTCGCGCAGCGCATGGCGTTCGGCGGCACGCTTCGCGGCGAGCCCGAGCGCGGCGAGATCGACCGGCTTGGTCACGAAGTCGTACGCGCCTGCACGCATCGCGCCCACGGCGCTCTCGAAGTCGCCCGCGCCCGTCAGCACGATCACCGGGAGCTCGGGGATGTTCGAGACGATCCGATCGATCAGCTCCAGGCCGTGCATCCCCGGCATCGCGAGATCGGTGACGACGACGTCGATCGAGCGCGACGCGACGTACGCGAACGCCGCGTCGCCCGAGGACAGCGACGTGACGTGGATGTCCTGCTGGCTCAGCCCATAACGGACCAGCTCGCAGACCTCGGGATCGTCGTCGACGAGCAGGAGCTCGACCATGATGACGGGTTACCCGGCGCGACGCGATCCTTCATCCCGCGGGGCATGAAGGTTTCGTGATGTGGTGGGCGAAACGCAGCAGTGTGGACATTTGGGCCTGGCCCACGTCGGGGATGCGCGTCCTATCCGCGGCGTGGCGCGGCGTGGCGTTGGCGCGCCACGTGCTCGTGTGGCGCTCGCCGTACCATGCTCGATGCTCTTCTCGGTGGTTCGCTGCGCACGCGCCTCGTCGTCCTGATCGCCGCGCTGACGTTCGCGATCAGTGGGTACTACGCGTACCAGCACCTCACGATCGAGGCCTTCCCCGATCCGACGGATACGCAGGTCCAGATCATCTCGCTGTATCCGGGCCAGCCGGCCGAGGAGGTCGAGCGCCGCGTCTCGATCCCGCTCGAGCGCGCCCTCAACGGAGTGCCCGGTACGCTCCGCCAGCGCTCGATCTCGCTGTTCGGGCTGTCGCTGGTGACGCTCACGTTCGAGGACGGCGTCGAGGTCATGCGCGCGCGCCAGCAGATCATGGAGCGCATCCCCGATGCCGATCTGCCGCCGGGCGTGTCGCCGAACCTCGGGCCGCTCGCGACCCCGATCGGCGAGGTCTATCGCTACACGCTCGATGGCGCGAACACCGATCCGATGACCCTGCGCACGCTGCAGGACTGGACCGTAGGGCCCGCCCTGCTCCGCGTGCCGGGCGTCGCCGACGTGGTGTCGTACGGCGGGCTGGTCGAGGAGATCCACGTCGAGCCACAGCCACGCCGCATGGCCGCGCTCGGCGTCGTGCTCGACGACATCTTCAACGCTCTCCAGCACGCCTCGGCGAACGCGTCCGGTGGGATCATCCAGCGCGGCGAGCAGGGCTTCGTGATCCGCTCGATGGGCACGTTCAAGACGCTCGAGGACATCGGCGAGGTCCGCTGTGGCTTTCATGGCGGTGTCCCCGTCACGATCAAGGATGTCGCGGCGATCCACGAGGGCTACGCGCCGCGCCAGGGCGTGGTCACGCGCGATGGCAACCTCGACGCGGTGCAGGGCATCGTGCTGATGCGCAAGGGCCAGAACCCGTCGGAGGTCCTCGCCGGCGTCCGCGATGCGGTCCGCGAGCTCCAGAACCATGCCCTCCCCGACGGCGTCCGGATCGATCCGTTCTACGATCGCACCGACCTCGTCGAGACCACGCTCGATACGGTGTTCCACAACCTCGGAGAGGGCGCGTTCCTGGTGTCCCTCGTGCTGTTCGTGTTCCTGCTGTCGCTGCGCGCCTCGTTGATCGTGACGCTGGTGATCCCGCTCTCGCTCGCGGCGTCGTTCATCTATCTCCAGATCCGCGGGATGTCCGCAAATCTGCTGTCGATGGGCGCGGTCGACTTCGGCATCATCGTCGATGGTGCGGTGATCCTCGTCGAGCACGTGTTCGAGCACGTGGCCGGACCGAGCTACGACCAGCTGACGATCGGGCAGCGCGTCGACAAGCTGTTCCGGATCGCCCGCCAGGTCGCGCGGCCGACCTTGTTCTCGCTCCTCATCATCATCGCCGCCTACCTGCCGATCTTCGCGCTCCAGCGGGTCGAGGGCCGGATCTTTGCGCCGATGGCGCACACCGTCGCGAGCGCGCTGGTCGGCGCGATGCTGGTCAGCTTCACGCTCGTGCCGGTGCTGTGCTTCTTCGCGCTCAAGAAGCACAAGGCGGTCCGGACCTCGCCGGTGTTGAAGCTCGCGCGCCGTTATCACGATCCGATCCTCGGCGCTGCGATGCGCAATCCGATCCCGGTCGCGATCGTCACGCTGGCCCTGCTCGTCGCAGGGATCGAGCTCGCGCCGCGGCTCGGCAGCGAGTTCCTGCCCGAGCTCAACGAGGGCTCGATCTACGTCACGTTCACCCTGCCACCGACGACCTCGCTCGACGAAGGTCGCAAGCTGACGCCGATCATCCTCGCGACCCTGAAGAAGCACGTCCCGGAGGTGACCGAGATGTTGTCGCAGCTCGGCCGGCCCGAGGACGGCACCGACGCGAAGCTGTTCAACAACCTGGAGGTCTTCATCAAGCTCAAGCCGATGGACCAGTGGCGACCGGGCCTGCACACGCTCGACGACATCACCGCGATCATGACCAACGATCTGCGCGCGATCCCCGGCATCGAATCGGACTTCAGCCAGCCGATCCGCGACAACGTCAACGAGAACATCAGCGGCCAGCAAGGCCAGGTCGCGGTCAAGATCTACGGGGATGATGTCGTCGAGCTGCGCAAGCTCGCCGACGCAGCCGAGGCGGTGATCGCGAAGGTGCCGGGCGTCGCCGATCCGGCGATCGTCAAGGCGGACGAGGTGCCGGTGATCGCGGTCACCCCCGATCGCAAGGCGCTCGCGCGCTGGAACCTCGACCTCGGCGGCCTGCAGAACTACATCGAGACCGCCCTGTCGGGCCACGCGGCCTCGGAATACTGGGATGGCGAGAAGAAGTTCGACATCACGGTGCGATTCCCGATCGCGTCGCGGCAAGATCTCGACACGATCCGGACGCTGCGCGTGCCGCTTCCCGACGCGGTCGTGGTCCCGGTCTCGGCGCTCGCGACGGTCGGCATGGTGCGCGGTCCGGCGGCGATCACCCGCGAGAACGGCAAGCGTTACATCGGCATCCGGATGAACCTGCGCAACCGCGACCTCGGTTCGTTCATCGCTGATGCGCGCGCGCGGGTCGAAGCGAACGTCAAGTTGCCGGTCGGCTACGACATGACGTGGGGCGGCGAATTCGAGAACCAGGAGCGCGCGATGAAGCGGCTCGAGCTCGTGCTCCCACTCTCGCTCGTGCTCACGTTCTTCTTGCTGTTCTCGGCGTTCGGGAGCGTGTGGGACGCGATGCTGATCATGCTGAACCTGCCGATCGCGCTGCTCGGCGGGCTCGCCGGGCTCGCGCTCGCCGGCATGACGCTATCGGTCTCGGCCGCGGTCGGCTTCATCGCGCTGCTCGGCCAGGCCGTGTTGAACGGCGTGCTCGTGGTCTCGGCGATCCGCGCGCGCCGCGCCGCCGGGGATGACCTGTGGACGGCGACCATCGAGGGGACGCGCGAACGCCTGCGCGCCGTGTTGATGACCGCCCTGCTCGCGTCGCTCGGTCTGTTGCCGGCCGCGATGTCGCACGCGATCGGCAGCGAGACCCAACGTCCGATCGCGATGGTCGTCGTGAGCGGCACGCTGTCGGCGGCGCTGCTCACGTTGATCGTGTTGCCCGTCACCTACTACTGGGCCGGCGCGCTGCGCGACCGGTGGTTTCCGCCCAAACCCCAACTCGTGGAGGCTCCATGACCGAAGAGAACTTGTTGACGCTGGAAGAAGTCGATCGCCGTCACATCCTGCATGTCGTCGAGATGTGTGGAGGCAACCGCACGAACGCGGCGCAGGTGCTGCACATCGACCGCAAGACCCTGTATCGCAAGCTGCTGCGCTGGGGGCGCGCGCAGTAGCGCTGCGCGGTTACTTCTCGCAGCCCGACAGATCTGGACAGATCAGATCGAAGCTTCCGACGAGCTTCTCCGCCGCTCCGCCGACCGTGCCCGACAGGGCGATCGAGCCTGCGATGTGGTGCGAATCGAACGCCGTGACGTCGATCGAGCCGCTCGGCTTGTCCATGGTCTGCTTGCCGAACATGATCATCAGCACGCCATCGCCCTTGCCCGCGGCGAAGTCGTACTTCTTCGGCGCGAACGGCATGCCGTCCTTCTTGCCGCCGCCGGGCACGAGCGAGAACTTGAGGTCGGCGCCCTTGCAGTTGATGACGAAGCCGTCGACGCCCATCATCAGCTTCTGCTCGTCGGCGGTGTACCAGTACGAGATGTTGGTCGCGTCCTTACCGCCCTTGGTGGTCTGATCGACGGACACCGCGCCGCTCGCGGTGAGGTGACACGTGCCGAGCTCGTCGGCCGTGTGGGCCTTCTTGACCGCCGGCTTGTCCTTGGTCGAGGGCGGCGGCGGCGCCTCCACCTCGGGCTTTTCCTGCTTGTAGTCCTCTTTCGCCGGCGTGCTGCAGGCGGCGGCGGCGAGCACGAGACCCAATGCGAGACGCATCACTTACCTCCCAGGATGTTGCGGGCGATCACGACGCGCTGGATCTGCGACGTGCCCTCGTAGATCTGGAGCAGCTTGGCATCACGCATCAGCTTCTCCACCGGATATTCCTTCGTGTAGCCGTAGCCGCCGAAGATCTGGACGGCGTCGGTCGTGCAGCGCATCGCCGCGTCGGCGCCGTATGCCTTCGCGTAGCTCGACACGATGCTCGACAGATCGCCCTTGTCGACCAGCCATGCGGCCTTGTGGGTGAGCAGCCGGGTCGCCTCGTACGCGATCGCCATCTCGGCGAGCATGAACTGGATCGCCTGGTGCTGCGCGATCGGCACGCCGAAGGTCTTGCGCTCGAGCGCGTACGCCCGGCTCTCCTCGAGGGCGCGGCGGATCACGCCGGTCGCCATCGCGGCGATCCACGGCCGCGACTTGTCGAACGTCCTCATCGCGACCTTGAAGCCACCGTCCTCGCTGCCGACCAGCGCTGATTTCGGGAGCTTGACGTCCTCGAAGATCACGTCCGTCGTGTTCGAGGCGCGCTGGCCCATCTTGTTCTCTTTGCGGCCGGCCTTGACGCCCGGCGTGTTCGCGTCGACGACGAAGCAGGCGATGCCCTTGTGCTTCATCGCGGGATCGAACGTCGCGAACACCGTGTAGAAGCTCGCGACCCCGCCGTTCGTGATCCACCGCTTCTGCCCGTTCAGGACGTAGTCGTCGCCGTGCCGGGTCACGCGGGTGCGCATGCCGGCGACATCGCTGCCCGCATCGGGCTCGCTGCAGCAGTAGGCGGCAAAGCAGTACTCGCTCGCGAGCCGGCCCAGGTAGGTCTTCTTCTGGTCCTCGGTCCCGGCGATGACCAGCGGCGTCGCGCCGAGCGAGTTCGCCGACAGCGACGTGTTGATCCCGCTGCAGCCGAACGCGACCTCTTCCTGGACCAGGCAGTTGTCGAGACACGAGCCGCCGAGGCCCCCATAGGCCTCGGGGATCTCGATGTTCATCAGGCCGGTCTCCCAGGCCTTCTTGAGGATGTCCCTCGGGAACTCCCCGGTCTCGTCGAGGTGCGCCGCCTTCGGGATGATCTCCTTGCGGGTGAAGTCGCGTGCGGTCGTGACGAGCGCGTCTTGTTCTTCGGTAAAGCTGAGGTCCATGACCCCCGCACTCTACTACCGCTCTATTGATATGTGATCGTATAGACGCCCTTGGCCACGCCTGAAGGCGGCTTCGGGAACTGCCACGAGCGAACCGAGGTCAGGATGCACGAGACGACCTTGATGTTCTTGACCGTCGACGACACCTGACTCTTCGTGACCCGGCCGGCGGCGTTGATCTCGAACGCGATCGCGAGGTCACCGTGGAGCGCGCTCGAGCCCTCGCACTTCGCGAGCTGCGGTGCGTGATCGCCGGCGACCATCGATATTGTCGCGCTCGACAGCACCGTCACCGCTGGCGCGGCGACGACCACCGGGGGCGGCGGCGCGGGGACGGTGGTTGCGGGTGCCGGTGCC
>JBDTEH010000361.1:0-5162 GCA_039922635.1 Kofleriaceae bacterium | reverse complement strand
TTCGTCGCGGAACATCTGCATCACTTCGGCGCGACCTTCGGCGCTGGGAACGCCGACGCGGGCGCTCGGCGCGGTCGCGGCGCTCGGCGCGGATGTCGACGTCGCCGGTGCGGTGGAGGTGCTCGGCGGCGAGGCGGCGGGTCCGCCGTTTTCGTCGCGGAACATCTGCATCACTTCGGCGCGACCCTCGGCGCTGGGAACGCCGACGCGGGCGCTCGGCGCGGTCGCTGGCGTCGTCGCCGCGGGGCTCGCCGAGGCGGTGCTCTGCGGCGAGGCGGCGGGTCCGCCGTTTTCGTCGCGGAACATCTGCATGACCTCGGCGCGACCTTCGGCACTCGGCACGCCAACGCCGGGGCTCGGCGCGGTCGCCCGCGCGGCGGCGGGGCCGCGGTTTTCGTCGCGGAACATCTGCATGACCTCGGCGCGACCTTCGGCGCTCGGCACGCCGACGCCGGCGGCCTTGGCGCCGTTGCTCGCTCCCGTCACGCCGGCGGGGGCTGCGCCCGTCGGTTGACCAGCGGATCCTGCCGCGTTGTCGAGCGAGACCTTGGCGAGCCGGTTCGCGGCGTCCACATCTTCGCCGCTTTGGTCTTGAGGCGCGATCGCGCTCGCAGGCGCGACTGGCTCCTGCGTGCGTGTGGTTTTCGCTTCTTCGTCGCGATGCAGCTTTTCGGTCAAGCTCACCTGGGACCCCTGGTTCTTCCTTGTACGTTCGCGGACCCCTCCGTTTCCCCCGTTCCTGCGTACTGACCTCGAGTCGTCTAACATCCTAACCTGTCAAGGGAATCTACAGAGCGGAGATCACGTATGCTGGTGACGATGCCTGGGGGCTATTTCAGTCTGCAGCTCCGGCGCGTCCGGCTCGCGGCACGCCTCGCCGTTGCAAGGTCCGGGATCGACGTGACTCCGGAGCTCCTCGACGCGACGCGCACGGAGCTCGCGCAGGTCGAGACGACACTTGCCGGCCTGCGGCGCGACCCGAACCGGCGCGATGCACGGCTGGCCGCCGCGATGGCGCTGACCGATGATCAGCTCGACTTTCTGTGGGGCGTGGTCGCGCGGGCGGTCGATCCGCTGCTGCTCGCGCTCTTGCAACCGATGTGCGGGACCGACGTGCGCAAGGGCCTGGCGATCGCGCACTACGCGACGATCATGGGGCTCGAAGAGGCGCGAGCGCAGGGGATCGCGGAGGTCGTGCTGCCGCACCATCCGATGCGGCGGTACCACTTCCTGGTCGCGCCCGAGGACAGCTCGATCGATGTCTGCACGCCGCTGACCGTGCCTTCCCGCGTGTGGTCGTATTTGCGCGGTGACGACGAGCCCGAGGAGCGGATCCGGAGCGCCGGTGGCCGCGTCGGGCTGCCGTACGAACCGAAGCTCGACGAGCCGCAGCGCACCGCGATCCATCGCATCGCGGCCGCGCTCCACTCGTTCGATCGCACCGTCGTCGTGCTCGAAGGTCCGGTGGGCAGCGGGCGGCGAACGGCGATCGCGCTCGCCGCGGCGACGACCGGCCGGAGCGTGCTCGCGATCGATCTGTCTCGCGTCGCCCCGGGCGCGCTCGAGGCGACGCTCGCCGCGCAGGTCCGCGAGTGCGTGCTCGAGGACACCATCCCGGTGATCGCCGAGATCGACGAGCTGATCGCGAGGGACGGCGAGTCCGCTTCGGGCATGCGGGCGCTCGCACGCGCGATCGAGACCGCGCCCGGACCGATCGCCGTGACGTCGCGGCTCGCGGGCGTCGATCTCGGTGTCGTGGATCGCCGGCTCGTGCGGGTGCGGTGGCCGGTGCCCGCGACGACCTCGCGCCGCGAGCTGTGGATCGACGCGCTCGGCGATGACGCGCTCGCGCTCGCCCCCGACGCGCTCGATCAGCTCGCGCTGACCTACCGGCTCGGCGCCGGCGGGATCAGCGGCGGCGCCGCGGCCGCGCGCGCGCTGCGCGAGGCTCGCGGCCCGGACAGCAAGCTGACGCTCCACGATCTGCAGGATGGCATCCGCAACAACATCGCGGAGCGGCTCGGCGATCTCGCGACGCGCGTCGAGATCGGCCAGACCTGGGACGACCTCGTGTTGCCACCCGACACGCTCGACGACGTGGTGTCGCTGATCGCGCGGGTCAAGCACGCGCATCAGGTCTACGAGAAGTGGGGCTTCAAGCAGAAGATGCCGCGCGGCATCGGCGTCGCGGCGCTGTTCTCCGGCCCGCCGGGCACCGGCAAGACGATGGTCGCCGGGCTGCTCGCCCGCGAGCTCGATCTCGAGCTTTACCAGATCGATCTCAGCAAGGTCGTGTCGAAGTGGGTCGGCGAGACCGAGAAGCAGCTCGCGAAGATCTTCGAGGCCGCGGATGCCGGCCACGCGCTGCTGCTGTTCGACGAGGCCGACTCGCTGTTCGCGAAGCGCACCGAGGTCAAGTCGGCGGTCGATCGCTACGCGAACCTCGAGGTCAACTATCTGTTGCAGCGGATCGAGAGCTTCGGCGGCGTGACGATCCTGACGACCAACCTCGACGCGAGCATCGATCCCGCGCTCAAGCGCCGGCTCGCCTCCCACATCGTGTTCCAGGCGCCCGAGGTGGCTGAGGCGATGAAGCTGTGGGAGAGCATGCTCGCGGTATCCGCGCCCGTCGTGCGACCGCTCGATTTCGGGAAGCTCGCGCGCGCGTACGAGGCGATGACCGGCGCGAACATCCGCAACGCCGTGCTCGCGGCCGCGTTCACCGCCGCGAGCGAGGGCACGTCGATCTCACAGGCGCACCTCGAGCGTGCGGCGCGCGGCGAGTACCGCGCGATGGGCCGCGTGTTGCGCTGAACGGCGCAAGAACGGCGCGCATCCCACATACCAATCGCGACTGTCAGGTCTGACGATACGTGCGATGGCGCCATGCGCGAGTTCGAGCAGCAAGTGATCGGTTCAACTATACGGTACGCCTCGGCACGGATTGTGCCCCGCTGACGGCGCTGGTTGGGTATGCAGAGCCACCCACAGATCATCAGCGCGGGGCTCAAGGCGCTCGCTACTTCGTGGCGTAGGATGGCGCGGTGAGGAACCGCTGAGGTGAAGAGTGGACGGTGATGCTGACATCGCAACGGCGCCTGCGCGCGACGTGCTTCTTCGTTATCAACTCGTTCAGATGCAACGCATTCGCGCCTTGCTCGAAGCTCGCGCCGCTGAAAAGAACGGTGAGGATCCTGGGCCGTATTCGACGGCGCTTCGAACCGCTGGCGACGAACTGATCGCACTCGAACGCGATCACGCGATCCCGTTTGCTGAGCTGTGCAAGACGCTCGATCTCCCTCCTTGGCTCCGCGACGCTTTGGTGCTCGTTGTCGCTCCGCACCTCGACTACGGTGCGCGCGGGTCGATCGCCCGCTACTGGGGACGGGAATCACGAACGCACGTCGATGCCGCGCTGGCGATTGACTTGTTATGCGCAACCGACGACCAGGCCATTGCTGCAGGCCCGGTGCTTCGCGAAGGAGGACCGTTGCATGCCGCGGCGTTGATCGAGTCGGCGCCTCTGGCCCTTATGCATTTTTCGTCGCGCCTCGAGCACGAGCTTGTCCCGACTCCGCGCCTGCTACGCGTATTTGATGGCGAGGTTGGCCTCGATCCGCGGTTCAAGTCGTTCGCGCGACTGCTTTCTGCACGGGTCGAAGCTGCAATCGGTGTGGTTGCCGTCGACAGGCTTGTCGCCATCAACGCGTTGGTTTCCGCAGCGCATCGGGTCGCAAACCGCGATGGCGCACGCGTCTTATTCGCCGGCTCTCCGGGTGCTGGCAAGCTGCGGATCGCTCAGGCGCTCGCCGCCGCCAACGGCCGACGCTACGTACTTGCCGTCGAAGGCTCATTTCTTCCCAGCGATCCCAGTCGCCTCGGTTTGCTGCTGCGCGCTCTCGCGCAGGAAGCGGAGATTCTTGGCGCGCAGTTGGTCCTGCGGCGTGTCGACAACCATGTCACGAGCGGTCCCACGAGTTCGATCCTGCGTCAGTGCATTGCACGTGCAGGCGGACACGTCTGGTGCACCTCCGATATCGATCCGGCTCGAATGGATGCGCCGCAACTCGCCGACGTCGCGATCACTCGAGTGTCGATTGGACTGCCCGACGTTGACCTGCGCCGGATGGCATGGGCTGCGGACCTTACGCGGCTCGGGGTACAGGCTACGCAGGACGACGTCAATTTGGTGGCCGCGGAGTATCCACTTTCGCGTGCAGGAATCGAGACTGCGGCGCGAGTGGCGCACGCGCAGTTGCCGAGCCGCGAATCGACGGCGTCGATCCTTGGCGGGGCCGCGGAATCTCAGATGCGCGGACAACTCGAACGATTCGCAAAGCGTAGTCGCAGTCGAGTGCGCCTCGACCAGCTCGTACTTACCGAAAACACCGAAAACACCCGAGAACAGGTCCATGAGCTTCGTACCGCGCTACAGCGCCGTACATTCGTGATGGATCGATGGGGACTCACCGACCGCCACGCAACCGGTCGCGGGATCGTTACATTGTTCAATGGCGCGCCGGGCACGGGCAAGACGATGTGCGCCGCTGCGCTCGCCAACGAGATTGACCACCCGCTCTATCGAATTGACGTGAGTAATCTGGTCGACAGGTTCGTCGGAGAGACCGAGAAGAATCTCGTGCGTATGTTTGACGAGGCAGCGGCGAGCCGCGCGGCGCTGCTGTTTGACGAGGCAGACTCGCTATTCGGCAAGCGTGTTGAAGCCAAAGACTCCACCGATCGCCATGCGAACATGCAGGTCAACCTGCTGCTCAACCTGATCGAGGACTACGACGGTTTCGTGGTGCTTACGACCAACCTCAAGGGCTCGTTGGACGACGCGTTCCTGCGTCGCATCGTCTACAAGATCGTCTTCGAGATGCCCGAACATGATGAGCTCGTTGCATTATGGGAATACCACCTGCCGTCAGCGATTCCTCGCGGCAACGACGTCGACCTCGATGCGCTGGCCGAAGAATTCAGCACGATTACCGGCGGCGACATCAAGAACGCCGTGCTGCGGGCCGCTCTTGCTGCTGGTGGAGAGCAGCCCATTACGCAGAACATGCTGCGGCGATCGGTGATCAACGAGTTGCGCGCAAACGGTGGCGTGGTTGCTGATCGTCGCTAGCCCTACCTTC
Organism: Kofleriaceae bacterium; assembly: GCA_039922635.1. Taxonomy (GTDB): domain Bacteria; phylum Myxococcota_A; class Polyangia; order Haliangiales; family Haliangiaceae; genus JABFXX01. Next base: position 21 of record JBDTEH010000361.1, on the reverse strand, counting down.
GCAGAAAACAGGAGATTTCCG
>JBDTEH010000360.1:0-38855 GCA_039922635.1 Kofleriaceae bacterium | reverse complement strand
GCGACCCGCGCGGAGCTCGCCCTGCAGCTCCGCGCGATGCCCGGCGGAGAACGCGCGGCGGTGCTGGTCGAGCAGATCGTCGAGCTCGAGGCGCGCGAGGAGCGCGTCGCGCTCGGCGACACCCTGCCGGCCGGCCTGCGCATGCTGCCCGAAGACTCCCCCAGCGATTCAGGGAGTGTCGTCGCCAAGGATCAGTAGCCCGCGCGGGCTATCCGCGACGAACACGAGGTGCCGCGCCCGATCGACGTCGATCCCGACCGCCCCCTCGAAGAAGTCACTCGAGGTGTAGTCGGCCTGCGGATCCCAGGTGTTGAAGTAGCCGATCTGGGTCGGCCTCGTCGGATCGGACAGGTCGAGCACGCGCACGCCATCCTGGTAGTAGGTGAAGTACGCCTTGGTTCCGAACGCCATCAGGTTGTGGATCGACACCCACGGGCGCGTCTGCCACGTCGCGAACGACTGCATGAAGCCGGGCGCGGCCGGATCGACGTCGACCAGGTCGAGCTTCGCGCCGTAGCTCTCCTCGCCGTGCAGCGCGATGTGGCGGCCGTCGATCGTCGTGGTCCAGTTCGAGTGACTCGTGCGCGTCGGGGTGTTCGACCACGCGCCGAGCCGCACCGGCGCCGCCGGGTTCGTGAAGTCGACGACGACGAAGCCCTGATCCCACGCGTTGAGGTACGCGATGCCGTGCTCGATCGATAGATCGTGGACCAGCATGCCGTTGACCGCGAACTGCCCGAGCTTGGCCGGGTGCTCGGGATCGGTGAGGTCGTAGATCGGACAGGTGCCGTCGTACGTGCCGAAGTACGCGTAGACCTTCCCGTCGCGCGCCTCGATCGCATCGGTGTGAGCGTCCTCGGGGATCGTCGCCACGAGCGTCGGGTTCGCCGGGTTCGAGACGTCGACGACATCGACCCCGTAGTCTGCGATCACCGCGTAGCGCTTGGCGTTCGCGTCGACGAGCTTGACGTCGTTCGAATAGCCGAGGTGCGCCCGCCGGTACAAGCCGAGCTGCGTCGGGTTCGTCGGATCGGTCGTGTCGATGATGTGCAGCCCGTCCTGGCGGATCAGGTACGCGGTCGTACCGGCGACGCGCACGTTGAACGTGTAGCCCGGTCCCCAGCTCGGGCCGGCGAGCTGGCCGAGCATCGTCAGGCCGTCGCCTTCGCCCTCGACGACGCCACCGACGACGCCCCCGCCGACGTCACCGGCCGTGTTGTGGGTCGCGCGCACGACCTTCGCCGTGCACACCTCGCACGACCCGCCGTAGCACTGCGCGCGATCCAGCTTCAGCGTGCCATCGGGTGCGAGGTTCGAGATCCGGTGCGCCTCGAGGTATGGCTTGTCGTTATAGGTCTGCTCGTCGCGCTCGAACAACGAGTCCGCGGTGAGCGTGCCGACCTTCACGGCGCTACGATCGAACATGAACGTGCCATCGGCCTGGCGCTGCAACATCACGCTCGACACGTCGCCGAGCGCCACGCCGGTGAGGAACCACCGTCCCGCCGGATCCCACGCCGCGAGCGTCCCGGCTACGACCGGACCGAACGCGCTCGCGTCGTCGAAGGTCTGGGTCTGCGCGCCGGTCGTGCATGCGGGCACGACCTCCGGAAACGCCGTCGCATCCGGTGGCGCGTTCCCCGGGGGCCGCGCCTGATCGCCGCACGCGGCGACCAGGACCCCGATCCACACGGCTCTCATGACGGCAACATCCGCCACGCGCCGACCCGCAGCAACGCCGGCGATCTCACACGCGATCGAGGGGCGAGACGCCCGCCTAGCGGGCACGGACCACGACCGCGAGCAGGTCCTCGTTCGGCTCGCCCGCGCGCAACGCCGCCTCGACGACCACGGTCGCGAGGCGGCCGCTCGCTGGAGCGTTGGCGCGCAGCCGGTCGCGCCACGCGAGGTCGTCGGAGCCGCGCACCGCGCTCGACACCACGACGACCACGGAATCGGCCGGCAGCGCCGCATCACCGCGCGTCGCGATCGTCAGGCTCGCGGCGGGTGACCCGGCGCCGCCGAGCGCGACCGCGTCCGGACGCGTCGCGCGCCGCGAACCGTCGGGCAGCGCGGTCTCGATCGCCGCGATCGGGCCGACCACGAACGCGCCCGGGTGGCCCGCGCATGCCCACTCGATCGTGGCTGCGTTCGCGTCGAGGATGGCTAGGAACGCGGACACCGGCTCGCCACCGCGCAGCACGCCCTCGCTGCTCGCCCGCATCGTCGCGACCAGCTCGTCGAGGGTGATCGGCGCCGTGCCCGGAGCGGTCGCGGCGGCGAACGCGCCGGTCAGCGCGGCGGTCGCGAGGGCCGCGGCGACGCCGTGCGCCTGCGCTTCGGTGACGAGCAAGGCGAGCCGGCCGTCCTCGAGCTCGGTCGCCGACCATCCCGCACCGGTCGTGCGCGCCGCCGTTCGATACTCCGCGGCCACGGCCCACCGCCCGAGCTCGGCGTCGCGGCTCGACGAGGCCTGCAGGCGCAACGCGTCCGCGACCTCGACCTCGCGCTCGGTCTCGCGCTCGCGCGCCGCCTCGTAGGCGAGCTCCACGAACGTGAACGCGCGCGCGGCGGCGCGGGCGGACTCGACGACGAGCTCGCGCTCGGCGTCGCGCAGGGCGCGCGGGTAGCTCGCCTCGACGAGCGCGACCACCGCATCGTGATCGACGAGCGGCACGATCAGGCCGTCCGGATCGTTGGCGCCGAGGGTCTCGAGCGGCTCGCGCATCGTGCCGAGCCGCATCGTCGCGAGCTCGACCACCGCGAACGGCTGCGGATGCTCGACCAGCCAACCCTCGAGCTCGGGTGTCAAGCCCAACGCATCGCCCCAGCGGATGGTCTGGATGTCGATGCCGATCGCGCGCTTCCACAGCACGGCGAGCCGCTCCGCGATCTTGTCGGCATCGTCGGCCTTGGCCATGCGCTCGACGAACTGATCGAGCGCGCGTTGCTCCTTGACCTGCGGCGGCCGCGAACGCTCGATGCCCCACGCGAGCGCGGCGAGGCCCGCCCACGCACTGCTCGTGGTGGCCGCCAGGATGAGCGGCGAATCGACGAACAGCAGCGCGAGCACGACCGCCGCGCCGATCGCCGCGACGAACGTGACGAGCTCGGTCGCGATCCCTCGATCGAGGCCCTGGGGCCGCAGGAGGTTCGTGCGCGCGATCATGTACAGGCCGATCACCGAGGCGAGCAGCGCCGGGAGCCAGGCGACCGGATACGAGCCCCACGGTGTGCGATCGGTGTAGAGCAGCAGCGTATCGATCGAGGACACGGCTCCGAGCACGAGGATCCCGAGCAACAGGCGGACCGTGCGCCGTTGCTCCGCGCGCGGGGTCGAGCGCCGTACGATCAGGACGCCGATCACGAGCCACACGACGAGCTGCGTGAGCTGCACGGTGGTCAGCGGGCCGGGGCTCATGTAGTACATGCCGGACGCGAGCAGGTGGACGCCCGGCACGACCGTGCGGGTGCCCCACGCGATCGCGACGAAGATCGCCCCGACGACGCCCGAGACCCGGGCGATCCAGCGGAACCGCTCGAGCTGACCGCCGGCCGCGAGCAGCAGCAGCAGCAAGTTCGGACCGACCAGCGCGACCGGACCTTGGCCCAGCCGCAACAGCCGGGTCGCCGTATCCGGATCGTAGGCCATCGCGGCGAGCCCCTGGCACAGCGCCCAGGGCAACGCGGTGACCACCGCGCCGATCAGGCCGACCCGCATCACGCGATCGCCGCGGGTCAGCGCCGCCGCGATGCCGACCGCCGTGAACGCCGCGGCGCACACGAAGTAGGGCAAGCACAGCCAGCTCCAGCGAAGGCCGTCCACTGCCTTCAGAGTATCAGGGTGTGTCGAGCTGGATGGACAGCGAGTAGCGGTTGAAGTTGCAGGTGCCGTCGCAATCGTCGCCCATGCCGAGCGGCTTGACCGCGATCGCGTAGGCATCGCCGGGCGTGATCGTCTGGGTGATGCAACGCAGATCCTCGCCGCCCGGGGGGAGGTTCTTGCACGCGGTGTCGGTCGCGAGCTGCGCGCCGGTGGCATCGCCGAGCACGAGCGCGAGCGGCTGGAACGCGACCGGATAGGCGACGCTGATCTTGACCTCGAGCGCCGTGCAGCCGGTCGGAGCGACGAACTGGAACCAGTCCTGACCGTCGTTCGCGGCGAGGCACCCCGGCTGCGAGAACACCGGCGAGACACACGTGAGCTGCGGCACGATGGTGCCGGTCGCCGGCGAGTCGTCGGCGTGCTCGAGGCCGGGATCGCACGCGAACGGATTCGCGGTCGAGGCGATCACGCAGGTGTTCGTCGGGCCGTCACACGCTTGGCCGTCCGGGCACGCGGCGTTCGGTCCGCATTCGTACGAGCCGCTCGGGATATCCGGGCTGCACGCGGCGAGTGCGAGGGTCGCGAGCGTCGAGGACATCGCGAGCATCCACGGGCGCATCAGAAGCTCCACGCGCGCGCGACGAACGCTCCGCCGGGGGTCGGTGCGATCGCGTAGTGCGGGTGGATCACCGTCGACTCTTCGCCGGGAGCGGTCGCGATGAACAGCACCACCGATGCGAGCACCGCCGCGCCGCCGAGCCCGTAGAAGATGCCCGCCTTCACTCCCGAGCTGTGCGCGCGATCGAAGTCCGCCTGCTGGGTCGCGGTCCACGGCTGGCTGGTCGGCATCTTCGGAGACACCGCGCGCGCCGCATCGCGCGAATCGAGGTTGTAGTAGGCGCCGACCGCGCCGAGCACGGCACCGAGCCCGGCGATGCCGCCGAGCATCAGCATGTTGTGGGTGTCGCGATCGCGATAGACCTTGATCACGATGTCCTTGCGCATCGGCTGTGGCCGGTAATCCGCGGCGGTGTCCGGACCGCGCTCGGGCGCAGGTGTTGGCGCGGAGGGCGGAGCTGGGGCCTCGGCAGGAGCGGGTTGCACGGCCGCTGCAGGTGCTGCTGCAGGTGGTACGGGTTCGTCGGCGAAAGCCCTCGCCGGTACGAGCAGCGCGAGCGCGATCCAGGCCAGTCGCATATGGCCGACGTTCCCCCGGCCTGCCCCACCGGTCAATCACATTGCCCTACGTGGGCTGTCATGGCGCGGCCCTGACATCGCTAGCGTGCCCCACCTCGGGATATGATTGTGACGAGTGTCCCGGCGTGCGCCCCGCTTCCGCATCGAGCTGAAGGTGACCGTGTCACCGCTGCTCGGTGGTCAGCTCGTGGTCTGTCACACGCGGGATATCTCCGACGTCGGGATGTGCCTCGACACCGCAGAGTGGTTGCCGGTCGGCACGCGCGTGTCACTGGCGCTGACCGACCCGCGCGCCGGCGGCGCGGCCGGCAGCGAGGCCGGCAGCGAGGCCGGCAGCGAGGCCGGCAGCGCGGCCGGCAGCGAGGCCGGCAGCGAGATCGAGGTGATCGGCGACGTCGTCCGCGAGGTCAACGGGATCAACCCCGCGCTCGGCGTGCTGCTCGTCGAGCCGCCCGCCGAGTGGAAGGTGCTGGTCGCGCAGGCCGCGCGCACCACCGGTCATGTCGAGCGCCCGGGGCGCCGCATGCGGGTGCTCGTGGTCGGCGACGATCATCGCCAGCGCGGCGCGATGGCGCTCTACGTGTCGAGCGGCTGGGACATCCTGTTCGCGTCGGATGACTTCGCGGTCCACGAGGCACTCGAGAACATCAAGCTCGACGCCGTGATCGCCGAGCTCGATGCCAGCGACCCGCGGATCGAGCCGATCATGGACGACGTCCGCAAGGCGCAGCCCCAGGCGCGCCGGATCGTGCGCGGCGCGGGCCGTGGCAGCGGCGACCTCGTCCACCGCTACGTCGAACGCGACTCCGGGCTCGAAGCGCTGCTCGATGCGGTGACCGCGAATATCGGCGTCTGAAGCGACCGCGCTCCGAGATCCCGCTACGGCTCGGAATCGAGCTCCATGCCGACGATGGTCGCGCGCTGCTTGTCGAGCACGACCTCGAGCTGGTGCTGCGCCATCTCTTCGCGCAGCCGCGCCGCGCGATCGCGGGTGGCCCGCGCGACCGCGGCGAGGGACACCACGCGCGCGACCGTGACCGCGATCTGAGTCGCCATCTCGACGATCACCATGCGATCCGGCGGGTCGGCGAGCGAGCGCTCGACCGCGGCCAGCAAGCGATCGAACACCGACTCGGCGTCCGCGAGCACGCTCTCCTCGGAGTCGCCGTAGGCGAGCCGGCGCGCGACCGCGTCGTGCAGGGTCAGATCGAGGCCGGGGATCGATTCGCCGCCGATCTGGAGCGCGCCGACGATCGCGTCGAACACCTCGGCGCCCGGCGGATCGCGATCGCCGTGCTCGACGGTGTCGAGCACTTCATCGCGCAGGACCCGTACGGCTTCGACGAGATCGACGTCTGACATCACCACTCCGTGGTGCCGCGTTTTTCCCACGGCTGGCTGTGATCGATCGTGGTCGCGTACTTGCGTTCGAGATCGGCGCGCTTGCGCTCGAACTTCGCGACCTCGTCGCGCATCGCGGCGGTCCTGGCCTGGACCTCGCGCAGGCGCTCCGAGTACGGCGCGACGGCCTCGAGCACGAGCCCGGTGGTCGCGCCGACGAGGCGCTGGTGCGCACCGCTGAGCGCGCGCAGCACCTTGGCGCGCAGCGCGTCGCTCGCGGTGATCTGGTGGACGCTCGCCGTCGTGATAATGCGCGCCTGATCGAGCGCGTCGAACAGCGGCATCACACCGGTGTCGTCGACGGGACGCACGCCATAGATCTCGCGCGCCGCCAGCACCGCGCTCGCGAAGTTGCCGGTCGCATCGATCGCGATGGTCTGGACCGCGCCGAGGATCTGCTTGACCAGCTCGGCGCGCAGCGAGGTGCGTCCACGCGCGATCGTGATCGTCTTCTCGATCGCGTCGATCAGCTCGCTATTGACGCCCGGGCTCGTGACCGGACGGTCCGGGCGCAAGAACGGCACCGTCGGGCGATCGACGAAGGGATCGATGAAGCGATCGCCGGTGTCCTCGAGCGCGGTGTCCTGCACGGTCTCGAACGACGCCTCGGGACCGCCTTGGATCGTCTCCTGGATCGCCGCGTGGACCTTGATCAGCTCGGCATCGACCCGGTTCAGGCGGTCCGCGAGCAGGCCGCCGATCGCGAGCTCGGCGACGACGAGGGCGCGCGATACCGCGATCGAGAGCAGGAAGCCGAGGTTGGTGTCGACGACCCCGATCTCGTCGACGACCGCGCGCGCGCTGGTCGCGAGGATATCCATCAGCGCGCGCAGCGGCGCCCACTCGCCGGCACGCTCGAACCAGCCGCCCGCGATGTTCTGCGCGAACGTCCACACGTTGACGCCGGTCGACTTCTCGAGATCGTGGAAGATCGCCTGGCACAGCGAGCTCGCGATCAACTCGAGCGCCTCTTCGGGGTCGAGCCCGCGCACGATCGGGTTCTTGGTCAGGCCGCGATCCTTCGCGATCTGCAGGAACCGCGAGCGGCGCTGCCACCACTGCATCGCGCCGGTGGTGCGCACGACCTGCGTCGACGAAGGAGGCGGCTGCGGAGCTTCGATCACGATCGTCGTGACGTTGTCGCCGCCGCCGCCGCGTAGCGCGAGATCGATCAAGTCGCGCGCGACGTGCTCCGGCGCATCGCCCGAGCCGAGCAGGTACTGGATCGCCTCGGCGGAGGCATAGCCGTAGAGGCCGTCACTGCACAGCATGAGGCGATCCCCCGGCCGCAGCTCGACATCGACGAGGTCGACCTTCGCCTCGGGCTTCGCGCCGAGGTTGCGCGACAGCACGTTCTTGTACGGATGGCGCTCGGCTTCGTCCGCCGACAGCAAGCCCTTGTCGACGAGCTCCTCGACGATGGTGTGATCGCGCGTCAACATCTGCACGCGCCCGTTGCGCAACAGGTACGCGCGGCTATCACCGACGTGCGCGACGACGGCGCGGGTCGGGTCGACCACGATGCAAGCGACGACCGTCGTGCCCATGCCGTGGCGCTCGCGCGCCTGTTGCGCCGCGTGCCACACCGTCGCCGAGGCGTGCTGGATCGCGGCCTCGAGTAACGCGCGCGGCTCCATCGTCATCCGGCGCTCCATCACGAGCTCGCGGATCGCATCGCGCGCGGTCTGCGACGCGACATCGCCGGCGTTCGCGCCGCCCATGCCGTCGAGCACGACGTACAAGCCGCGCACCGGATCGACGATCATCGAGTCTTCGTTCGCCGTGCGCACCTTGCCGACGTGGGTATCGCCGGCGACGCGAATGCCCTGCTGCGAGACGGTCTGCGTCACGAGGTGCCTCGTTCGCGCAGCGCGAGCTCGTTCCACTGCGCGACCCGCCGGGCGAGCTCCTCGGCGACCAGGTCATTGACCGCACGCGCGGTCGTCGCGGTCACCCGCGTCAACAGCAGCGTGAGCTCCGCGCCATCGATCGAGCCCGCGAGCTCGTCCTGCGCGACCTGCGCGGCCGTATCGCCGATCGCGACGAGCATCGCGAGCACCGCGACCGACCCTTGCGCCTCGGCGGCGCGCATCGCGAGGAAGGTCTGCAAGAACGCGCGATGCGAGCCGAGATCGCCCGAAGCGAGGAAGTTGCCGAGGTGCTCGAGCACGGCGCTGATCTGCGCGCGTGCGGTCGGCTCGTCGAGCCGCCCGAACGTCGGATCGAGCGTCGCGCGCATGTCGAGCAAGCGCTGGAGCACGATCGGACGTAGCTTGTCGTAGGCCCGTGCCAGCGGGGGCTCTGTCGACATCGTCACGACCATACACCGCGCGAGATGCGGGTGGTACGCTCCGACGGCTCAATGGCGGCGGCAAGCACGGTGGTGAAAGGTGGCCGCATCCTCGTCGTAGATGACGAGCCGATGGTGCGGGACACGCTGGGCCAGGTACTCGCCGACGAGGGCTATGTCGTCGACGTGGCGGTCGACGGCGCCGACGCCCTCGACCGCGTCCATGCGGCGCGCCCCGACGTGATCCTGCTCGACCTGATGATGCCCGGCATGAACGGCCGCCAGTTCTTGCAGGCGCTACGCGACGACCCCGCGTATCGCGAGGTGCCGGTGCTGATCATGACCGCGGTCCACGGTCTCGAGATCAACCTGTCGGCGATCGGCGCGAGCGAGGTCGTCGAGAAGCCGTTCAACATCGAAGAGCTGCTCAACAAGATCGCGCTCTCGGTGTATCGCTCGCGCGACGCGAACAGCTCCGCACCGCTCGCGCTGCCGGTCGAGCCCGAGCCACTGCAGGTCGATCGCGGGGTGGTGCTCGTCGTCGAGCACGATCGCGCGCGGCTCCAGCGCGTCGACATGTTGCTCAGCCAGCGCGGTTACACGGTCGTGTCGATGACGCGCGCCGGCGGTCAGCTGTCCCGGCTCGCCCGCGCGTTGCGGCCGCGCGCGATCCTGCTCGAGTTCGCGAGCGAGGGCGCGATCGGCGTGGTCACCGAGCTCCGCGATATCAGCGGCCAGCTCGGCATCTTGCTGTACTCGCGCGAGCACGTCGCCGCGCGGCCGGACGTCCTGGCCTCGGTGACGGACGCCGAGCTCGTCGAGTTCGTCGACCTCCAGCCCTAGTCAGCGCTTCGCCGCTCGCTCGAGCTCGACGCGCTTGGGATACAGCACGATCTCGATCCGGCGGTTCGCCGCCCGGTTCGTGCGCGATACCGGCCGGTACTGGCCAAACGCGAGCGCGGCCAGCCGCGTGGGATCGATCTTCGCGACGTCCTGCAGGTAGTGCACGACCTGCAGGGCACGCGCCGCCGAGAGCTCCCAGTTCGTCACGAACCTCACCGGCGCGGGCGGCGCCTTGGCGCCCCGGGGCAGAGGCTTGGCCTTCGGGTCCTTCTTGGCGGGCGCGATATAGATCGGTTGATCGTCGGTGTGGCCCTGCACCCACACCTGCTTGTCGGGCAAGTCCTTGAGCGCGACCGCGACCTTGTCGAGCACGGCCTTGCCGCGAACGGTGAGCTGATCGTCGCCGACCGGGAACAGCACCTTGTCGACGAGCCTGAGGTGGATCTCGTCGCCCTCGGTATCGACCGAGCCCTGGGTGTTGTCGACCGTCGCCTGCAGCTTCTTCTGTTCGGCAGCGAGCTGCTCGGCCTTCTTGTCGACGTCCGCGGCCTTGCCCGAGAGCTCCGCGAGTTGCTTGTCCTGTGCGGCCTTGTCCTTCTTGAGCTCCGCGAGCGCCTTGTCGAGTCCATCCGCGCGATCCTTCTCGACCGAGCGGGCCCGGTCGGCCGCCGCCGCCTCGGCCTTGGCCCGCTGCGCCTCGTCCGCATGCGAGCCCGGGGCGATGATGAACCCCAGGATCGCGCCACCGATCAACGCGAGCGCGAGCGCGCCATACCACTTGCGGCGGCCGCGATCTTGGTTCCCACCGAACCCGCGAACCGGAGGATCGTTCTGCCGCCCCTTCGGCAGGTGCGCCTTGGGATAGACCAGGACCCCGCTCGGGTCATCCGGAGCGTGCGACATACCGAGAGCATAACTCAGTCACCGACCGCGGCGCCGCCGCCGCGCGGATCCACGGCGCCTTGCCAGCCATCTTTCGTACGCACGATCGCGTTCGTGGCGCCGAACAGCCGCTCGGCCTTGCCGAACACGAGCTTGTAGCCCGCGGCTTCGAGTTGCTTCGCGGTGGCCGCGTCGATCGAGTCTGGTTCGAGAGCGATGTCATCCGGAAGGTGCTGGTGATGAAACCGTGGCGCGGCGACCGCCTCGGCGATCGGCATGCCGAAATCGATCACGTTCGAGATCACCTGCCAGACCTCCGTGATGATCCGCGGGCCACCTTGGGCACCGAGCACCATGAACAGCGCGCCATCGGCGTCCTCGAGGATCGTCGGCGACATCGACGACAACATCCGCTTGCCGGGCTCGATCTTGTTCGCGACCCCCATCACGAGCCCGTACACGTTCGGCGATCCAGGCTTCGACGTGAAGTCGTCCATCTCGTTGTTCAGCAAGAACCCGCTGACCTGGATCGCGTTGCCGAATGACGTGTTGAGCGTCGTGGTCAGTGCGACGGCCATCCCCGACTTGTCGACGACCGAAAGGTTCGTGGTGTGGGTGCCCTCGATCAAGCCGGTGACCTGCTTGGACGGCGTCGCCTTGTCGGTGATCGTCTTCGCGAGCTCGTCGGCGTATGCCTGCGAGGTCAGCTTCGCCACCGGCATGTCCTTGACGTAGGCGGGATCGCCGAGGATCTCGTTGCGCGCCGCGAACGCGCGCCGCCACACCTCGACGACGTCGTGGACGTGCGCTGCGCCATGCCACGGCAGGTTCCCGAGATCGACGCCCTTCAACATGTTCGCGGTCATCGCGATCACGATCCCGCCCGACGACGGCGGCGGCATCGCGATGATCCGCTTGCCGCGATACGAGGCGTGCAACGGCTCGCGCCACACGGCCTTGTAGCCGGCGAGGTCCGCCGCGGTGATCAGGCCCTTGCCGCGCTGCATCTCCGCGACGATCGCCTTCGCGGTGTCGCCCTTGTAGAAGCCATCGGGCCCCTGCGCGGCGATCCGCTCGAGCACCACCGCGAGCTCGGGGTTCTTGACGACGGTCCCGACCGCGAGCGGCTTGCCGGCCGGCCACCACAGCGGCGCGGTCGAGATCGCACCGCGATACCCCGCGACACGTACGAGCGAGGCGTGGAGCCGCTCGTCGACCGCGAAGCCCTGCTTCGCGAGCGCGATCGCGGGCGCGATCACGTCCGCCCACTTCGCCTTGCCAAGCTTGCGGTGGAGCTCGTACAGCCCCGCGACCGAGCCGGGGACCCCACACGCACGATCGCCGCTCAGCGACTCGCGCGTCGGGTTGCCGCCGCGGTCGAGATACATCTCGGGGCTCGCGGCCGCGGGCGCGGTCTCGCGAAAATCGAGCGCGGCGGCCTTGCCCTTCGCGATCCGCACGATCGCGAACCCGCCGCCCGCGAGGTTGCCCGCGCTCGGGTGCGTCACCGCGAGCACGAACGCGGTCGTCACCGCGGCGTCGACCGCGTTGCCGCCGCCGCGTAGCATCGCCTCGCCCGCCTCGCTCGCGAAGTGATCCTCCGCGGCGACCATCGAGGTCTTGCCGGTGGCCGCGAGCTTCGGATCGACATGGAAGTCGCTCGCGGGCGTGCGATAGGCGATGCCGGCGTCGGCCGCGACCGCGACCGGCGGTGGCGTCGGCGGCTCGACACGGGCCCGCGGCGGCGGCTCCGAGCGCCGGCAGGCCACGACGAACAGGATCCAGATCAGGCGCTTCACCGGCGCATCCTACGACATCGATGTCCGGACTTCCGGATCGGCGCCGGATCTCGCGCGCGGTGCTACGCGGCGAACCTGCATGATCCCGCGCGCCTGGCGCGGCACGTCCGTTGCTGAGCGTGGATCCATGAAGGCATGGATCTGCGTTCTCCTCGCGGCCGGTGGCGGCTGCGGTACCAGCGGCGGCGCCGACACCACCACCGGTGGCACCACGTCCGCGGATGCAGGCGCAGGCGGTGTCAGCTTCGGCGGCCAGCAGGACATCGGCGAGTTTCGCGGCATCCTCGCGAACGGCGGGATCCCCGGTCCCGATACGCTCGATGCCAACGGCTTCTTCAACGAACACTTCGCGCCGCCGCCCGCGACCGCCTGCACCGACCCGCTGTGCATGACGCCCGGGCTCTCGGTCGGCCGCGACTGGGTGCTCGGCCAGCACCAGGCCACGCTCCAGATCGCGGTCGATACGAACGTCGATCCCGCGAACTATCCGAAGCAGCCGCTGAACCTGGTGATCGTCGTCGATCACTCGGGCTCGATGGCTCAGGACGGCCGGCTCGACAAGGTCAAGGCCGGCCTGAACACCTTGATCGACGCGCTCGACCCGACCGACCGGCTCGCGCTCGTCGAGTTCGACGACCAGGTCACGGTCGACGCCAACTTCACGCCGGAGCTCGATCGCTCCCGCCTCCACGCGATCGTCGGCGCGCTCGCCCCACGCGGCTCGACCGATATCTTCGCCGGGCTGAAGCAGGGCTTCGACCTCTCGGTCGGCGCGCTCGCGACCGATCGCCAGAACCGCGTGATCTTCCTGTCCGATGGGCTCGCGACGATCGGCAACCAGGACCCCGACGCGATCATCGCGATGGCCGACAGCTACGTCGAGCGTGGCATCGGCCTCACGACGATCGGCGTCGGCCAGGACTTCGACGTCACGCTGATGCGCAGCCTCGCCGAGCACGGCGCCGGCAACTTCTACTTCCTCGAAGACCCGAACGCCGCGACCGAGGTGTTCCAGCAGGAGCTCGCGTACTTCGTGACGCCGATCGCGCTCGACATCACGCTCGATGCCGTCGCCGGCACCGGCTACAACTTCGGCGAGGTCGTGGGCTCGACGCTGTGGACCGGCGGCCCGCGCGGCGGCTCGATGCACATCCCGGCGGCATTCCTCGCGAGCCGGACCGGTCCCGCGCCCGACCCCGGCACCGGTGGCCGCCGCGGCGGCGGTAGCATGCTGTTCATCCACATCGATCCCACGGGGATCAACCCCGACGGCAAGGTCGCCGATCTGACGCTCACGTATCGCGTCCCCGGCGCGGCCGACCTGAAGTCGCAGACCGTCACGCTGCAGTACGCGAACGATCCGAACGAGACGCCGGACGTGCCCTACCTGTCGCAGCCGGAGATGGCGCCGCGGTTCGCGATGTATAATGCGTTCCTCGGGTTTCGCGCCGCGGTGCAGGACACCAACTTCAACTGCGCCGCCGTCACGCTGCGCGCACTCCAGGCCGCGGCGACCGCGTGGAACACGACGCACGAGAACGCCGACATCGCCGCCGACCTCACGCTGGTCACCGAGTACCTCGCGAACCTCCAAGCCTATGGCGCCTCGCAGGATGTCACGCTGACCCCCTCGAGTTGTCGGAGCTATGGCGGTGGCTATGGCGACGGCTACGGCGGCGACGATTCATACCCCAGCGACAACAACAGCTATCCGAACCAGGGCTGCTACTCCGCGTCGCGCGGGACCAGTGGCGGGTTCGCGCTGATCGGGCTCGCGGCGTTCGCGGTGGTGCGGCGCCGGAACATCCGCCGGCGCGCGCCCGACGAGGTGCCCGAGAACTGAGCTACGGTTACCGGATGTTCGACCCGGCGGTGTTTGCCGCGCGACGTGCCGCCTTGATGGCGGCGATCGGCCCCGACGCGATCGCGATCGTCCGATCGCTGCCCGAGCGCCTGCGCAACGGCGACGCGTACCATCCGTTTCGCCAGGCCTCCGATGTCGTGTACCTCACCGGCTTCGTCGAGCCGGACACCACGCTCGTGATCCGGCCCGGCGCCGAGACCGAGCGGGTCGTGATGTTCGTCCGCCCGCGCGACCCCGATCGAGAGACCTGGGATGGTCGCCGCGCCGGGCTCGAAGGTGCCAAGGAGCAGTTTGGCGCCGACGCGGCGTATCCCGCGCACGAGCTCGCGGCGAGGCTGCCGGAGTTGCTCGCGAACGTCGAGGAGTGGCACGTCGGGCTCGGCGTCGACCCCGAGCTCGATGCCCTGATCGCGCGCACGCTCGCGCAGCTGCGGCGCAGCGAGAAGAAGGGCAAGCGGCCGCCTCGCGCGATCGTCGATCCGCGCGTCGCGTTGCACGAGCTGCGCTTGAGGAAGCAGCCCGAGGAGCTCGCGGCGCTGCGCGAGGCCGCGAAGATCTCGAGCGAAGCGCACGTCGCGGCGATCCAGACCGGGCGTCCGGGCGCGTTCGAGCACGAGCTCGAAGCGGTGATCAACTATACGTTCCGCAAGCGCGGCGGCGGCGGGCCCGGCTACGCGACCATCGTCGGCGCCGGCGCCAACGCGACGATCCTGCACTACACCGCGAATCACTGCCCGATCGCGGACGGCGACCTGGTGCTCGTCGATGCGGGCTGCGAGTACGAGCACTACACCGCCGACATCACGCGGACGTGGCCCGCGAACGGCCGGTTCTCGCCGGCACAACGCGAGGTCTACGAGCTGGTGTTGCGGACGCAGCTCGGCGCGATCGCGATGGCGAAGCCGGGCGTGACGCTCGAGCAGATCCACACATCCTGCGTGCGCTCGCTGACCGAGGGCATGGTCGCGCTGAAGTTATTACAGGGCTCGGTCGACGAGCTGATCGCCGATCAGAGCTATCGCAAGTTCTACATGCACGGCACGTCGCACTGGCTCGGCCTCGACGTTCACGACGCCGGCGCCTACACGCGAGCCGGCAAGGCGCGCGCGCTCGAGCCCGGGATGGTGATCACGATCGAGCCGGGGCTCTATATCGCGAGCGATGCGCCCGGAGTTCCGGACGCGCTCCGCGGCATCGGCGTGCGGATCGAGGACGACCTCGCGATCACGAACGATGCCCCCGAGGTGCTGACGGCGGCGTGCCCCAAGCAGATCGCGGAGCTCGAGGCGCTCGCGCGATAGCCGGGTCAGGGCAGCGTGATCGCCGGGTCTTCGGCGCGCGCCCGGTAGAGCAGCACGATGTTGCCGATCACCTGCGCGACCTCGCTGTGGGTGTCCGCGGCGAGCTGGTCGGCCGCCTCGTGGCGATCGAGCTCTGCGGTATCGCCGACCCTCACCTTGATCAGCTCGTGATCGGCGAGCGCCTGGTCGACCGCCTTGATCAGCCCGTCATCGATGCCGCCCTTGCCGACCTGGACGAGCGGATCGAGCTTGTGGCCCAGGCCGCGGAGGTGGTGGCGCTGCTTACCGGTCAACATCGTCGCGCCTTGTAACACGAGCGTGCGCCTCCCGGCGCCTCCCGGAAAATCTCCCGATCGTCCGGGAAGTTCTCCGTGCCACCCTCCTCGTTCCCGGATCCCGGGCCCATGAATTCGCGGGCCAGGCGCGTGGCACGGACCGTGCTCTGTGGTCGCGCACCTCATGCAACCTCTCCGCGCGGTCGTCGTGACCGCGATTCTCGTCGCGATTCCACGTGCCGGATTCGGGCAAAACGTCCCGTCGCTCTCACTCCGGCAAGCTCTCGACTACGCGCACCTGCACCAACCTTCGCTCGAGGCGGCGCGCGATCGCGTCGCGGTGGCGCGCGCGAACGCCGATGTGCCGCGCGCCGGGTTCATGCCGCGGATCACCGCCGGCGCCGAGCTGCTCGCGGGGACGTCGAACAACACCACCGCGTCGTATGCCTCGCTCGGGATCCTCGATCTCGCCCGGATCGGCGGCACGCCGGCGAACGCGCCGGTGTCGTGGAGTCCCGAGCCGTCCACGCTGGCCGGCATCGCGCTGCACCAGCAGATCTACGACTTCGGCCGGCTCGAGGCCCAGGCCGATGCGTTCGACGAGCTCGCGACCTCGGCCGAGGACCGCGCGAAGATCGCGCAGCTCGACCTCGAGCTCCTCGTCGAGGAGAGCTTCTACGCGGTGCTCGGTGCCCGCGAGGTGCTCGACGCCGCCGAGGCGGCGGTGACGCGCAGCCAGGCGCATCACGATCTCGCGAAGGCGCGGGTTGGCGCCCAGCTCCGTCCCCCGATCGACCTGACCCGCGCCGACGCGGATCTCGCGCGCTACGAGCTCGACCGGGTCCGCGCCACGGGTGCGCTCGCGACCGCCCAGGCCGTGCTCGCCGGCGCCATCGGCTCGCCCGAGCCCCGGATCGATGCCGGTGCGGACGACGTCGCGGTCCGCGCGGCCCCCGGATCGCTCGCCGAGGCACACGCCGCCGCGCTGCACGCTCCCGAGTTGCACGGCGCCGAGGCCGAGCTGCGCGCGCAGCAACAGATCACGCGTTCGATCCGCGCCGAGTTGCTCCCCGATCTCGGGGTCTCGGCCGAGGTCACCGGGCGCGCCGGCGGTGCCGCCGTCGCCTCCAACCCGACGCCCGCCGGCGGCGGCTGGATCCCCGATGTCCCCAACTGGGACGTCCTCGCGGTGCTGAGCTGGCCGATCTTCGATCGCACGATCACCGCGCGCGCGCGGGCCTCGCAACAGATCGAGCAGGTCCGCACGGCGGAGCTCGGCGTGGTCTCCAACCAGATCGCGATCGCGACCCAGCGCGCGTATATCGACCTCGACGTGGCGCGGTCGGCGGTGCCGGCCCTCCAGCGCGCGCTCGACGCCGCCACGGCGAATCACGACCAGGCCGAGGCACGGTTCAACGGTGGGCTCGGCACCGCGGTCGAGCTCTCCGACGCCGAGGCCCTGCTCACCGACGCGCAGATCCAGCTCGCGATCGGCAAGTTCCAGCTCTCGCGGGCCGCGGCCCGCCTCGCCCGCATGCTTTCGGAGTAAATCATGACCCCACCGCCACTGTCATCCGACGACCTCACGCCACCAGGGCTCCCGCGGCCCGCGCGCCGCCGGCTCGGTCTCCCGACCATGATCTTGCTGGGCGCCCTGGGCGGCCTGCTCGCGGTCGGTGGCCTGCTCTACATGCGTCAGGTCGCGAACACCAACCACGTCGCGCTCGCGTCGCAACCCAAGCAGGTGACGATGGTCGCCGCGGTGACGGCTCCGTTCCAGCCGCGCCGGCGTTACGTCGGGACCGTCGCACCATGGATCGAGGCCAAGATCGGTCCTCAGATGGTCTCGGCCTACGTCGACACCGTTTTGGTCCGGCCCGGCGCCCAGGTCAAGCGCGGCGAGGTGCTCGCGACGCTCGACTGCCGGAGCTCGTCCGCGACCAGCCGCGCGGTGTCCGCGCAGGCGCGCGCCCTCGATGCGATGCGCAACGCCGCCGCGAAGGAGGCCACCCGCGTGTCGAGCCTGCTCGATGGCAACTACGTGTCGGAGAACGAGGTCGATCTCAAGCGCGCCGATGCGGCGAGCAAGGCGGCCCAGCTCGCGGGGCTCCAGGCGCAGATGATCAACTCCTCGCTCCAGGTCGACGACTGCGTGCTGCGCTCGCCGTTCGACGGCGAGATCGCCGAACGCGAAGCCGACCCGGGCTCGTTCGTACGGCCGGGCACCGCGATCGTGAGCGTGGTCGATCGCCACATGCTGCGGATCGTGGCCGACGTGCCCGAGGACGACTTCGACCACGTCGCGCCCGGCAACGCGGTCCGCGTCCATCTGCTCGCGACCAACCGCGATCTGGTCGCGAAGATCTCCCGGCGGGCACCCGCCGCGGATCGCGACACCCGCACCGTCCACATCGAGCTCGATCTCGAGGACCCGGCCCGCACGATCCCGGTGTGGACCACGGCCGAGCTCGCGCTCGATGTCGGGGCGCCGATCCCGGCGACCGCGATCCCGCAGACCGCGGCGGCCGTGCACGGCAGCAAGGTGACGCTGTTCGTCGACAGCAACGGGACCGCCCACGCGACCCGCGCCGTGCTGATCGGCGAGCGCATGGGCACGTTCTATGTCGATCCCAAGCTCGCCGGCGGCAGCCTCGTCGTCACCGAGGGCCGCGGCCTGTTGAACGATGGCGACGCGATCGCGGGCAAGACCCGGCCGTGGACCCCGGCCGAGGCGGGTGCGGGCCCGCGATGACCGGCCTCGCCCTCCGTAATCCGATCGCGATCGCGATGGCCTGCATCGCGATCGTCGTGTTCGCCGCGGTCGTCACGCCGAAGATGAGCGTCGATACCTTCCCGGAGCTCACTCCGCCGGTGCTCGTGATCGGCACGCTCGCCCCGGGCCTCGGCCCGAAAGATGTCGAGAAGACGCTGACGTGGCGGATCGAGAAGTACGTGAGCGCGACCCCCGGCGTCGACCACGTCCAGAGCGTGTCGCGCAACAACCTGTCGGTCGTGTTCGTGTGGTTGAAGTGGGGCACGAACCTCGACGCGGCGCAGTCGCTGGTCCAGCAGCAGGTGGCGTTCGCGATGGCGGCGGTCCCGAAGTCGCTCGGCGTGCTGCCCCCGTTCGTGTTGCAGTACGATCCCTCCAACGCGCCCGTCGTCCAGGTCGCGGTCTACGGCGGCGGGATGTCCGGCGCACAGCTCTACGACTACGCGCTCAACAACATCGAACCCAAGCTCGAGGGCATCGCCGGCGTCGCGAGCGCCTCGGTCAACGGCGGTCGCCAGCGCCGGATCAACATCGTCGTCGATCCCGTCAAGGCCGAGTCGCGTGGCGTGACCACGACCGACATCGCGACCGTCGTCGCGAACGCCAACCCGCTGCTGCCATCGGGCGAGCTGATCACGAAGCGGTTCGACGCGAACCTCTACACCAACGCGATCGCCACCCGGATCGCCGACATCGGCGACGCGATCCTCAAGCGCCCCGGCGGCCGCCCGGTCCGGGTCTCCGACGTCGCGCGCGTCGAGGACGGCGCCTCCGCGGAGACCCAGTCGGTCTCGATCAACGGCCAGGACGGCATCTACCTCAACGTGCTCCGGATCCCCGGCGGCAACACGATCGACATCGTCGACGCGGTCAAGGCCACGATCGCGGGGCTGAAGAACCTGCCCAGCGGCTTGGTCGTGAAGCCGATCTTCGATCAGTCGACCTTCGTCCGCGGATCGTACGCCGGGTTGAAGAAGGAGATCTTCCAGGCGCTGTTCCTGGTCGCGCTCGTGATCCTCGTGTTCCTGCAATCGGTCCGCGGCACGATCGTCGTATCGTTCGCGATCCCGCTGTCGTTCGCGGTCACCCTGATCGTGCTCTACGCCACCGGCCAGACCCTGAACGCGTTCACGCTCGGCGGCCTGACCCTGATGATCGGCCCCTTGATCGACACGTCGGTGGTCGTGCTCGAATCGATCCACCGCCACCTCCGGCGCGGGATGTCCTCTCGCCGGGCGGCGCTCGAGGGGACCCGCGTCGTGGCGTTGCCGGTGTTCGCCTCGACGCTCACCACGATCGCGGTGCTGCTCCCGGTGGTGTTGTTCGCGGGGCTCGCGAAGAAGCTGTTCGTGCCGCTCGCGATCACCGTCGCGGTCGCGATGGCCGCCTCGTTCGTGATCAGCATCGCGGTCACCCCGGTGACGTGTCGCTATCTGCTCAAGCACGAGGAGCCCGGGCGGATCGCGCACGCGGTCGAGCGCCGGATCTCGTGGCTCGCGGAGAGCTACGCGCGCGTGTTGCGCCGCGTGCTGCCGTATGGCTGGGCCGTGGTGTTCGGCGCGTTCGTCCTGGTCGCCGCGAGCGCGTGGGTCGCGGCGCGGCTCCCGAGCACGTTCTTCCCCGAGATCGACGAATCGATGGAGCGGATCTACGTGCGGCTCGCGCCGGGCACGTCGATCCACGAGTCGTCGCGGTTGATGCAGGAGATGGGTGAGGACCTCCGCAAGAACCTCCCCGGCATCGATCTCGTGCTGACCAACGTTGGCTCACCCAAGGCGGCGCGGAGCGCGATGAACAGCCCGAACTGGGGCCCGCACATGGGCTTCATCCGGCTCGGGCTCGTCGATCCCGATCACCGCAAACTCTCGCAGCACGAGATCTCGGACCGCGCGCGCGCGATCTTGAACCGGGACTACCCCGGCGTCGACTTCTTGCAATGGCCCGGTGGCCTGGTCGCCAGCGTGTTCTCGAACGGCTACAACGCGCCACTCGCGGTGGAGGTCCGCGCCGATTCGCTCGAGCAACTCGAGGTCGAGAGTCGCGCGGTGGCGGAGGTCGCGCGCACGGTCGGCGGCGTGCGCGACGTGTGGACGACGTTCCAGAGCAACTATCCCGAGGTCCACGTCGATACCGATCGCGAGGAGGCGGGCACGGTCGGGGTCAGCGCGCGCGCGGCGGCGCAGGCCACGCTCGATGCGACGGTGGGCAACATCAACACGCCGTCGGTCTGGGTCGACGGCGGCAACGGCAACGCCTACTACGTGGTCACGGAGTACGATCCCAAGCTCGTCGACGACACCGAAGTGCTCGAGAGCATCCCGCTCAAGATCGGCAAGCACGGCGTGGTCGCGCTCGGATCCTACGGCTCGATCCGCCGCTCGACCGGCCCGATCGCGATCGAGCGCGACCAGCTCCAGCGCGCCGCCCACGTACTCGCGCAGACCGAAGGGCGCGATCTCGGCACGGCCGCCGCCGAGCTCGAGGACAAGCTCGCGCACGATCCGCGAACCGCCGGCATCCACGTCGAGTTCGTCGGCCAGGTCCAGCTCATGCGCAACACGTTCGCCGGGCTCGGCGTCGGCATCGGCCTCGCGATCATGGTCGTGTTCATGATCATGGCGTCGCAGTTCAAGTCGTTGCGGATGCCGTTGATCATGCTGTTCACGGTCCCGTGCACCCTGATCGGGATCGTCGCCGCGCTCATGATCGGCGGGCTGGGCTTCTCGATCACCGCGCTGATGGGCGTGCTGATGGTCGTGGGCATCTCGATGGCCAACGGCATCCTGCTGATCGATCACGCGCGCGCGCGGCTCGTCGATGGCATGTCGAAGCTCGACGCGATCCTCGACGCCGCGCGGACCCGGTTCGTGCCGATCGCGATGACGAGCCTCGCGACCGTGATCGGCCTGGTGCCGACCGCGGCAGGCTTCGACCGGGCCGCCGAGGCAAATCGTCCCCTCGCGCTCGCCGTCGTCGGCGGCCTGACCTCTTCGACGCTGCTGTCGCTGTTCCTGGTGCCGGTCATCTTCATGGCGCTCGCTCGCAAGCCCACCGTCGACCCCGACGACGAAAACGAGCTAGCTTCATGACATGGTCGGGCTGCAAGTGATCCGGACGCGCTGGTTCGTCGTGATCACCATCGCCATCGTGGCCGCGATCGGCGCGCTGGTCTATCACGACGAGACCCGGCGCTCGGAGGCGGCGCTCGGCGACCTCGGAGAGCACCAGGCCGAGCTCGCGAGTATCGCGGCGCTGACCTTGCAACTCGCCCCGGAGCGCGCGGCGCCCCAGCTCGCCGCCCGCGACCAGCACCGATCGGTCATGCTGCTCGCGCCTGCCAACGGCGAGTTCGCCACGCTCACCGGAAAGCACGTCGAGCTGCCCTCGCTGATCGACCTGGTTCGGCGTGGCGAATGGATGGCGCGGCTGTCTCCGGAGGAGGCGGCCGCGATCGGCCTTCCGGCACGGACCGCGATGGTCGGCCTCGCGCCCACGCTCGACGGCGGCATCCTCGCCGTCGCGACCAGCGCCGAGCACCAGCGCGATCGGGACCGCAGGGGCCGGCTGCGCGTGTTGCTCTCGATGCTCCTCGCGGCCGCCGTGACGATCGGGTTCTCGCTCGCGATCTGGCGCAAGCAGCACCACGAGGCCGCGCTCGCCCGCGATCTCGCGGTCGCCGAGGCGGCCCGCGCGCGCGACACGGAGCTCGATCGGATGCACCGCGTGGCGACCATGGCCGCGCTCGGGTCGGGCGTGGCCCACGAGCTCGCGACCCCGCTCGGGGTGATCGTCGGCCGCACCGAGCAGGTCCTCGCGCGCGTCGCCGGCGACGAGCGCGCGGTCAAGAGCCTGCAGGTCATCCTCGAGCAGACCGAGCACATCGATCAGGTCGTGCGCGGCCTGCTCGGACTCGCGCGCGGCGCACCGATCGCGCTCCAGACCGTCGAGCCCGACGCGCTCGTGCGCGAGGCGGCCGCACTGGTCCAGCACCGGTTCGTCCGTGCCGACGTCGCGCTCGAGCCGCGCCTCGCCGGGCCGCTCCCCGAGATCCGCTGCGAGCCGCTGCTGTTCAAGCACGCGCTGGTCAACCTCATGCTCAACGCGTGCGACGCCTCGCCGGCGAAGAGCACGGTCCACATCGACGTCACCGCCAGCGCGACCGAGGTCGCGTTCACGGTCACGGACGAGGGCGAGGGCATCCCGGCCGAGCACGCCGCGCGCGCGATCGAGCCGTTCTTCACGACCAAGCCGACCGGCACCGGCCTCGGCCTCGCGATCGCGAACGAGATCGCGAAGACCCACCGCGGCTCGCTCGACCTCGCGCAGCGCACGCCGCACGGGACCCGCGCGTGCATCCGCATCCCGCTGGAGCACGCGTGAAGCCGAAGGTGTTCGTCGTCGACGACAAGCTCGCGATGGCCGAGACCCTCGCCGAGGGACTCGCCGATCACGACCTCGCCGCGACCGCGTTCGGCTCGTCGCGCGCCGCGCTCGAGGCGGCGCGCGTGACCAACATCGACGTGCTCATCACCGATCTCCGGATGCCCGAGCTCGACGGGCTGGCGCTGCTCGACGCGATCCGCGCCGCGAAGCCCGACGTCCAGGTCATCGTGATGACCGCGTTCGGCGCGATCGACTCGGCGGTCGAGGCGATCCGCAAGGGCGCGTATCACTACCTCACGAAGCCGTTCAAGCTCGACGAGCTCGTGATCTTCGTGCGCCGCGCGATCGCCGAGCGCGCGCTGCGCCGCGAGGCCGCGACCCTGCGCCAGCAACTCGGCGCTCACCACGGCCTGGTCGCGCACAGCGCGGTGATGCAGCGCGTGCTCGCGATCGTCGAGCGGATCGCACCGGCGCGCGTGCCCGTCCTGTTGACCGGCGAGACCGGCACCGGCAAGGGGGCGATCGCGCGCGCGCTCCACGCCGCGAGCCCCCGCGCCGAGGCGCCGTTCGTCGCGATCAACTGTGCCGCGCTGCCCGAGCAGCTGCTCGAGAGCGAGCTGTTCGGCCACGTCAAGGGCGCGTTCACAGGTGCGACCGCCGATCACCCCGGCCTGTTCGTCACCGCCGATCACGGGACGCTGTTGCTCGACGAGCTCGCCGAGATGCCCGTCGCGCTCCAGCCCAAGCTGCTGCGCGTGCTCGAGTGCGGCGCGCTGCGCCCGGTCGGAGCGACGAGCGAGCGCGGCGTCGACGTCCGCGTGATCGCCGCGACCCATCGCGATCCGGCCGCCGCCGTCGCCGCGGGGACGCTGCGCGAGGACCTGCTGTATCGCCTGAACGTCGTGCCGATCCACGTGCCACCGCTGCGCGATCGTCGCGACGACATCGCGCCGCTGGTCGATCACTTCCTGCGCGACTCGCTCACCCGCCACCCGACCTCGATCGGGCGGTCGCTGTCGCGCACCGCGATGAAGCGCCTCCTCGATCACGGCTGGCCCGGCAACGTCCGCGAGCTCGCGCACGTGATCGAGCGCGGCGTCCTGCTCGCGAACGCCGACGAGATCGTCCCGGACGACCTCGGGCTCGATCAACCGAGCGCGCCGGCCACGGCATTTTCAGGTGAGGTCGTGGCGATGACCGAGATCCAGCGGCGCTATGCACGCTGGGCGCTCGATCGGTTCGGCGGTCACAAGACGCGCACCGCGGAGCGCCTCGACATCGACGCGAAGACGCTCAATCGCTGGCTCGCGGACGATTGAACCAGGTCGGGCGCGGAACGTTTCGCGGCCGTCACCATCGTGCCACGCGCCGCGGTAAAGCTGAGCGGCATGTCAAAGCGCTGTCGCCTGGTTTCACTGCTCGCGCTCGCCATCGCATCGCCTACCCTCGCGCAGGCGGCACCGGCGAACGTCGAGCCCCAGGAAGGCGACCAGCCGCCTCCGCCTGTCCACTCGAGGTGGGACGCCACGCTCTACGGGTTCGCCGAGCTCGACGCGATCTGGGACTCGACGCAGGGCTTCGGCGAGCTCCCCGGTGGCACCGCGATCGCGCGGCCCGGCAGCTATGCCGGGGACCACGGCCAGCTCACGTTCACGCCGCGCAACTCGCGGATCGGGTTCAAGATCAAAGCGCCCGAGGCCAACGGCATCGAGGCGAGCGCGCAGCTCGAGATGGACTTCCTCGGCAACCAGCCGCCGGGCCTCTCCGAGTCGTCGACGTACGGCAACGCGGGGTTCCGGATCCGCCACATGAACGTCAAGCTCGCCACCCCGTACGTCGACATCCTCGCCGGCCAGTACTGGAGCCTGTTCGGCTGGCAGACGATGTCCCACCCGAACACCGTCGCGCTCCAGGGCGTGGCCGGGCAGGTGTACTCGCGCGTGCAACAGGTCCGCATCGGCAAGGTGATCGAGGGCGGCGCCGTCGATGTCGAGATCCAGGTCGCCGCGAACCGGCCGGTCGAGCGCGCGTCGCAGACTCCCGACGGCGTCGCCGGGATCAAGCTGATGCTACCGGCGGTCAAGGCCTGGCACACCGGTGGCAGCACCGGCAGCTCGCTCGATGCCGCCGCGCTCGGCGTCTCGGTGATCGGTCGCCGGTTCTCGCCGCCGGAGTTCTCGGCGAGCCCCGCCAAGCCGGTGACCAAGACCGGCTACGGCGTCTCGGTCGACGCGTTGATCCCGGTCGTCCCCGCGACCAAGCAGTCGCACGCGGGTGCGCTGACGCTGACCGGCAGCTTCGTGTACGGCGCAGGACTCGCGGACCAATACGCGAGCTTCAACGGTGGCGTCGACAACGCCGCGCTGCCGGATCCGACGGGCGCGACCCCCGCGCCGACGTACACGACCGCGCTCGACGGTGGGCTCGCGCTGTACTCGGCGGACGGCACGTTGCACCCGATCCAGTGGACGTCGATCCTCGGCGGCGCGCAGTACTACATCAACGATACGGTGTGGATCGCGGCGAACTACTCGCACATGAGCTCGGACAACGCGCACCTGTTCGGCGCGGCCACGAAGGTGTTCGACACCTCGAACTGGGCCGACGGCAACGTCATGGCCGACCTCACCCCGGCCGTACGCCTGGGGCTCGAATATGCCTATTTCCACCAGACCTACGTCGACCACACCGACGCGACCGACCACCGCGTCCAGGGTTCGATCTTCTTCATCTTCTAAACTCCTCTGGGCTCCTCGACCGGTTCGAGTTCGACGAGCCACCCCCTCGGCGTCACCGTCCCGTCACCGAGACCATGCTAAGGCTGGGTCATGAGCGGATTGGTCCTGATCATCGAGGACGAAGTCGATCTCGCGACGACCCTCGAGTACAACCTGAAGTCGGAGGGCTTTCAGGTGCGGCTCGCGCACAGCGGCCGGCAAGGGCTGGCCGCGGCGACGAGCGAACCGACGCCCGACGTCATCGTGCTGGACTTGATGCTGCCCGATCTCGCCGGCACCGAGATCTGCCGCCGCCTGCGCGAGCAGGACCGCACGCGCGAGACGCCGGTGATCATGTGCACCGCGAAGGGCGAGGAGATCGACCGGGTCGTGGGCTTCGAGGTCGGCGCCGACGATTACCTGGTCAAGCCGTTCAGCGTGCGCGAGCTGATCCTGCGGATCCGTGCGCTGATGCGCCGCGTGCAGCGCACCGAGGGAGAACCCTCGGTGATCCGGTTCGGCCGCTTGAAGATCGATCGCGACGCCCATCGCGCCTGGGTCGACGACGCAGAGATCAGCTTGACCGCGCTGGAGTTCCGTCTACTCCACGCGTTCCTGTCGCGTCGCGGCCGCGTTCAGACCCGCGACGCGCTGCTGTCCGACGTGTGGGGGATCGACGCGGACGTCACCACGCGCACCGTCGACACCCACGTCAAGCGCCTGCGCGAGAAGCTCGGCGAGGCCGGAGCGTACATCGAGACCCTGCGCGGGGTCGGCTATCGCTTCAAGGGCGAGCCCGAGGAAGCGGACGCATGAACCTCGTCGTGATCGTGCTCGTCTGCATCGCCGCCACGGCGATCGTGACGATCGCGATCATGCGCCGCCCGGTGCGCGCGCTGATCGAGGACGTCCAGCACGTCGTCCGCGATCCGGCGAAGCGGATCCCCGCGCTCACCGGCAGGTCCGACGTGCGCGAGCTCGCGCGCTGGGTCAACGCGATCGCCGAGGACGCCGAGCGCAGCCGCGACGCGCTCCACCACGAGCGCACGCTGCTCGCGTCGGTCGCCGATGGCCTCACGCAGGGCGTGATCGCGATCGACGGCGAGCGCAAGATCGAGATGCTCAACGACGCCGCCCGCCGCATGCTCGGCGTGCAGAGCTCGCTCGTCGGCGAGCCGCTGCTCGAGTTCGTGCGCGTGCCGGAGCTCCGCGAGCTGATCGATCACACGCACGACGCGACCGCCGAGGTCCAGCTCCCACACGGCCCGCGCACGCTGATCCGCGCCGCACGGACCTGGGGACGCGCCGGCCGCGTGTTGTTGCTCGAGGATGTCACCACCGTGCGCCGGCTCGAGACCGTGCGGCGCGACTTCGTCGCGAACGTCTCGCACGAGCTGCGCACGCCGGTCGCCGTGATCCGCGCGAACGCGGAGACGCTGCTCGCCGGAGCGAAGAATGATCCGCAGATGGCGACGAAGTTGATCGACGGCCTGCACCGCAACGCCGAGCGGCTCGCGCGGATCCTCGCCGACCTGCTGGATCTGTCGCGCCTCGACGCCGGCCAGTACCGGCTCGAGCTCTCGCCGACCTCGGTCAAGGCCGTGGTCGAGCAGTCGCTCACCGCGATCGAGACCCAGGCGCAGGCACGCAAGATCGAGGTCGTCGTCGAGATACCCGAGCGGCTCGAGGTCCATGCCGATGCGAAGGCCCTCGATCAGATCCTCGTCAACCTGATCGACAACGCCGTCAAGTATGCGCGAGCCGAGGGCCACGTGTGGATCGCTGCGAGGGAGCTCGACCAGACGATCCGCATCGAGGTCCGCGATGATGGTCCGGGGATCTCCGACCCCCACCGCGCGCGCGTATTCGAGCGGTTCTATCGCGCCGATTCGAGCCGCTCGCGCGAGGCCGGCGGGACCGGGCTCGGGCTGTCGATCGTCAAGCACCTCGTCGAGAGCATGGGCGGCGAGGTCGGCGTCGAGCCGAATAGCCCGCGCGGCAGCACCTTCTGGCTCCAGCTCCCCCGCGCCGCCAGTCCGGACCAACCCTCACAGAAGGCAGCCGCGTCATGATCGGAGCTCACACCAGCAAGGACTTCGAGACCGAGCTGCGCACGCTGCGCGAGCGGTTGTGTGCGATGGGGGGGCGGTGCGAGCAACAGATCACGCTCGCGATGCAATCGCTCGCCGAGCGCGACGACGAGCTGGCGCGCAAGGTGATCGACAACGACATGGCGATCGATCGCGACGAGAGCGAGGTCGACGAGCTCGCGCTCCAGATCCTCGCGACCCGCCAGCCGGTCGCCTCGGACCTGCGCTTCATCACGATGTCGTTGAAGTTCGTCACCGACCTCGAGCGGATCGGCGATCTCGCGGCCGGCATCGCCAAGCGCGCGCTCGAGATCAACCACCTCCCGCCGCTCGGCCACAGCCCCGATCTCGGGCGGCTCGCCGGGCTCGTCCACAACAACCTCGAGGCGGCGCTCGATAGCTTCGTCACCCGCGATGCCGATCGCGCGACCGCGGTGATCACCGCCGACCGCGAGATCGACGCGCTCAACGCGAGCCAGTTCGCCGAGTTGCTCGCCCACGTCGCGACCGATCCCGCCACCGTGACCCGGGTACTCCCGCTGACCTCGATCTGCCGGTATCTCGAGCGGATCGGCGACCACGTGAAGAACCTCGCCGAAGAAGTCGTTTACATGGTGCGCGCGCAGGACGTGCGGCATCGTCCGGTCGTCGTCCCCTCGAACTGACCGAAGTTCTCGAGATCGCGACCTTCTCGACGTCACCGTCCCGTCACAGAGCTGCCGTGAGGGCGCCGTATCGAGGATCTACGGTGCGCCCATGAAGACCTGGATCGCGATCCTCGCCAGCTCCGCCGCCCTCCTCACCGTGTCGTGCAAAAAGGGCGATGACCAAGGGAGCCGGAAGATGACCGAAGGGGCCAAGGGCGCCAAGCAGCCCGAACCCTCCGGCCCCGTCACGGTCAACGGCAGCGGCTCGACCTTCCAGAAACAATTTCAAGAGGTCGCGATCGACGCGTTCTCGAAGAGTCAGCCGAACATCAAGGTGAACTACGGCGGCGGTGGCTCGGGCAAGGGACGCCAGGATTTCTCCGATCAGGTCACCGACTACGCCTGTTCGGACGCGCCGTACAAGCAGGACGCGGCGAACAAGACGAAGGGCGGCGAGTTCCTCTACGTGCCGATGCTGCTCGGCGCGATCACCGTCAGCTACAACGTCGACGGCGTCGACAAGCTCCAGCTCTCGCCCGAGACGGTCTCGAAGATCTTCCAGCGCGAGATCAAGAAATGGAACGATCCGGCGATCGCCGCGGACAACCCGGGCGTCACGCTGCCCTCGACCGAGATCACGGTCGCGCATCGCTCGGACGGCTCGGGTACGACCGAGCAGTTCACGTTGTACCTCGACACCGCAACCCACGGTGCCTGGAAGCTGCACAGCGGTTCGACCGTCGAGTGGCCGGCCGACACGCTGGCCGGAAATGGCAACTCGGGGGTCGCGCAGATCGTGAAGAGCACCAAAGGCGCGATCGGTTACGTCGATCTCCCGGACGCCAAGGCCTCGGGCCTGAGGTTCGCGACGATCAAGAATCAGGCCGGCAAGTACGTCGCACCGTCGAGCGAGTCGGCCTCCGCCGCCGGTGACGGGATCGACGTCAAGCCCGACCTGACGTTCGTCTCGGTGAACGCGAAGGGCGACACGAGCTATCCGATCACCGCGCCTTCGTGGTGCATGGTCTACACGAAGCAGCCCGACCAGACCAAGGGCGATGCGCTCAAGGCGTACTTCAAGTTCATGGTCACGGATGCTCAGCAGCAACTCTCCGGGATCGACTTCGCGCCGCTGCCGAAGAGCCTGCAGGACAAGGCGATCGCGTCTCTCGACAAGATCCAGTCGTAAGCCATGATCGACCAGCCCAAGCCTCTTCTCGGGAGCTCGCGCGATCTGGTGGATCGCGCGTTCGGCTGGCTCGCATTCGGCGCCGCCGCGCTCGTGCTCTTGATCCTCGGGATGATCGCGATGACGATGACGTCGCGCGCGAGCTCGGTGTTCTCGAAGATGGGACTCGACTTCTTCACGACCAAGCGCTGGGCTCCGCCCGAGAACATCTTCGGCGGGCTGTCGTTCATCTGGGGCACGCTCTACACGTCGCTGATCGCGATCGTGCTCGCCGTGCCGATCAGCCTGGCGGTGGCACTGTTCATCACGCAAGTCGCGCCGCGCCGGCTGAAGATGCCGCTGGTCTACGTGCTCGATCTGCTCGCCGTGGTGCCGTCGGTCGTGTTCGGCCTGTGGGGCGTGCTCGCGTTCGCCAGCCCGATCCAGGGCGTGTACACGAAGATCCATCACCTGGTCCGCGGTATCCCGGTGCTCCAGTCGATCTTCGGCGACACGCCACAAGGGCGCTGCTTCATGACCGCGGGGATCATCCTCGCGATCATGATCACGCCGATCATCACGTCGCTCGCCCGCGAGGTGATCGAGACGACCCCGCAGAACGAGAAGGAAGCCGCCTACGCACTCGGCGCGACACGATGGGAGATGATCCGCGGCTCGATCATCCCGCATAGCAAGGGCGGCATCGTCGGCACCGTGATGCTCGGCCTCGGCCGTGCGATGGGCGAGACCATCGCGGCCGCGCTCGTGATCGGCGCTTCGATCGGTCAGCTCTCGCTCGACGTGTTTTCGCCGGGAAACTCGATGCCCGCGGTGATCGCGAACGAATGGGGTGAGGCCGACGATCTTCACAAGTCGGGCTTGATCGCGATGGCGGTGGTCCTGTTCATGATCACGATCCTCGTCAACGTGATCGCGAGCACGATCGTGCGGCGCTCGATGGCACGCAGTCGAGGGAAACGCACGTGATGGACACCGCGGTCATCGACCTGCGCGGTCGCGCGAGCTGGCGCACGGTCAAGAACACGATCATGACGGTCGTGATGGTGTCGGGATTCGTCGTCATCGCGATTCCTCTGGTCGCGATCTTGTGGTCCGTGATCGCGCGCGGGGCGCACTCGGCGTTCTCGCAGTTTCCCGCGTTCTTCACGAAGGAGATCCCCCACATCTCGCGCCTGCCGGGCCCGGGCATGGGACCCGCGATCGTGGGCACCTTGCTCGTCACCGGCGGAGCAACCGCGCTGGCGGTGCCGCTCGGGATCCTCGGAGCCGTGTACCTCCACGAGTACGGGCACGAATCGAGGTTCGCGCACCTCGTACGCTTCATGTCCGTGGTGATGACGGGCGTGCCCTCGATCGTGATGGGGCTGTTCGTCTACGTCGTGTGGACGATGCGGTTCGGCTACTCGGCGTTCGGCGGATCGATCGCGATGGCGTGCTTGATGCTACCGGTCGTGATCGGGTCGACCGAGCAGATGTTGCGGCTCGTGCCGCCCAACCTCCGAGAGGCGTCGTACGCGCTGGGCGCGACGAAGAGCCGGACGATCGTCACCGTCGTCGTTCCGGCGGCGCTGCCGGGAATCGTCTCGGGAGCGCTCCTCGCCGTGGCGCGTGCCGCCGGCGAAACGGCGCCGCTCCTGTTCACGATCGGCGCGGCGACGCAATTCAACCCCCACCTGTTCGAGGGCGCGAATAACGCGCTGTCGGCTCAGATCTTCGTGAATGCGACCAGCTCGTTTGCGGGGGCGCAGGACCGCGCGTGGGGCGCCGCGCTGACCCTCGTCCTCCTGACCTTCCTCATCACGATGATCGCTCGCGTGTTCACTGCACGCTTTGGGCTGAAGCGGTGACTTCTGTCCGAGGACAACGCCATGGCAATCGAGACAACTCCGGTCACCAGTAACGAACCCGTGCGCGAGATCGATTCGCGGCTCCGCAGCGCGGTGCCGAGACGTACCGACGAGTCGAGGCGACTCGACGCGGCGCCGGTGGTGTTCGCGCTGTCGCACGTCGAGGTGTTCTATGGCGCGTTCCGGGCGGTGCGCGACGTAAATCTCGAGATTCACGAGCATCAGATCACGGCCTTCATCGGCCCCTCGGGTTGCGGCAAGACGACCGTGCTCCGCTCGCTGAACCGAATGCACGACGTCATCCCCGGCGCGCGCGTCGGCGGGACCGTCAACTACCACGGGCAGAACTTGTACGGCCCGAAGGTCTCGGCCACCGAGGTACGGCGACGCATCGGCATGGTGTTCCAGAAGCCAAACCCGTTTCCCAAGAGCATCTACGACAACGTCGCGTTCGGCCCGCGCGTCAACGGCATCAAGGACAACAAGAAGCTCGACGAGATCGTCGAGAAATCGCTTCGCGGTGCAGCGCTGTGGGACGAGGTCAAGGACCGGCTCAGGAACTCCGCGCTCGGCATGTCGGGGGGCCAGCAACAGCGTCTGTGCATCGCCCGCACGATCGCCGTCGAGCCCGAGGTCGTGCTGATGGACGAGCCCTGCAGTGCGCTCGACCCGATCGCGACGGCGCGCATCGAGGAGCTGATGCGAGAGCTCAAGCACCGGTTCACGATCGTGATCGTGACCCACAACATGCAGCAGGCCGCACGGACCAGCGACCGCACCGCGTTCTTCACGGCCGAGCTCGACTCCACGAGTGATCAGCGTACGGGGCTCCTGGTCGAGTACGACGCGACGGCGAAGGTGTTCTCGAACCCGAGCGACACCCGGACCGAGAACTACATCACCGGCCGGTTTGGCTGACCTGGCAACGAGAGGTACAGCCCCACGGCGGGACACGGCGCACGACGCCGTGATCCGGTTTGATGCTACAAGCGGCGGATGAGAGCGATGAGAGCAGCATGGTTGGTGGCCCTGATCGCGGTCGTGGGATGCAAGCAGGCCAGCACCTCCTCACCGGCGGCTCCGGCGAGCACGGCCGAGGTCGACGCGCTGTGGAAGCTCGCGCCGGACGGCGCGACGCTCGGCATGGTGGTGTCGCCGCGTGGCATGACGCTGGTCGAGCACGGCTACACCGGTGTCATGACGTTTCTCGAAGGGACGCCCGAGCTCGAGCCGCAGCTCGCGGACGTGCGCGCGGAGCTGACCAAAGGGATCGGCGCAGCCGACTTCTCGTGGCAGGCGCTCGGCCTGTCGACGCAGAAAGGTGCGGCGATGTTCATGCTGCCCGGCAAGAAGGGGCTGCTGCTCGTCACGGTCAGCGACAAGGCGAAGTTCGACAAGCTGATCCACCAGGGCAAGAAGGCGCAGGACCTGGTGTGCAAGGACGCGCACGGCATGTACGCGTGCAGCGACGAGCCGACCGCGTTCGACCGGATCGGCAAGGGCTCGATCGCGGCCTCGCTTGCCGGCGCTCGCGGCGACTTCGAGGTCGCCGGCAAGGATCTGCCGTTCGATCGCGGCCAGACCATGAGCTTCGCGGTCGTCGCGCAGCTCGCACCGGGTGCGGTCACGCTGCGCGGCGGGTTCTCCGGCCTCCCGAAGCCAGCGCTCGCGATGTTCGGGGCGGCGACCACGCCCCGCACCGAGGGCGACAACACGACCGGCTTCGCGCTCGCGCACGTCGCCGGCGTGTTGAAGCTGATGCCGCCGCTGCCCGGCGAGATCGGCGACCTCGTCAAGACGATCGAGGATCCGATCACGCTGGTGACGACGTCGACCACGATCGACCTGCGCGTGCCGCTGAGCGACCCGGCGCCGGCGACGCAGGCGCTGATCGCGCATTGCACCGAGGGGCCGATGGCGGCGCTCGGCGCGAAGCTGATCGACGGTGCGTGCCAGTTTGCCGTGCCGAACCTGCCCCAGCTCACGGTCGGCATCTGGGTCGACGGCAAGACGCTCCACATCGGCCAGAAGGGCGCGCCCTCGCCGGTCGCCGTCGCACCGACCGAGCTCGGCAAGGCGCTCGCGCAGGGCACCTGGCAGTTCGCCCTCTACGGGCGCGGTTCGTTGCTCGCGAACTATCCCGGCACCCAGATGCCGGCCGTTCCCCCGGACGGCATCGGCATCGTGCACCTCGCGATGCGTGCGATGGTGATGGTCAACGAGCTCGGCGCCGCGATCAAGATCGATGGCGAGACGCTGCGGTTCGTGTTCGGCGTGCGCACCGCGTGGAGCAACCCCGACGCGGTCGTCGCGAAGCTCGCCGCGCTCGACGTCGATCAGCTGATCGCCGGCAAAGGCGGAGACCTCGCGAAGCCGATCATCGCGAGCGCACCAGACTCGCCGCTCGCGAACGACGTCAAGGCCGGCTACATGGGCCTGATGGTCCCGTCGGCCGGCGTCGGCATGCTCGCGGCGGTCGCGATCCCGGCGTTCCTCCAGTATCAGAACCGCAGCAAGGCGAGCGGTGTGGCGCTCGCGCTGAACCAGCTCGGCAAGCACCTCGAGGCTTACTACCGCGACAACGCCACGTTCCCGATCGGCGACGCGCCGCTCACGCCCGACAAGCCGTGCTGCGGTCAGCCGGGCAACAAGTGCGCGGTCACCCCATCGATGTTCGCGGGGGTGTGGCAGAAGCTCGACTTCCAGCTCGACGAGCCCACGATCTATCGCTTCGGCTACCACTCGGATGGCAAGACCGTCGAGATCACCGCGGTCGGCGACGCCGACTGCGATGGCAAGGAAGCGACCTACACGCTCGAGGCCGCGGCGCCGAATGGGAAGCCGACGACCGCGATCGTGCCACCTCCTGCCGGCGTGTACTGAACGCGCGAGCGCGGCCCGCCTCGCGGCTGGAGCATGTGCACGTGCGCGCACGGACCTCGCGTCGCGATGATTACTTCACGCGGATCGGCGCGGTGTGCGCGTGGATCGTGGCGGGCTTGTCGGGCCCGTGCTTGTGGACGGGGCCAATCCGCACCCAGTACGTCTGCGCGCGCTTCAACGTCCAGCGCTCGTCGGCGGTGCGCATGTCCTGCGCCCCGAAGCTCGCGCGCTCGCCCGGCATGTCGAGCAGCGCGTAGACCGGATTACCGAGCTCGTCGGCGACCTGCCAGCCGTCGCCATCCGCGAGCGGCGGCGCGCCGAGCACGGTGAAGTACGCGGCCTGGCCTTCCTTCGCGAGGCTGATCGGGCGCGCGCCGGCCGGCAGCTCGCCGTTGATGATCGTGTGGCCCGGCGCCGACGGCGGCTCCTTGGCCTTGCTCGGCGGCGCGGGGGCGACCAGCGTGACCAGCGTCGGCTTCCAGAACCAGTGGCGATCGGCATCGAGCGCCCACGCGCCGGCGAGCGCGACCCGATCGCCGGGTTTGACCTTCGTGCCGTCCGGCAGCGCGACGCGGATCGCGAGACAGCCGTTGCCCTCGGTGTCGTCGATCAACCACGTATAGGGCGTCGGCGCTTGCACCGTACCGCCATCCGCGATGGCCGCGCTGGCGCTGCCGCTGCCGGACCCAGGCACGACCATCGTGATGCCGTCGCCGAGCGTGCCGTACACGACCCCGTGTTGATCGCGGCGCTCGAGGTAGAGGCTGCGATCGACGACGGCCTGCCACGCGGGCACCGCACCGAGCGCGTAGATCTGCTTGCCCGGATCCGGTGCGGGATCCGGCTCGTCGGCAGCGCTGCCTCGCCGGGCCAAGCCCGGCTCGTCGATTCCCCCCCGCGCGGCGGCCGCGACCTCGTCACCCGCGCGCGGGGCGTGCGCGTCGGCGGCCACGACCGGCACCGCGCTGCCGGTCTCGTTGCGAGGCGCGCTGCCGTGGGTCTGGCACGCCACGAGCGCGAGCAGTCCGAGCAGCGCGGGCTTCACCATGCGAAGCGCGCGGCCAGCGCGGCCACCTTCGCGAGCCACAGCGCATCGGTGTCGTCGAACGCGGCGAGCTCGTAGCTATCGAGATCGAGCACCGCGACGACCTTCCCCCCGACCTCGATCGGCACGACGATCTCGCTGTTCGAGCCGGCATCGCACGCGATGTGCCCGGGAAACTGCGCGACGTCGGAGACGATCAGCGTGCGCCGCTCGGCGGCCGCGGTGCCGCACACGCCACGACCGAACGCGATCCGCACGCACGCCACGTTGCCCTGAAACGGTCCGAGCACGAGCTCGGGCTTCGGCTCGGCAGGACGGGTGATGTAGAACCCGACCCAGCTCGCGATCGGCAGGCACGCGCGCAGCGCGGCGGTCACGTTCGCGAGGTTCGCGATCAGATCGGGCTCGTCCGCGACCAGCGCCTCGAGCTGCGGCAGCACCTCGGCGTAGCGACCGGCTTTATCCGACGCGAGGAGCGCGATCCCCTCGGCCATTGCTCATCCGGCCGCGAGCTGGCGCGCGGCGTTGAGCGCGCGCGGGATCCCGAACGGGCTCGCGCGCAACTGCAGGATCAGGAAGTCCCCCTCGGTGGTCATGCCGGAGACCTGCACGACAGGCGTGAGCGTGCCGAGCACGCCGCGGATCTTGTCGTTCTCCGCGAACTTCGGGTTCTGCATCAGGTCGAGCACGATGACGTCGTCGTGCGCCTCGACCAGCACCGCCGGCTTCTTCGGCATGAACTTGGCCAGGTTGCCCGGCTTCGACAGATCGAGCGCGCCACTCTTGATCAGGCCGGCGACCGGCGTGAACGACTCGCCGAGCACCTTCATCGTGACGTCGCCGAGGCGGAGCGTGACCTTGAACTTCTGATCGGTGACCTCGATCTGCTCGATCCGGAGCGAAGCTCCGGCCCGCACGGTCGTGCCCATCAGATCGATCGTCGCGCCGAGCCCGATCGCCGGCGGCCGCGGTGTGATCGTGATGTCCTGCGGCGCTTTCTTGGACGGTGGCGTGTTCGCGATGAACCAGCGCAGCGTATCCAGCGGGACCGCGATCCGCATGCCCAGCGCGTGGCGCGCCATGCTCAGCATCGTGGTGGGGTTCTTGACCATGAAGCGACCGGCGGAGCGCAGCGCAGCCCGGAGCGGAAGAGCCATCCTCGATCTGTAGCACTAAAACATGACCGCACGGAGCGGGGCGGCGAGGATCGTTCCGACCAGCGGTTTGCCGTCGACGATCGTCGAGAACACCGGCGCGCCTTCGGGTAGCGTGACGCGCCGCAACGGATCGCCGGTGCGCGGGTCGATCACCAGCACGTCGCGCCCGGCGTGCCCGGCGAGCCCGTCGTGCCCGGCGAGCCCGTCGTGCCCGGCGTGGCCGGCGAGCCCGGCGAGCCCGGCGAGGTAGACCAGCGGGGCGCCCGTGGTCCGTAGCGCCGGGGTGACCGGTCCGGTCAACGCGTAGTCGTTGCGCGCGCGCAGCCCACCGTCGAGCTCGTAGATCGACAGTTGCCAGCTCGCCGGCATCGCCGGCGGCGGGGGCCACGGCGTCGCGATCGCGGGCGCGGCCTGGAGGTCCGTCGGCTTGAAGACCTCGGGAGCCACGCTCGGAGGCACGATCGGGTTCGGGGGGATCGGGCCACCCGGCCCGCCGCCGAGCACGACATCGGGCTGGCCCTGCCACGCCAGGCCGAGGCCCGCGATCGCGAACGCGTGGCCCGCACTGTCGACACGATACGCGTCACCGTCCTCGAGGATCGCGATCACGCCATCACCGGCGCGCTCGAGCGAAGCGACGGTGCCGTCGACCGCGAGCGACCACTCTGGCACCATCCACACCTGCGGCAGCCGCGCGACGATCCTGCCGCGCTCGTAGCTGATCACCAGCCCGTGGTCGGTCACCGTCGCCACGGTCGTGGCGAGCTCGCCGATCGGCACCGCGTCGTCGTCGAGCACGACCGTACGCGAGCCGCCGCGCGCGAGCGTGACGTGCGCGCGAGTGTCGAGGTGATCCGCGTGCATCCGGCGGCGCTCGAGCTCGTTGTCGAGGATGACCTCGGTCGCGGTCGCGTAGGCGACGCCCTCGTTCGAGGCCGCGAGCTGGGTGAGCGCCCCGGGGAGCGGGTGTGGCGTGCGCCACGCGAGCGGCGAGAATGCGAGGTGGACGAGGCGCCGCTCGGTCGCGACGATCAACTCGTGGTCGGTCAGCGCCATCGCCACGATCGCGTGATCGACCGAGGGATCGCCGTCGTCGAGTGCGATGGCATGCGAGAGATCGAGCGGCGTCGCCGCCGGCAGATCGCGGAGCTCGGCGGCGACCGTGATCGGTGCGGCGAGGCCGGCGCGCGGTGGCGGGCCGCGCCAGGGCCGCGGCAGATCGAAGTAGCGATCACCGGCGAGCACGCGATCGTCGCCGAGCGCCACGCCCGCCTCGGACAGCGCGAGGTACGCGCGCACGCCGCGGCGATCGAGCAGCACCGCGGTCCCGGGGGTCAGCCGGACCAGCCGCCGATCGCCGTGTGCCGCGAGCAACCGGCCCATCGCCGGCAGATCGAGCACGGTCTGGTCGACCAGATCGTGCGACGCGCGCACGACGCCCCACGAGGTCGCGACCTCGACCTGGTGCGGATCCTCGCGCGCGGGCCACACGCCGCGCACGTCACCGATCCGGCCCAGCGGCCTGCCGAGGGCGCGGCTGACCGCGACCAGCGCTCCACCGGTCTCGACGAGCAGCGCGTCGCCGGAGCACTCGATCCGCGCCGGCACCAGCGACGTCGCCCACGTCCCCGCGCCGAGCCGCACGAGCTCGTGGCGCGCCGTCGTCGCGTAGACCTCGCCGTCGCAGCTCGCCGCGAACGTATCGCCGGGGGGCAGCGCGACGTGCGCGACGTCGGCGCCGGTCGTCGCATCGAGCACCGTCACGCCATCGCGGTC
This sequence comes from Kofleriaceae bacterium, assembly GCA_039922635.1. Taxonomy (GTDB): domain Bacteria; phylum Myxococcota_A; class Polyangia; order Haliangiales; family Haliangiaceae; genus JABFXX01. The sequence continues at coordinate 670 of JBDTEH010000360.1, read as the reverse complement.
GAACAGCGCGACCCGCCTGCCCTCGCGGCGCGCGAACCGCCCGGCGTGCTGCCACACGGGCGTGCCCGCGGCCAGCGAGAGCGCGTGGATCTGATCGTCGCCGCGGCACAGCACGACGCCGCCGACGCCGCCGACCGGCCCGATCACGGAACCGCCGCAGCTCGTGCGCCACACCGCACGGCCGGCGTCGAGGTCGAACAGCTCGACCGTCGAGCGATCGCGCTCGCCGATCACGGCGAGCGCCGGGGCATCGCCGGTGGAGCCGGAGCGTGGCGAGTCGTCATCGACCTGCCAGACCTGTGGATCGACGAGCGGCACACCGGGGATGCCCCGCGCGGTCACCGGTTGCGGTGCGACACCCCGGCCGATCCGTCCGGTCAGCGCGCCGAGCGGCCACGCCGAAACCGCCGGCACGAGCGCCCAGCTCGTGGGAGCCGCGGCGGGCCCCGGGTTCGGGACCTCGCAGGCGACCAGCGCGAGCGCTACGCACCGCCAGGACACTGCGGCACGTATATCAGAGTTTCAGACGCGCTCGATGATCGTGGCGATGCCCATGCCGCCGCCGATGCACAGCGTGATCAGAGCAGTGGATTTGTTGGTGCGTTCGAGTTCATCTAGCACCGTGCCGAGGATCATCGCACCCGTTGCGCCGAGCGGATGGCCCATCGCG
>JBDTEH010000359.1:0-8728 GCA_039922635.1 Kofleriaceae bacterium | reverse complement strand
GCACTCGCCGTCGGCACGAGATGCGCGTCTCCCGCTGCCGGTGAAAGAGCGTGCACCTGGTCCACAAGTCGTCCGCTTCCCGCGAGCCGACCCGTGCGTCGTCCGCGCTCGCCGGTGCTCGCCGGTGCTCGCCGGACGCGTCGCGAACTTGTGAAACTGTAGTACGTCCCCATTCACGGGCGCGTGATCTCGCGCGGTTGCGCGATCGAAGTTGTGAAACTGTAGTACGTCCCCGCTAGAACGCCGCTAGAACGCGCCGACCAGCGCGAGGCCCGCGTCGTGCGCGCTCGCGGTCGGCACGAGCCGCGCGTGCTCGGCCGCGGGGCTCGCGTGGCTGGCGTGGATGCCGTACAGCAAGACGCCGCCGCCGATCAACACGCCGATCGCGCCCGGGATCGTGAACACCCGCGCGTCGTGATTGAACCGCAAGCCCTCCGTCGGCCAGTCCTTGATCGCGATGCCGTCGATCTGCGTCGGCCACGGATCGCCCCCCTGGTGGCCGACGATCTGGCTGTTGAGGCTGTACGACTTGTACCAATAGCCCACGCCGATCACGAGCGGCACCGCGCTCGCGACCATCACGGTTGCGCCGGTAATCTCCCACGCGAGCCCTGGATGCGATGGCTCCTCGGCCGCGGGGCCGCCGGTGGGAGCAAAGCTCGTGCCGGTCAAGCTCTCGGTCGGCGGCGGCGGCTCGGGTGCCGGCTTCGCCTTTGGGTGGCAGACGTCACGGCCCTCGACGTCGTTGCCGAGCGTGATCTGCATCGACCGGACCTGCGTGGTCGCGAACGTCACCCCCGCGCCGTCCGGATCCGCCGCCAGGTACTGGCAGAAGTACTTCACCGCATCCGCCGGCTGCTGCGCCTGCTGGTACTCCGAGCCGATGTTCGACAACAGGATCGGCTGCGGGATGATGTTGTACGCCTGCTCGTAGAGCTCGATCGCGAGCACGTGATCCCCGGTCTGGCTCCGCGCGATCGCCTTCTTGACCAGATCGCCCGCCTGCTGGAGTTGCTGCGGCGAGGGCTTCGGCTGCGCGTGTGCGATCGCCGCCGAAGCGATCACCACCGCGGCGACGGCGCGCGAAATCCCCACGACCCGAATGGTATCAGGATCGCAAGGCGGCGAACAACGGCGCGATCTTGGCGATCACCGCGTCGTGGATCAGGCCATTGGAGGCGACCAGGCCGCGCGGATGGTGCAGCTCCCCCGTGTACTCGATCGGCGCGCCGAACAGGTCGGTCAAGCGCCCACCCGCCGCGACCAGGATCGCCTCGGGGCCGCAGGTATCCCACGCCTTGGTCTTGGGCTGCGGGTTGATGTAGAGGTCGCGCACGCCCATCGCGATCAGCGCGAGCTTCACGCCGACCGAGCCGATGTTGTGCTCGTCGCTGATGCCGAGCGTCGACTTGACGCGATCGATGTCGGCGCTGCGATGCGACGCCGAGGCGACCAGGCGCGCCGCGGTCACGTCGCGCACACTCGACACCGCGAGCCGCGTGCTCGTGCCCTCGTGCTCCATCATCGCGCCGCCCGCCGTCGTGTAGAACGTGCGCGCGACCGTCGGTTGATGTACGACCCCGAGCACCGGGCGGCCCGCCTCGACCAGGCCGATCATCACCGAGAACCCATCCGAGCCGCGGATGAAGTCCTTGGTGCCGTCGATCGGATCGACGAACCAATGGCGGTGCGCGGCGAGCGCGCCCGGAGGCACGGGCGACTCCTCGCTGATGATCGGATCGTCCGGAAACGCCGCCGCCAGCCCCGCGACGATCAGCTCGGAGGCCGCGCGATCCGCGCGCGTCACCGGTTCGTCACCCGGCTTGAGCTCGACGCCGAGCGCGCCGCCGTCGCGGATCTCCACCGCGATCACGCCAGCCTCGCGGGCGAGCGCCAGCGCGATGTCGAGCTCGCGGAGGAAGGGGTTAGTTGTGGCCACCGTCGGGCCACAACAGGTGCTTGGTCTCCTCGACCGAGGCGACCGAGCGCCCCGACAGCTTGACGAGCTCGGCCGCGGCCGCGACCAGCTCGCCGTTCGAGCGCGCCATCTCGCCGGTCGGCAGGTAGAAGTTGTCCTCGAGCCCGACGCGGACATCGCCGCCCAGCGACAGCGCCGCCATCGCGAGCGGCCACTGGTCGCGGCTGATGCCGATCACCTTCCAGCGCGAGCCCGCCGGCACTTGCTCGGCCTGGAACGCCAGGTGGCGCGCGCTCGCCGGGATGCCGCCGAGCACGCCCATGATGAAGGAGAAGTGAAACGGCGCCGCGATCAAGCCCAGCTCCGCGAGCACGCGATGCGAGTTGGTGTGGCCGGTATCGAAGCACTCCATCTCGGGCTTGATGTTGTGCTCCTTCATCGCCTTGGCGAACGCGACGATGTCGTCGAACGAATTCGCGAACACGAAGTTGAACGCGAACTGCTTCTTCTCGCTGTTCCACTTCGCGTAGTTCATCGAGCCCATGTTGAGGGCGGCGACGTGCGGCCGCAGCGCGAGGTGATGGACGCGCTCGGTCATCGGCCCCGCGCCGCCGGTCGACCAGTTGATCAACACCGGGCAGCGCGCCTTGGTCTCCGCCATGATCTTCGCGAACGTGTCCTTGCTCCAGGTCGGCGAGCCGTCGTCGTTGCGCGCGTGGATGTGGACGATCGCTGCGCCGGCGTCGTACGCGCGCTTGGCCTCTTCGGCGATCTCGACCGGCGTGTACGGGATCGCCGGGCAGTGTTTCTTGGTGGTGACCGCGCCGGTCAGCGCGCATGACAGGATGACCTTGGACACGAGCGAAGCCTACACCGCTGACGATTTCGCGCGACCTCCGTGGGAGTTACGGCTCTTGGCGATGTGAGCGAAGGTCACAACAACAAACTTAGGGGTAGTGGTCCGGCCAATTTCGTGGTTAAAGCCGGCGTCATGACTCGGTTCTTGGGATTGCTGGTGGTTGTCGGCGCATGTGCCAGTCCGCATGTCGATGGGCCCCGGGCCACCGAGGTCCCGTTCATCCACGGTCCGGCGATCAGCTGGACCGACGATCCGGCGACCGGCTCCCACATCGAGCTCACGGTCGCGCTCCAGCGCAACCTGATCGCGCAGGACCACCTCGCGTTCGTGATCAAGGTCGGCAGTGACGTGGTCGGCCGCTATCCGATTCCCAAGGGCGAGGTCGGCACCACGATCCACCAGAAGGTCGAGGCGCTGCCGCTCGGTGATTACTCGGTCGAGCTCGAGTACAACGGCCAGCACTTCGCCGGCGAGCCGTTCCGGATCGCGGTCGTCCCCGAGTGGGGTGGCACGCACAACCTCCACCTGTTCCGTCATCACGGCACGCGGGTCAGCCTCGTCGAGCACAAGCTGTGGCTGTTGCGCTGGTGGTCGAACGACACGCCGGCGTTGCCGTGGATCGTCGAGTGGCGTCACGAGGGCAAGGTCGTCGCGACCACCACCGGCCGCGAGCGCAAGTGGGCCGTCAACACCTCCGACGAGATCGTGAAGTACGCGCTCCAGCCCCAGGCTCGGCGCTCGATCTGGCAGCTCGGCGAGGAGTACGCGCTGCCCGCGCAGGTCGCCCAGCTGCCCGGCTCGTGGGAGGCACGCGTGATCCATCAGGACTCGCCGCCCGTGTCGGTCGGCTTCACCGTGATGCCGAACCACACGATCGGCGAGGTCGGCACCGAGCTCGTCGCGACGCCCGACGGCTGGACCCACGCCTGGAGTCGCCCGCTCGCGCTGCGCCCGCTCGCCGAGGAGGACATCCTCGAGCTCACCGATCGGCTGCCCGTCGCGCCCGGGGCGCAGCAGCTCGACGAGGGGCCGATCGAGCTGACCCCGAACGCGATGCGCGCGCTGTTCCGGTCCAAGCAGCTCGCCGATCAGTGGAGCAAGTTCCTCGGTGGCTCGCACGAGCTGCGCGGCAAGGTCGAGCAGATGATCAAGTCGCAAGGCGGGCCGTGGAAGCCGGACGAGTTTCCACGGTCGTAGGGACGATCGCGCGCAGCTTCGCGAGCTGGCTCGGATCGATCACCGCGTGCGGGGAGACCACCAGCGTCAGCGCGGTCAGCCGCAACGCCGGCGCGAGCGCGAGCACGTAGTGCAGCTTCACCTTCGTGCCGGTGATCACCGCCTCGGCGCGGTCGCCGCGCACGATCAGCTTCCCCCCCACCGCGATCGGCGGGAACTCGAAGCTGGGGACCAGCTCGACCACCGGCACGCCGCGCGGCACGAACGGGGTCTCGTGGGCGCGCACCCCGAGCCGGATCACGCCCGGCCGCGCTGGCCAGCGCGTCGAGCATCGCCTCGATCAGCGAGCGCGCGCTGGCCAGCTCCAGCGCGGAGAGATCGAGCTCCTCGAGCGCCGGGAACCGCGCGAGCTCGGCCGCCGCGGTCGTGGCCAGGTAGCGCAGCCCGACGTGGGTCCACGGCAACCGCGCCGGTAACGTGACGAGGTCACGGCCCAGGATCCGGTAGACCCGGCGCAGCCGCGGCAGCGTCGGGAGCCACGCCATCAGCGCTTTCCCCCAGGCCTCTCCGACATCGAGCATCTCGAGCGTCTGCCAGCTCCGCTCGGAGGGGGCGAGCTGGCTCGTGCTCCGCACCGCGAGCCGCGCCGCCACCACGAAGCCGCGGCGCCACACCAGCCCCGACTTCTGGACCCGGCGATCGAGCGCGCCGAGCCAGGCGCGCTCGTGGTCGCGCAACAGCTGGGACTCGCGCCGCGTCCCCGGGTTCGCGAGCTGGAGCGTGATGAATTCGCCGCGCGGATCGCCCGCGTCTTGCAGCGTGTCGGCGTAGATCGCGCGCGGCGCGTCGCTCGCGAGATCGGCGTAGATCGCATCGAGCAGCGTGTCGGGATCCGTCGTATCCGGTCGCGAGCGCTCGAGCAGCGCTGCGATCGTCGGGTCGTCATAGCGCGGGATGGCTCGGTCGGGCAGGGCGTTCGCGATCTGGACCAGGTGATCGATCGCGGAGCGCCGGCGCACGTTGCGCCCGCGTCGCGGCGCCCAGCCGGCCGCGGCCTCGACCAGCTGCCGGCGAAAGCGCGGATCGCCCATCGCGACCAAGCCGTCGACCAGCGCGATGTCGAGCGCGCCGTCCTCGTGGGCGTACGGATAGCGATCGACGAAGTGCGCCAGCGCGGTCGCGACCCGTGGATCCGGCGGCCGCCGCGCGAGCGCGTAGAGGTGACCGATCACGCTCGGCGTCACCCGCACCTGGCGCATGATCGTCGCGAGGATCGGCGTGACGTCCGCATCGTTCGCGCTCGCGATCCGCTTCCGGATCGCCGCCGCGGTCGGCGCGCACTCCGCCGCCGCGCAGCGCACGGCGACGCGATCGATCAGCGCCGCGAGCTCGGGGGCCGGCGTCGCGCGCCACGCCGCGAGCAGCGCCGCGAGGCACGCCGGCCAGTCGCCGCGCGTGGCCGCGTCATTTGCCGCGCTGGTCATAGACGCCGTCCCAGCTGGACGGCGGTGGTGATTGCTCGAGGATCGCGCAGCGGTCCGCCATCACCGCCGCCGCCTTGTCCCGCTTCGCGAGCGCCTCGAACCCCGCGCGCGCCGCCGAGAAGTCGCGCGCGCGATAGTCCGCCAGCGCGATCGAGAACCGCGCATCCGGCATGACCTGGCCCGCGCGGCCGATCAGCTCGTACACCGGCGCCGCGCTCGCGCGGCCCTTGACCCGCACCAGGTCGAGCTCCCGAAATACGAACGCCGCGCCCGCCGCCTTCATCGTCGCCTCGCCGACGAGGATCGCGACCCCGTACTCCTTGGTGAGGCCCTCGAGCCGGGCGCCCAGATTGACCTGGTCGCCGAGCACCGTGTAGTCGAAGCGCTGCGCCGTGCCCATGTTGCCGACCGCCATCACGCCCGTGTTGAGGCCGATGCCGATCTTGATCACCGGCTTGCCCTCCCGCTTCCACCTCGTGTTCAGCATCACGAGCGCCTCGTGCATGCGCAGCGCCACGCGGCACGCGCGCGCCGCGTGGTCGGGCACGTCGACCGGCGCCGCCCACACCGCCATCACCGCGTCGCCGATGTACTTGTCGAGCGTGCCGCCTGATTCGAGCACCAGCTCGGTCATCGGCGTCAGGTACTCGTTGAGGAACGCCGCCAGCTCCTCGGGCTTCATCGTCTCGGAGAACTTCGAGAACCCGCGGATATCCGAGAACAGCACCGTGAGCTCCTTGCGCTCGCCGCCCAGCTTCGCGCGCGCCGGATCCGCGAGGATGCGGTCGACCACCGAGCGGCTGACGTAGCGCGAGAACATCGCGCGCAGCTGCGCCTTCTCGCGACCCTCGGTCGCGAGCGCGCCGATGGTCGCGGCCGCGGCGGTGAGCAGTGCCGCCAGCGACGGCAACGTCAGGCTCGCGATCGTGCCCGACGCGAACGCGAGCTGGCACAGCGCGACGTAGACGCCGACCAGCGCGAGCGCCGCGACCGGCGGGATCCAGGTGCGGCGGCGGATCGTGCGCAGCTGGGTCAGCACGACGACCAGGCAGAGCAGCACCGCGCACGCGAGCGTGACCAGCTTGTGGGTGTGGTGGATCAGGTGGCCCGAGAGCAGGTTCTCGGCGAGCGTGGCGTGGAGCTCGATGCCATCGGCCATCGGATCGAGCGCGGTCGCGACCTTGTCGTAGGTCGAGAACGTCAGGCCGACGAATGCGAGCTTGTCGTGGAGCGCGGAGGCCGGCGCCGTACCATCGAGCACCGCGGCCGCCGACACCCGGGGCAGCTGGCCGCGGCCCAGCACGTCGAGGTAGAGCGAGGCCGCGCCGGCCAGCGGGATGCGGTCCTCGCCGAGCTCGAGGTGATCATCGCCCACGACATAAGACGTCTGCGCGTGGCGATCGAAGGCCGCGACCGCGAGACCCAGCGGCATGTACTCGTGGTCGCCCAGCTCGATCGCCAGCGGCACGCGCCGACGCACGCCGTCGCGATCCCGAAAGTCGTTGACCGCGCCCGCGCCGATCGCGCCGCGCCCGATCGCCTCGAGCGTGAAGTCGACCGTGGTCGCGTGGATCGGCCGCCGGTCGCCGCCGCCGTTGGAGTCCGCCGTCTCGCCGAACCGCGCGGTCTTGAGGGCCGCGGGTTCGGGCGTGCTGGCGCCGTGGCCTGGGCGGAAGAACGCGCCCAGGAACACCCGATGGGCCGCCGCGATCGCGTCCGCGAGCTGGTCGTCGCCGCGGAGCTCGTCGGCGACCTCGCGCAAGATCGTGGTGAGCTTGGCGGCGAGCGGATCCGCCGGGATCGTCGCGAGGTCGAGCGCGCGGACCTTCGCCGTGATCGGCTCGGGCAGCAGCGTCTCGGGCGTGCTGAAGAACAGGTCGAACGCGATCACCTTGACGTCGTACTTGGTGAGCGCGCGGACCAGCGCCGCGTAGCCGCGCCGGGTCTGCATCAGCTCGGGATATTTCGCGCGGGTGTCGTCGTCGATGCCGATGATCACGACCCGATCGGTCGCCGGCGGGCGAGGGCCCCGGAGGTGAAACCGCGCGTCGATCGTGAGGTCTTCGAGCACGCCGAGGCCGGGCAGCGGCGCGACGAACAGGTGCAGCGCGACCACGAGGATCGCCACTCCCGCCGCGACGATCGCGACCAGGAGAGGGGCATTGCGTGCGCGCGTGCCGGCCACCGGCCCCCATCGTATATGTTGCACGAATGGGACTCGCGATCAGCACCCACTTTCTGGCCGACATGCTCGCTCACGATGCCGAGAGCGCCGCGTGGATCCGGGAGAGCATCGAGGTCGTCAACGCGTTGCTCGAGGACCACGGCCTGCCCGCGCACGAGGAACCCACGATCGTGACGTCCAGGATGCGCCCGCACTGCAGCAGCTTCCCGTACTCGTTCCGCCAGGACCAGGCGCTGACGTCGGTCGGCGCGGACGAGGATCGAGCGCCGACCCCGCGATCGACGAGGCCGGCGCGCTGTTCGACGCGCACCTGCTCTGTCACTCCGATGCCGAGGGCTACGACGTCCCCATCGACTTCCGCGACGTGATCTTCGATGTCGACGATCGCGGCCTTCCCGGCCGGTCGCTCGGCTCGCCCCAGCGCCTGATGACGGAGTTACTCGAGACCGCGCCTGCGCTCGGCATCGAGGTCAAGGTCCGCGCGGTGACCGACGCCCAGGTCGACGCGCTCCACGCCGAGGCCGACACCGGGCCCGTCACCGCGCCCTACTGGCGGGAGCGCCTGGTCTGGCTCACCTGTTCGAGGCGGCCCGGGTGTCGATCGCCGACAAGACGCTGATCGTCTTCAACCAAGCGGAGAGGGCTTGACCTCTCCGCGGGGTCATGGCAAAAGCACCGGGCTGACAACTTGATGCGGGGTGGAGCAGCCTGGTAGCTCGTCGGGCTCATAACCCGAAGGTCGTAGGTTCAAATCCTACCCCCGCTACTCTTTGCGAACACCTGAGAATCCCTGGGAGAGCTACCGCTCCCAGGGATTCGACGGTTTCGGGCCTGCATGTCGCTCAGAAGGATGTGCGCGCCGAGATCGCAACTCGCGTACGGGCCGTCCTCTCCAACGGCGCACCGGATGACACCGTCGGCCAGGTACCGGCGCAGCATCTCGCGCCCGCGGTCCACGTCCGTGACCATGAGCTTCTTGGCGTCCTGGGACAGCGCGATCGGAGTTCAGAGCGGGTCGTCATGATAGGTTCTGCCCGAGGCGGAATGGAAATCGAGGAGTTGGCTGAAACAGATCCTGATGCCATAAAAAAAGTTTACATTGAACC
>JBDTEH010000358.1:0-41859 GCA_039922635.1 Kofleriaceae bacterium | reverse complement strand
GGACGAACCCGAAGGCGATCGCGGACGGGTCGTCGATCCTCGAGTACATCCGCGAGACCGCCGCGGAGCGCGGCATCGATCGCCACGTTCACTATAACGAGCGGGTCACGCGCGCGAGCTGGTCGAGCGCCGCCGCACGGTGGACGGTCGAGGCGGCGAGCACGTGGACGTGCAGCTTCCTCTACGTGTGCGCCGGTTACTACGACTACGCCGCTGGCTACACGCCGGAGCTCCCCGGACGCGAGCAGTTCACCGGCCAGATCGTCCATCCCCAGCACTGGCCGGAGGGGCTCGACTACACCAACAAGCGCGTCGTCGTGATCGGTAGTGGTGCGACCGCGGTGACGCTCGTGCCCGAGCTCGCGAAGCGCGCCGCGCACGTCACGATGTTGCAGCGCTCGCCGACCTACATCCTGACCCGGCCGTCGCACGACAAGATCGCGGACTGGTTGCGCGCGAAGCTGCCGGCGCGAACGGCATACTCGATCACGCGCTGGAAGAACGTGCTGCTCGGCATGGCGTTCTTCACGTACGCGCGGCGGTTCCCGGCGCACGCGAAGCACCTGCTCGTGACGGGAGCGGCGAAGCTCGCGGGCGAGCGAGTCGCCGCGGATCCCCATCTCACGCCCTCGTACGACCCGTGGGATCAGCGGCTGTGCCTCGTGCCGGATGCGGACCTGTTCGCGGCGCTGCGCGCCGGCACGGCCGAGATCGTCACCGATCATATCGAGACCTTCACGCCGACCGGGTTGAGGCTGCGCTCCGGCGCGGAGCTGCCCGCCGACCTCGTCGTGACCGCGACCGGGCTCAAGCTCCAGTTATTCGGTGGCGCCGCGCTCGAGGTCGACGGCCAGGCGGTCCGGCCGGCGGACGTGATGATCTACAAGGGCTGCATGTGCAGCGGAATCCCGAACTTCGCGTTCGCGGTCGGCTATACGAACGCCTCGTGGACGCTGAAGGTCGACCTCACGAGCACGTTCGTGTGCCGGATGCTGAACTACCTCGATGCGCGCGACCTCCACGAGGTCCGGCCGCGCCGGGATCCGAGCGTCGGCGAGATCCCGCTGCTCGACTTCAACGCGGGCTACGTCACGCGCTCGCTGCCCGAGCTGCCGCGCCAAGGCGAGCGCCTGCCGTGGCGGCTCTACCAGAACTACGCGTTCGATCGCGCGATGCTCGGCTACGGCCGGCTCGCCGATCATGCGCTCGAGTTTCGCTAGCGGCGACGGCGCCCCGCGAGCTCGTCGGTGCGCGGGTCGTGCCAGGGCTCGCTGCGCGGCACCAGCCCGGCGCCGAGCACCGCGGTCGCCGCGATCGCGAGCTCGCGAGCGCGGGCCACGTCGACCTTGCCGAACTTGCCCTCGACGATCTGGGTCGCGACCCCGTGAGTCAGGCTGCTCGCGGCGAGCATGATGTCGTCGAGCGAGATCGCCGCGATCTCGCCCGCGTCCACCGCGCGCTGCAGGGACGCCCGCTGCTCCGCCGCCCATTCGTCCGCGCGCGCCAACCGATCGGCGGGCATCCGCGCGAACAAGCCGGGCACCGACAGCGCGCGGAAGTGCTCGGGATGCTCGACCGCAAACGTGACGTACGCGATGCCGGTCGCCCGAAACCTCTCGAGCGCATCATCGGGCGCGCCCTCGATCGCCTCGAGCATCGCCGCGACGATCCGATCCCAACACTCCGCGGCGACCGCCGCGAGCAGCGCGTCCTTGTCGGCGAAGTGGCGATACACCGCGGGCGCCGAGACCCCTGCGCGCCGGGCCACGCCGCGCAACGAGAACGCATCCGGACCGTTGTTCGCGATCTCCTTGAGCGCGGCGGCGACCAGCGCGGCCTGGAGATTCCCGTGGTGATACGCCTTCTTGGTCCTCAATGTTCACATTGTTTACATTCTGGGCTTGCCCGTCAAGGTTCTTATGTTTACGATGTTCACATGGTCGCAGCGATCCAGCCCACCACTCCCGCCGCCGCCACCGCCGGCACCCTCGTCCTCGACATGTGGTCCAAGGACCTCGGCCGCGAGCACGCGTTCGAGCCGCTCCGCGTCGAGGGCACGCTGCCCGCGAGCCTGCGCGGCACGCTGTACCGCAACGGCCCGGGCCAGTTCGGCCAGTTCGGCCGCAGCTACTCGCATGCCTTCGAGGGCGACGGCGCGGTCACCGCGGTGCGGTTCGACGGGGGTCAGGCCTCGGGTGCCTCGCGAGTGACGAACACCCTCGGCCTGGCCGAGGAGCGCGCCGCCGGAAAGCTGCTGTACGGGATGTCGGCACCGTGGCCCCGCAAGCTCGCGAACGTGCTGCACGGCAAGCAGAAGAACACCGCGAACACGAGCGTGATGATGTGGCAGGACCGGCTGTTCGCATTGATGGAGGGCGGTAAGCCCACCGAGCTCGATCCGCGCACGCTCGACTTCATCGCCGAGCGCGATCTCGGCGTGATCGCGGGCGCGTTCTCGGCGCACCCGCATCGCGTCACCGCGCACACGACGACCTACAACTTCGGCCTCGAGTACGGCCGGGTCACCAAGCTGCACTGCTACGCCCTGCCCGACGCCGGCGCGCCGCGCCACCTCGCCGCGATCGAGCTCGCCGGTCCGACCATGCTGCACGACTTCATCGCGACCGAGACCCACCTGGTGTTCTTCGTCTCGCCGATCCGGATCTCGATCGCGCGTGCGGTGCTCCAGCTCGGCGACTTCGCCAAGCTCGTGACCTGGAAGCCCGAGCTCGGCACCGAGGTGATCTGCATGTCGATCGCGAATCCCCGCGAGATCGTGAGGTTCACCACCGAGCCGTTCTTCCAGTGGCACTTCGCGAACGCGTTCACCCGTGGCGACCACGAGCTCGTGATCGACTACGCGCGCTACCCGAGCTTCGACTCGTTCTACGAGATCGGCGGCTACGCGCACGGCAAGGATCGCGCGGCGCTCTCGGCCGGCCGCTATCACCGCGCGACGGTCGATCTGAGCGCGAAGACGCTACGCTCCGAGCAGGTCGCCGATCGCGAGTGCGAGTTCCCCTCGGTCGCCGCCGCCGACAAGGGCCGCGAGCACGCGCTCGCGTTCGCGGCGTTCGGCCAGCTCACCGCGATCGGATCGATCGACCCGCACGGCAAGATCACGGCCCACGAGCTCCCGGCGCACCAGCGCGCCACCGAGCCGCTCTACGTCGACGGCTCGCTGCTCGCGCTGTGCCACGAGCACGATCGCGCGTTCGTCGCGGTCTACGACGTCGCGCGGATCCCCGACGGGCCGGTCGCGAAGGTGTGGATCGATCATCACGTGCCGATCACGTTCCACGGGACCTTTGCCTAGATCTCGATCGGGAACGGCAGGTGGTGCGCGAACATCCGCGTACGCACCGCGAGCAACTCCGGCGCGACGAGCGCGCCAAACGCCTCGGCCGCGGCGGCGAACGCGGTGCGCAGCGGCGGCGCGAGCCGCGGGCAATCCGCTTCGGTCAGCGCGACCAGCGGCGTGAGGAACGTGGCGAGGTACGCGTCGACCGCGTTCGGGTGCTCGCCGCCGAAGTACGCGCGTGCGCCCAACCGCGCGGCGAGGGTCGCGAGCTGCGCCATCACCCGGGCCCGCAGCCCCTGGGCGATCGCGGCGCTGTAGCCATAGCGCTTGGCGAGGTACGCCGCGACCGGCGGCGCGAACCCGCGCGCGCCGTCGCTGGCCAGGCTCGCTTCGATCATCGCGAGCCGGCCGTTCCAGCCGAGGCCATCCTCGCCGGCGATCAGCTCGATCAGCCCCATCGCCTCGGCCCGTACCATCGGATCCGCGGGCAGCACGGTGCCCGGCGCGAGCCGCGCCGCGAGCCCGACGATCTGCGACCAGCTCGTACGCGCCGGCTCCTTGCCGTGCAGCACGACGGGGACGTTATCGACGCCGGTCCACTCGACGAGCGCCTGGTCGCGCGGCATCGCGCGCACCGCGAGCACCGGCAGCTTGGCGAGCCGGAACACGCCCTTCGCGGCCTCGGACCACGGGCTCGGGACGACGGCGGAGACCACCATGCGCACACCGCTCGCTTCACGCGCCGCGGCGGTTTCGACAAATTCGAGCATGGCGCAACGTACCCGAAAATAAGCAGCCCCCGGTCGTGTCCGACCGAGGGCGCGACGCGTGGTTGGGGAACCTGCGTCAGTACGTAGCGATGAGGCTCACGCCGCTGAACGCCTTGTAGCCGCGGAGCATGACGTACGTGTCGCCGGTCGTGGTCGGCTGACTGGTGCACGTCTCGGTGTTGCCGTTCACGTACGGCCGGCAGTCGTACGTCGAGGTCGTCGGACGTTGGCCGACGCGGGTGTAGAGATCCGCATCGCCGGTGCCGCCGCTGATCTTCACGGTCAGCGTGCTACCGCCCGGCACGTTGACGCGCCAGTACTGGTTCGAGCTCTTCGCGCCGCTCACGCTGACCCCGTTGCCGTTCGTGAGGTACGGGTCACCGCCGCCGCCGCCGCCGGAGGCATAGCTGCCCTTCAGCGTGACGCCGGTGTAGGCCGCGTAGCCGTTCAACATCACCCAGTACGTGCCCGCCGCGGGCGAGGTGATCGTGCAGGTCTCCGCGTTACCGGTGATGTAGGGCCGGCAGGTGTAGGTCGTCGTGGTCGGCTTGCTGCCGACGTTGACGTAGAGGTCCGCGTCGCCGGTGCCGCCGCTGATCGTGAAGGTCAGCGTGCTCTGTCCCGACGGCACGGCCATCGACCAGAACTCCTGGCTGTTCGTCGCGCCGCTGATGCCGGTGACCGGGACGTTGTTCGACAGGGTGCCGGTGCCGCCGCCCGAGCCACTCCCCGAGCCACTCCCCGAGCCACTCCCCGAGCCCGAGCCACTCCCCGAGCCGTTACCGCCGGTGCCGCACGAGGTCGAGGTCGAGGTGACCTTGACCGCTTCGTACGCGCAGCTGACCGCGTTGCGCTCGGTATCCGAGTACAGCGCGAGCGCCGCTTGCTCCATCGCGGTGCGCAACGCCTTGTAGTTCGACGTCGACGTCAGGATGTCGGTCTGTGCCTTGTACATGATGCGGATCGCCTTCTCGAGGCCGATGCCCGGAACGACGGTCGTGGTCTTGCCGCGCGGATGGGTGCCACCCTCCGAGAGCAGGTAGAAGGCCAGGTTGCCGACGCCCGAGCTGTAGTGGACATCGAGGTTCCCGACCGTGCTCGACCACACGTCCGCCGACGAGCCGTCCTTCGCCGGGTCATACATCCAACGCAGGCCGCCGGAGATGACCTGCTCGCCGATCGTCCAGGTCGTGCCGTTGCTGACCACGACGTTCGTGCCGCTCTTGCCGCCGGCGACCCATGCTTCGATCCATGACCCGAAGATGTCGGACATCGACTCGTTCATGCCGCCCGACTCGCCGGAGTAGTTGAGCCCCGACTCGTACTGGGTGACGGCGTGCGTGAGCTCGTGGCCGGTGACGTCGACCGCGCGAGCGAGCGGCTGGCATCCCTGCGAGGTATCGCCGTCGCCGTAGACCATCTGACCGGTCGTGGCATTGCCGCCGTTCCAGTACGCGTTGCAGTAGTTCTGATCGTAGTGGACCGTCGAGGTCAGACCTGCACCCGCGTTGTCGAACGAGTCGCGGTTGAACCACGCCTTGTAGCCCTCGTACGCATCGCCGGTGCCGTCGTACGCGCCATTGACGTCGGTGTCGGTCGAAGCCGCCTGGCCCTCGGTGCGCTTGACCGTCCCGGGCAGGTTGGTCCCGTTGTTGGCCGAGTCGATCGTGCGCTTCTCCGCGAACATGATCTGGGGGTAGTCCGCGACGATCGTGCCGGTGTCGACATCGACGTAGACCTTGTCATACGCGGGGTCGTGGCCGCGCATGCCCGACACGACCGTCTCGTAGGCCTTGTGGAACATACCGTCCGCGGTCTCGATGAACACCTGCGTCGCGGGCGCCGCGGTGAGGCCGGTGAAGCGGGCGTCGTGCGGGATCGCCGACAGCGCCTGGGCCTCGGTGATCGCGTGCGAGCCGAGCGAGGCCGGGATGTCACCGCGCGCCGAGCCGTTGACCGAGTAGATCGCACCCTTGACATCGACGTGCACGACGAAATCTCCACCGATCACCGGCAGTCCGTCGTGAACCATCTGATAGCGGAAGTGGCGATCACCTTGATCGTCGATGGTGAGGCGCTTGACGACGAGCTGATCCGTCGTGAGCCGGAACGGCTTCAAGATCGGCGGCAGCGCGGCGACGAGCGTCGTCTGCGCCTGCGTCATGTCATCGCTCATGTTGTCGAGCTTGGCCATCTCGCCGACGATGTACGTGGGCAAGCCGTCGTTGGTCCATTGCAGCACGGTGGCCTCGGGCAGCGCGTTCAGCGCAGCGCTGACGTCCGTGGGGACGTCCGGCTTGTCGGGATCCTCCTTGGGGGCCTCCGGGCCGAACGGATTACACGCAGCGATGGAGATGAGCAGCACTGTGCGAATGGACCAGCGACGTCTCGTCATGGGTCAGCCGCAACTTCATGCCCAGTGCCATCGTGGCGTGCACAACATGCGTAACCGCGCCTCGGGTGTGAACGCGGTCCCTGACAGAAAACGGGTTCGGTCGCCTCCGTTCCGCGAGGTGGGATGACCACCACCGATTGCCATCGTTTGATGTCAAACAATGTCGACGCTGCACCGCTGATGTAGGTGCCAAGCGCTGAGGTTCGAGTATCGCGATCGGCAATCGCTGATAGTTCGCCTCGATCATGGAGATAGCTGATGTCATCCGGGGCGTTCTGGTGATGGAGCTTCTATCGCAATCGCATTGCATCTGGCTGCGACAGGACGTCACGCGTATCGGTACGAGCGGTGCGATCCGCCTCTGGTACGATCTGCGTCGAGGTAGGACACGCGTCGCGTCATGGACCCGCAGAGCGGACCCATATGCCCCGCTCGCTCGATCACGGCGCCCCGGCCAGCCGAGCTTGGCTCAGCCGGCTTTGGTCCGGAGCTCCGGGCCTTCGATCAGCGAGATGAACATCTTCGACTTCTCGAGTGCCTTCAACGTCCGATCGCACAAGCCCTGCAGCTTCGCGCCGGTATAGCCGTTACGCTCGAGCAGCTCGTCGACCTCGTAGTCCGCACCCATCGTGTTCGGAATGTCGTCGTGCTCCTTCGCGACTTCGTGCGCGACGAAGTCGGCGGCCGCCACGATCTCGGTGATCGTCCTGAGATTCGGCGCGAGCCGGTCGCGCACCTTCGCCTGATGAATGTCGTGGTGCTGTTCGATCGGGGTCGCGAGGTTCGCGGGGAACCTCCACTGCTTCGCGAGGTGCGCGCCGATCCGATCGTGCGGCGCGATCCCCGCGCGGCGCTCGGCTTCATCCTGCGGCACGCCGTGCTCCATCACCAGCGCGCACGCCTCCGCGAACCGGTCCGGCGAGATCTTGGCGAGCGCGATCTTGCCCATATCGTGGAGCAGCCCGGCCGTGAAGCACGCGCCGTCGTCGGGGCAACGCAGCTCGGTCGCGAGCTCCTTCGCCGCGGTCGCGACCGTGAGCGAGTGCATCCACAGCGAACGCGCGCCCCCCGGGACGTTCAGCGCCTCGAGCACCGAGATGCCGAGGACGAGCTGGTACAGCGTATTGAACCCGACGAACGGGATGGCCCGCGCGACGTCAGAGACGCCCCCCGGGATGCCGAAGTACGGCGAGTTGACGAGCCGCAGCAACTTGGCCGAGATCGCCGGATCGGCCTTCAGCAGCTCCGCGATCTGATTGACGTTGACGTTCTTCGAGTGGATGACCTCGCCGAGCCGCAACGCGACGACAGGGAGCGTCGGCAGCCCGTCGATCGACTTGGAGATCTGGCCGGTGTCTTCACGCTGCATCACATGCCTCCGTCGATGATCGCCGCATCCGTCGCCGCATCCGTCGCCGATTCCGTCGCCGCATCCGTCGCCGATTCCGAGAGGCCACCATCCGGCGCCGCCACGCAGGTCCCCTCGGCCGAGCACGTCAGGCCATGCGCGCAGTCGCTCTTGCGCGCGCACACGTCATCGCGGCATCCGCCTAGCACGACGAGCGCGAGCACGAACGCGAACAGCTTAGTTGCCATCGAACACCATCCCGAGCACGAGCTGGACCTGGGTCGCGGCGTGGCCCTGTACGAGATCGGTGCCGGCGAAATATTCGGTCAACGCGAGGTCGGCGCACGCGCGCATCGACTTCGCCATGCGGTGGCAGCCGCCGCCGCTCGCGGTCGCGCCGAACAACGTGTACGGCGCGAAGAAATAGACCGCGCCACCGCGCAGGCGCATCGGTCCGGACTCGACCTGCACACCGCCGCTGGCGCCGATCGCGCTGCGATCGAGGGTCTCGACGATGCCTCCCGCGTACGCGTAGACCATGGGGTCATCCTGGAGCGCGAACGCCGCGAGCCCCTCGATGGTCAGCGGTGCCGCGCGCGGTGCGGTCATGCCGTCGCCGCTCGAGACTTGCAGCCCGTAGCCGAGCCGGAGCTCGGCATCCCACAGCGGTGCCGCCGGGTCGGCGTGAGCTGGAGCTCCGAGGGCGAGCATGGCGAGGATCGAGATCATCACGGCGAGGCGCACGAGCGAGTCTGTTGCGAGCCACGTGCCGGGCCGGGCGCTAGTCTTTCAGCACGTTTGCGGCGTCGTCGTGCTCGAGGTTCTTCGTGGTTTTGACGGCACTCTTGGCGGTCTTGACGAGGATCGAGATCCGCCGGTTCTCCGGGGCGTAGGGGTTGGTCTTGACGTAGGGCTGGCTCGCCCCTCGCGCGAACACCCCGGCGACCTTGTGATCGTCGAGCCCCGCGCCGACGAGGATCTCGCGGCTCGCGGCCGCGCGCTGATAGCTGAGGTCCCAGTTCGAGACCCGGCTGCCCTTCACGAACGTGCTCGCGTCGGTGTGGCCGTTGATCTCGATCTTCGCGTCGACCCGGTCGAGGATCGGCGACATCTTCCTGAGCAGCTCGATCAACGGAGCCTTGAGCTTGGATGACGACAGGTCGAACAACAGGCCGTTGCCCTGGTCGACGATCTCGATCAGCACGCCATCGGGAGTGACGGTGATGTTGACGCCCTTCAACACCTGCTGGAGCGTCGCGTCGATCGTGCCGAGCCGGACCATCTCGTTGCGCAGCGTGGTCGCGGTGTCGTCGGCGATCGACGCCTGGCCGGGCGGTGGCGGACTGGGCGCCGCTTCGATCACCGAGGGCGTGATCTGCGCGGCGCGGTTCATCGACAAGCTGCCCTCGGGCATGATGCCGGTGCGGAAGTAGTTCGCGATCTCCTTGCGGGTCTGCACGTCCGAGGACGCGAGCAGCCACAGCACCATGAACAGCGCCATCATCGCGGTGACGAAGTCGGCGTAGGCGACCTTCCACGCGCCACCGTGGTGACCGTGGCCATCGACCTTCTTGACGATCTTGCGTTTCGGCGGCTCGGCCATGGTTAGCCCTTGATCGACTGCAGTGCCTTGTCGAGCTCGGTGAAGCTCGGCCGCTCGTCCGAGAAGATCATCTTGCGGCCGAACTCGACGGCGGTCGGAGGCGCGACGCCACGGGCCGAGGCGACGATCGCGGACTTGATCACCGCGAGGAACCGCAGCAGGTGGGTCTCCTGGGTCTCGGCGTTGCTCGCGAGCGGCTGGAGCACGCCGTAACACATCAAGATGCCGAGGAACGTGCCGACGAGCGCGGCGGCGACGTGGTGACCGATCTCCGCGGGCGGCGCGTCCATGTGACCCATCGTGACGATGATGCCGAGCACGGCGGCGACGATGCCGATGCCCGGCAGCGCGTCGCCGATGTTCTTGACCAGGCCGGTCGCGAGGTGGCCCTCGAACTTCAGCGTCTCGATCTCGGCGTCGAGCAACGACTCGAGATCGTCGGGCGAGACGCCGTTGATCACCTGCTGCAGCGCCTCGGTGAGGAATTGCTGGGAGTGCCCGATCGTCGCGAGGCCCGGGTACTTCTTGAAGATGTCGGACTTGCCGGGGTCGTTCGCGTGCGCCTCGAGCGCGAGCACGCCCTGACGGCGCGCGAGCATGAGCAGCTCGTACTGGCACTTGAGCAGGTCGAGGTAGTCGTGCTTTTTCGGGATCGCATCCTTCATCGCCGACTTGAGCGCGGTCATGACGCGCTTCTTCATCAGGCCCGGCGACGAAGCGATCAGCACGCCGACCGCGGCGCCGAGGATGACCACGAACTCCGACGGCTGGATCAGCACGCCGAAGTGGCCACCGGCCATCGCGAAGCCGCCGCAGATGGCGCCGAAGACGATTGCGATACCGAGCATTACGAGTTCCAATTCGACCGGGACACCCCGGCGTCGAGGTCTAGCCTGCGGCGACTTCCAGGAGCTGGGAGACGTCCCCGGTGGGATACTGTGCGGCGAGCGCGGAGAGGTCGCGCGCGAGCTCGCGCATCGTGGGGCGCATCGCCGGATCCTTCGCGAGCGAGCGCATGATCAGGCGCTCGAGCTCGGCGGGCAGCTCGCGCTTCTCGGACGGGCGGATCGGGAGCAGGTTCGAGTGCGACAGCATCAGCTGCGGCAGCGGTCCGACAAACGGGGGCGCGCCGGTGACCAGCCAGTACAACAGGCAGCCGAGCGCGTAGACATCGGACTTCGCGGTAGGCGCGCCTCGCCACTGCTCGGGGGCCATGCACGACGGCGTGCCGGCGATCACATCGCGGTGCTTGGTGCTCGCGCGCTGCGACACGCCGTAGTCGATCACCTTGATCCGCGGCCAGCCCTCGAGGCCGCGCTCGTACAACAGGAACACGTTGTCGGGCTTGAGGTCGCAGTGGATGATCTCGTGGTCGTGCATCGCGCTGACCGCCTCGGCGACCTGGGCACCGATCGCGGCGATCGCGCCGGTGACGACGCGACCGCGCTCGACGAGCTCTCCGAGGTTTTCTCCATCGAGCAGCTCCATCACGAGGTACGGCGTGCCATCCGGAGCGCGGCCCGCGCTGTCGATCTGGAGCAGGCCGCAATGCGAGACGGCAGCCGCGATCTGATGCTCTTCGAACATGCGCTCGATGATGTCGTCGTGCGTGTGCCAGATCGGGTCGAGGATCTTGAGCGCCTTGCGCTGGTGCGTGGCGACGTGTGCGCCGAGGTAGACCGCGCTCGTCCCGCCGCGCGAAATGATGCCGAGGATCCGGTAGTCGCCGAACTGCAGCGACGTCGAGCCGCTGCGCCGCTTCCGGCGCGGGGTCGCCTGTCCTACCATCGGGCTCGTTACTTCTCGGCTGTAGTCGGTCATCGCGAACACCGGTAAAGCACCCGTGATGCCAACTCGATCGGCTCTGGTCGGCTTTGGTTTCGGGCAGTTCGTGACAGCGCCAAAACTCCCACCCGGCAGCGTTGACGCTTACCATCGGGGGATGCGCTCCCTCCTGTTCGTTGGCTTGACGATGGTCCTGGCGTGCGGAACCGACAGTCCCCCCGGAACGCTGATGGTGAAGCCAGACTCGTTCTCGATCGCGACCGGTCAGATGACGTTCATCACGGCCTACATGGAAGACGGGATGACCGCCGATCCGCCTCCGGTCGATGCATCGTGGAGCGTGGATCCGGCCGGCATCGTGATGCTGGTGCCGTATCAAGGCATCCAGAAGGTCATGGGCGTGGCACCCGGCCAGGTCGTGATCACCGCGAGCGCGTTCGATCAGACCGCGAAGGTCGGCCTCACGGTCGTCTCGCCCTGAGCTCGCCCCGAGCTCGCCCGACCGCTAGAGCGACGACTGCGCCACGATCTGACGCAGTTGCTGGATCCCGACGGGCTTCACGACGTGATCGTCGAAGCCGGCCCAGTACGCGCGGAACTTGACGTTGATCCCGCCCCACCCGCTCACCGCGATCAACGCCCGATGACGGAGCTCGTGCTCGCGCAGCGCCGAGGCGAGCATGAAGCCATCGAGGTCTGGCATCTCGAGATCGACGAGCACCAGATCGGGATCGAACTCCTCCGCGACCGCCAGCGCATCGCGCCCGTTGAGCACGAACCGCGTCTCGCAGCCGAGCGCCTGTAACAGCGCCGACAAGACCTCGGCGGTGTCCGGATAGTCATCGACGACCAGTGCTCGACGGATCACCACGTTCGAAGCGTAGATCCATTCACGCCCTCGTCAAGATCCGGCGCCACCTACCCGCGGCGTTCGTCACGCATTCTCGACGCGGGCTACAGCCGGCCGATCACGCCGGCGGCCGGAACGAATACGGTGGCCTTGGTGACCCCCATCTCGAGGTTGAATTCGTGCTCGACGCCGGCCTCGATCACGAACGCGAGGTGGCGATTGACGATCCACTCGAGGCCCCCGGCGCCCCGGATGCCGTAGCGCACGCCCGACGAGAAGAACACCGGTATGCCGGCCGACAGATACGGGCGATAGCGATCGGTCAGCAACGAGAAGGTGGCGCCCGCATACGCCCCGATCTTCGGGCCGAGGATCGCGGTGGCGCGCGCCTCGACGCGACGGGTCACGTCGGCGGTGACCCCGACCAGCGCGGCACCGCCATGCGGGATGTCGAAGTGGCCGAGCACGAGCGCACCGAACCGGGAGCGCGGCCCGTCGTCGCGCGGGACCGCGACGACCTTGGCCCGCGGCTCGACGATCGTGATCACGGTCGGCGTCTGCTTCGGGAGCGGCGCGAGCTGGATCTCGAGTGCGATCGATTCGCCGGCCGCGACCTCGACCGACTTGGTCTTGGGGACGTAGCCAGCCGCCTTGACGGTCACCGCGTGACGGCCGGGAGTCACGCGCCAGGTCTGGCCGTGGACCACATGTAACCAGTCGTCGTCGTCGATCGTGACCGTCGCGTCGGAGGGCGCCGCCGTGATCTCGTAGCGACCCGCCGTCTTGTCGATCTTGTCGACGAGCTTGTGGAGCTCGGTGCGGCGCTTGGCCTCGGCGTCGTTCGCGTCGATGTAGCGCTGGTACGCGTTCGCGGCGTCGGGGTCGCGATCGAGATATTTGAGCGCCGTGCCGATGTCGAGCAGGATCTTCGTGCTGGGAAACCGCTCGTAGGCCGTCTTGAACACGGCGAGCGCGCCGAGATAGTCCTTGGCCTCGAGCAACTTGACGCCGGACTGCACCAGGGACTGCGCGTCGACCTTGTTGGCCTTGTGGTCGGCGGGTTGCGCTGCGACGACCGTCGCAACGACACAGACGAGAGCGAGCGAGCGGAGCATCTAGAGCTTAGTTTCGACCGGAAGGTCGACGTCCTCGGAGTCCTTCGGCCGGCTTTCGACCCGCTTGTTTTCGACGGGCTTGGTTCGAGCCGGGCGCTGCTTCGCGATCACGGGTTGCTTGGTCGCCGGCGCGGGCTCGGGCGGCGCGAGCGCCGGCGCGGGCGGCGCGGGCGTAGCGACGACGGCCGGTTTGGCCTCGGGTTTGGCCTCGGGTTTGGCCTCGGGCTTGTCGACCAACGCCGGCTGCGCCGCCGCCGTGGCGGGCGTCACCTGGTCGCCTTTCCAGATCCCGAACGAGACCCCGACGCCCACGACCGTGATCGCGACCGCGACGAGCGGCCACTTCTTGCGCTTCGGCGGCGCAGCGACCGATTGACTCGCGGCGCCGCTGAGCGTCGTGGGCTGGCTCGGCGACGCGGTGGGCGGCAGATAGCTCGGCGTGTAGGACTGCGGCACGAAGCTCTGCGAACCATCCGCCGACCACCCCGCACCCGAGGCGGTATTCCAGCCGTGGGCATGCGCGACCGCGCCCAGCGCCTGCGCGAGCTCGCGCGCGGTCTGCGGGCGCCCGTTCGGATCCTTCGCGAGCATCGCCATCACCAGCGCCTCGGTATCCGGCGAGAGCCCGAGGACGTGGCGCGACGGGGGCTCGGGTTGGACGTAGAGGTGCATGCCGATCACCTCGCCCGCGCCTTCGTTCGCGAACGGCGGCCGGCCGGTCAGCAACTGGTAGAAGATGCAGCCGAGCGAGTAGATGTCGGCGCGCGCGTCGACATCGCCGCTGCCGCGACATTGCTCCGGCGACATATAGGTCGGGGTGCCCATCACCGCGCCGGTCTTGGTCGCGGTGTGCGCGGAGCCGATTTCGTTGAGCTTCGCGATCCCGAAATCGAGCAGCTTGATCCGCTCCGCGTTCGGGATATCGAGGTCCTGGACCAGGAACAAGTTATCGGGCTTGAGATCGCGATGGATGATGTTCTTGTCGTGCGCGGCGGCGAGGCCGCTGCACACACCACGTAGCAGCGCCGCCGCTTCACCCTCCGGCATCGCACCACGCAGCTTGATCCGGCGCGCCAGCGTCATGCCCTCGAGCAGCTCCATCACGATGTAGGCGGGGCCGGAGTCGAGGTAGCCGAAGTCGAACACCTCGACGATGCCGGGGTGCTTGATCGCGGTCGTCGCCTTGGCCTCGTTGAAGAACCGGTTGACGATCTCGCGGCTGCCCGTCAGCTCCGGAAGCAACACCTTCACCGCGACCATGCGGCCGATCAGCGCGTGCTCCGCGCGATAGACGCTGCCCATGCCGCCATCGCTGATCTTGTCCAAGATCCGATAGTTGCCGGCGGTCGTGCCGATGAGCCCCTCGGGCATGGCGGGATGATTGCGGTTACCACCCCGTCTGTCAAACCGGATATTCTCGGGCCGTGCGAAGTCTTATCTGCATCGCCCTGGGGTTCGCAGCGTGCCAGGCGGCGACGTCGGGGACGCAGCAGGCCCTGGCCGGCACCGCCTCGATGCTGCCAGCCACCGGCACGTTCAACGCGACCCAGGTCGGTTCGACCTCGAACACGCTGCAATTCGCGGTGCGTTCGAACGGCAACGGCTCGAGCCTCACGGTCACCGCGCTCAGCTTTAGCTGTCCGGACTACACGGTCACGGGGACGTTGCCGGGCTACGCCGACCGCGAGTGCGAGGCCACGTGCGCGACCGCCGGTACCACGCCGCAAACGGTGTGCCCGGCCGGTCAGATCTGCACGAACGACGATTACACGTTCACGGCGGTGTTCCATCCGTCGGTCGCCGCGTCGACGTCGTGCGTCGTCACCGCCGTGACCACCGCCGGCAACGTCACCCTCACGCTGTACGGCACGGGCACGCCACCACCGATCCACGTGACCGCGGCGCCGGGCAGCATCAACTTCGGCGGCGTGCGGGTCAACACCGCCTCGACTGCGGTCGGCGTCACGATCACGAACTCCGGCGGCTCGGCCGCGACGATCAACTCGGTCACCGCGAGCACGGGGTTCACCGTCGCCGGCAACACCGGCTCGCACGGCCTCGGCGCGGGAGCGAGCGAGGGCGTCACCGTCACCTGTGTCCCCACCACGGTGGCCGGGCTCGCCGGCAACCTCTCGATCTCGAGCAACGACGGCTCCAATCCGACGATCACGATCCCCCTCGCGTGCAGCGGGATCGATAGCGCGCTCGCGATCTCGCCGAGCCCGGCGGTGCTGCCGACGATCCGGACCGGCGATACCGAGTCGCAGACCATCACGGTCACGAACATGGGCGCCGCCGCGACGAGCATCCAGGCCGTCTCGGTCACCGGCTTCGACATGGTCAACGCGCCACCTCCCGGCACGATGCTCGCCGCCAGCGGTGGCCAGGCGACCGTGACCGTGTCGTTTAGCCCCCAGACCAAGGGCGACGTCGCCGGCACGCTGCACATCGCCTACGACAACGGCAAGACGATCGACACGCCGATCGCCGCCAAGGCCGTCGCGACCTCGCTGTCGCTCACTCCCGACGGCGACGTCGAGCTCGGTCCGATCTGTATCGGCCAGACCCACGACCAGGACTTCTCGCTGATCGCGGCCGACGAAGGCCCGTTCGCGCTGACCAGCGTGACGATGCCCGATGCCGGCTCGGGGTTCACGCTGACCACGCCGGCGTTGC
This sequence comes from Kofleriaceae bacterium, assembly GCA_039922635.1. Lineage (GTDB taxonomy): Bacteria > Myxococcota_A > Polyangia > Haliangiales > Haliangiaceae > JABFXX01. The sequence continues at coordinate 26,016 of JBDTEH010000358.1, read as the reverse complement.
CCGTGACCGTCCAGGGCTCCGCCGCGAACACCGTGAAGCTCACCGTGAGCGCCGCACCGACCACCGCAGGCGACCTCGTATCCTCGTTCCAGCTCGTCACCGACATCCCGATGGCGCCGCCGCACACGATCAACCTCCACATGCTCGGCCTGACCGCCGGCGTCAACGGGCCACCGATGGTGGATCTCGGCGGCAACCGGCTCGACCAGACCTCGCTCGGCCAGCACGTCCAGATCTCGAACTGCACCGCCACGCCGGTCACGATCACGACGGTCAACATCAGCGGCACCGATGCGGCCGACTTCGCGATCGTCGATCAGCCGATGGACCTCACGATCATGCCGGCGGAGTCGATCCAGTGGCTCGTGGTCCTCGACCCGCACTCGGCCGGCGACAAGAGCGCGGAGTTCAACGCGAACTTCGACGGCGGCACGACGGTCGTGCCGCTGATCGGTGAAGGCCTGGTCGACATGCTGCCGCCCGACGATGGCGGCGATGCCAAGTCGAGCTATTACGCCTGTAACGTGGGGTCGGCTTCAGGGTTGTTCCCGATCGCGCTCGCCCTGGGTGGGCTACTCGTCGGGCGTCGGCGGCGGCGTCGTCGGCGTTGACGGCGTCGACCGCACGGTCGTGTCTGACAGCGGCAACACCGCGGTGAAGCACGCCCCGCGACCGGGCTCGCGCCGGTAGCTGAGCCGGCCGTGCACGAGTTGCATCACGTACGCGCTGATCGCGAGGCCGAGCCCCGTACCCTCGGGCGTACCGGACGCGAACGGCTCGAACATGATCTCGCCGATCTCGGTCGACACGCCCGGACCGTCGTCGCACACCGCGAACACGACCTCGTTGCCGACGACGCGGCACTTCAGATCGACGACCCCGTCCGGCGGCGAGGCGTTCGCCGCGTTGCGCAGCAGGTTGCAGAGCACCTGGAGGAACAACGGCTCCGCGATCATCACGGTCGCGTCGACGACGTCGCCGATGTCGAGCCGGCACTTCTCGCGCACGTAGCCACCGGCGAGGCGCACGGCCCGCTCGACGAGCTTCTTGGTGCGCACCGGCTTGTTGGTGACCTCGGCGCCGCGGATGAACTTGCGCATCTGCACGAACAGCTGCACCGCCTCGTCACCCGCCATCGACGCCTCGGCGACGGCCTCGGCCATGCCGGCGGTCTCGCCATCCGCGGCGATCATCTGGATCTCGTTGAGCGCGACCGTCAGCGTCTGCATCGTCGAGGCCAGATCGTGAAGGAGCGACGACGTCAGCGCACCGATCGTCGCCTGGCGCATCAGTCGGTTCATCCGGTTGCCCTGCGCGCCGGTCGGCACCGAGGACACCCGCGCCTCGAGCACGCCGCAGCGGCGTTGCGCGCGGTGCGCCATGTACGACACCAGCTGGTGGGCGCTGTCGCCGCTGCCCCGCGCGCGCAGGCGCAGATCGCCCTCCGCGTCGATCGGCAGATCGACGTACCAGCCCACGCCCTCGCGCGGCACGACGCCGCCCGTGAATGGATGCTCGGTATCGCCGGAGCGCGCGACCGTCGCGGCCGCGGTGACGCCTTCGACCGCGAGCGCGCGGCGCACGACCGCCTCGCTGAGCTCGAGCGGCGAGTCGGTGCTCGCGAGCTCGTCGTCGAAGTTCGACATGCTGAGCGCGTCGACGACGGAGGCCGTCAGCCGGCGTGCGACGTCGCGTTGCTCGAGTCCCCGGCGCACGACGACCTCGATCTCGTCGTGCCATGGCTTGCCGACCTTGTAGGGCGCATCGGGGCTGAGCAGCGCGCGCTGGGCGCGTTCGTCGAGATAGCCGGTGAGCAACACGCGCACCGCATCGCGCTGGTGGTCGCGCGCGAACTCGAGCACCTCGATGCCATCGTGATCCGGCATCTTGAGGTCGGAGATGATGACGTCGTACTGCTGGGTCGCGAGCGCGTCGAACGCCTCGGTCCCGGAGGCGACGGCTTCGACGGTGTAGTTCGCGCCGAGCTCGTCGACGAGCGCATCGCGGACGTGGTCGTCATCGTCGACGATCAGGATTCGGGCGGTCTTCATGACGGATCTTTCGTCGGGATGTCGTCGAGGCGTTTGGCCAACGTCTCGATCACGGAATCGAGCTCGCGCGGCAGCTCGGTCGGAGGACTATCAGTGGTCGCGGAGCGGCTCGCCTTGATGATCGCGTTGACGTTCGACTCGACGCGCAGCGCGATCTTGGTGATCCGCGAGTTCAACCGGTCGAGCTCGGGCCGGTGCTCGACGGGGAGCTTCGCGATCCTGTCGGTCATGGTGCGCGTCGTGCTCTGCAGCGCGCCCACGGGGTTGTTGAGGTGGTGCGCGATGCCGGCGACCAGCTCGCCGACGGCGGCGCGCCAGCCGAGCATCGCGATCTCCCGGTTGCGGTGCTCGAGCTCGCGCTGGGTCTCGCGCAGCTGCTTGTACGCGGCCTCGAGATCCGCGTGTGCGGCGAACAGGGCCGAGTGCTTCGCGACCAGCTCGTTCTCGAGCATGCGGCGCTCGGTCGTGTCACGCGCCGCGAACGCGGTGAGGTCGCCGTGCTCGCCGTCCTGGATGTGCGACACGGTGAGCGTGACGAACACCGGGTAGTCATCGCCGCGGCGAAACGCGACTTCCTCATAGCAACCATCGTAGGTGAGATCGCGGGGCTCGAACGTCAGCTGATCGACGCGGCGACCGAGCACCTCGCCGATGTCGCGCGCGAGCAGCTCGGCGACGCGCACATTCGCCGACACGACCCGACCGGTCGCGCGATCCGCGATGAACAGCGCTTCGGTGCTCGACTCGAACATCAAGCCGAACACTGCTCTCGCGATCGAATCGGTCACGTCCGCTGGATCGGCCGGCGCCGGCAGGCGTCAAGGTCGCCGACGCGCCGGCGCGACGATCGACCTCATCGCGCTAAGTGGGCTTCGCGATTGATCCGGAGGTCGGCCCGAGATCGGCCCGACACTTGCTGAGAGGCCTACCGTGGCCAACGAGTTCTCTACCGTCGACAAGCTGCAAGCCGCGATGACGTTTCATCGCGAGCGCCATGCAGTGCTCGCCGGCAACGTGGCCAACGTCGATACCCCGGGCTACCGCCCGTTCGACCTGAACCCGGCCTCGCCCGACGATGCCCAGGTCCTCGCGGTCACCGAGCCGGGTCACATCGGCTCCGCTCCCGGCCAGGCCTACACCAAGGAGTTCTCCGACGAGGGGCAGCTCCAGACTCCGGATGGCAACCACGTCCAGCTCGAACGCGAGCTCGCGAAGATCGATGCCAACCGTGCCCGCTACTCGACCTCGGCCGAGCTCGTCTCGCGCCGGCTCGCGTTGCTCCGCTACGCCGCTGGAGACGGCACCTGATGCCCAGAGTCGAGACCAACATGGACTTCTTCACCGCGATGGAGGTGTCGGCGTCCGGCCTCGCGGCCCAGCGCGCCCGCATGAACGTCGCGTCGTCGAACCTCGCGAACGCACAGACCACGCAGTCCGCCGGTGGCGGCCCGTACAAGCGCAAGGACGTCGTGCTCGAGTCGATCGACGTCCCCGGCACCGAAGGCCAGCTCGATGGCGCCGTGAAGGGCGTCGAGGTCGCGTCGATCAAGCAGGACACCGCCCCGCCCCGCCTCGAGTACGACCCCGGTCATCCGCAGGCGAACGCGCAGGGCTACGTCGCGTACCCGAACGTCAATCCCGTCGAGGAGATGGTCGACATGATCACCGCTTCGCGCGCGTACGAGGCGGGCATCACGACGATGTCGACCGCCGTCAGCATGGCCGAGAAGGCCCTGGGGATCGGCAAATGAGCATCATCGATCGTGCATACGGCGCTCCTGGCGTCCAAGGCGCCCACTCGCTCCTGGCGCTGCCGGAGCTCGACAAGGTCGGCAAGCCAGAGACCAACCTCGGCGAGAGCTTCTCGAAGGCGCTCACCGATGCCAAGGAGCTCGACAAGGAAGCGACCTCGCAGGCCGATCGGTTCGCGGCCCACGATCCGAGCGTCGGCATCCACGAGGTCATCATCGCGAGCGAGAAGGCGAACATCGCCGTGCGCTACGCGGTGACGCTGAAGAACAAGGCGCTCGAGGCGTACCACGAGCTGATGAACACGCAGGTCTGAGTAACGAGCCATGGCCGAAGCACCCAAATCCACGAACCAGGTCTTCACGGTCCTCAAGCAGCTCAAGGAGCTGTGGGACCACCAGCCCAGGGCCCGCCGTTCGCTCGCGATCCTCGTGGTCGTCGGGATCCTCGGGTTCGTCGCCGTCACCTCGGTGATGAAGAAGACCGAGACGTGGACGCCGGTGATGGACACGCTCAGCCCCGGCGACTCGACCTCGCTGTTTCAGAAGCTCGAGTCGCGCGGCATCGAGGCCCGCATGCACGACGGCAAGGTCGAGGTCGAGGACGCCGACATCGCGCAAGCCCGTGCGATCGGCGCGGTCGGGCTCGGCCTGCAGGGCTGGGACACGTTCAACGGCACCAACCTCGGCCAGACCGAGCTGCAGCAGCAGGTGATGTTCCTGCGCGCGATCCAGGACGAGCTGACCCGCAGCATCCTCGAGATGACCCAGGTCAGCTCGGCGCGCGTCCTCATCACGTTCGGCCACAAGTCCGCGATCAAGGACCTCGAAGAGGTGCCGAGCGCCTCGGTCGCGTTGATCCCTCGCCCGGGCCAGCAGATCACGCCCGAGCAGGTCAACGGCATCCGCGCGATGGTCGCGGCGACGGTCGGCCACGACATGGACCCCTCGAAGGTCGTCGTGACCGGTCCGCGTGGCGAGATGAGCGCCGAGAAGTCGAGCTCCGACTCGCAGGTGACGATCGAGCAGAGCATCACCTCGGCGACGCAGTCGATGCTCGAGACCATGGTCGGCACCGGTCACGTCGTGGTCAAGACCAACGTCGACTTCGACCGCCGCAAGATCCAGACGCTCGAGGAGAGCCTGACCAACGACGCGGGCGTGAAGGTCAGCGAGACCCGCACCGTGCACGGCGCCGACGCGGTCAAGGCCAACGCCTCGATCGGCGGCGTGGCCGGCGTCCAGGGCAACCTGCCGGGCGGCCCGGCCCCGGTCGGAGCCGGTTCCGCGGCCCCGAGCGGCGATCTCCAGGAGACGATCAACTGGGCGCCGAGCAAGAAGACGACGACCACGGTCAACCCCGAGGAGACGATCAAGAAGCTCCACGTGGCGATCATCGTCGACGAGGGCAAGGACGCGAAGACCGGCAAGCCGGTCGCACGCACCAAGGAAGAGCTCGACAACATGATCGCGCTCGCCCGCACGACGGCCGGCATCGATGACGCCCGTGGTGACACGCTCGAGCTCAAGGCCGTGGCGTTCGCGCCGATCGAGCCGCCGCCGGTGTTCGACGCACCGAAGGCCCTGTTGCCGGTGCCGGTCCCCGTCGCGATCGGCGCCGGTGCCGGCCTGCTCGTGGTCCTCACCGTCGTGATCCTGCTCGTGAAGAGCCGCGGCAAGAACAAGGCGAGCAAGACCCAGGCGCTCGTGCTCAAGGGCGGCAAGCTGGCCGTGCCGATGCCGGTGAGCGAGCTCGAGCGCGTGCTCGATGCCGATGAGCACGACCCCGAGGCGCTGGCTCCCGCGACCAACAAGCCAGGCCTCACGGCGGGCAAGACCGCGCAACAGCGCGTGATGGATGTCGTCCGCTCCGACGTGGAGCGCGCGGCCGGTGTGTTGACGGGCTGGTTGGCGGAGCCCCCGCCGACCGTGGCCAAGGGAGCGACGAAGTAATGGTGACCGCGACTTCACTACCCGGACCTCGCAAGGCGGCGATCGCGCTGCTGTCGCTCGACGAGGAGCTCGCCTCGCAGGTGTTGTCGAAGATGTCGCTCAACGACGTCCGCCGCCTGTGCGAGGCGGTCGAGCACCTCGGCGATGTCCAGAGCGACCTGATCCAGGTCGTGCTCGACGATCTCGAGCGCGGCCTCTCCGACCCGCTCGCGATGGCGCGGGCCGGTGGCCCCGCCTATCTGCGCAAGCTCGCGGACCGCGCGTTCGGTCCCGAGCGTGCGAAGAAGGTGCTCGGCATCGAGGCGCCGAACCCCGAACCGCTCCAGCAGCTCCGCACCGCGCGGGTCAACGTGCTCGCGCAGCTGCTCGCCGACGAGCATCCCCAGATCGCGGCCGTCGTGCTGACCCAGTTGCCACCGCGGGTGGCCTCCAAGGTGCTCGCGTTGATGGAGCCGCCGATCGCCGCGGACCTGACGTCGCGGATCTCCATGCTCGAAGAGATCCCCGAGCACGCGGTCACCGAGGCGTCCGAGAGCCTGGTCCGCGCGCTCGAGCTGGTCGGTGGCCTCGCGACGAGCGATGCCCGCGCCGAGTTCGACGGGCTCGCGTTCAGCGCGTCGATCGTCAACGAGATGACGAGCGAACAAGGTGACGAGCTGCTCGGCGTGATCGCCCAGCGCGACGAGGCGACCGCCTCGAAGATCCGCGAGGCCCTGTTCACGTTCGAGGATCTGCTCCGCATCCAGGGTCGCGAGCTCGCGAACGTGCTGCGCGCGGTCCAGGCCGAGGCGCTGGTCACGGCGATGCAGACCGCGACGCAGGAGCTCAAGGATCACGTGCTCGGCTCGCTGTCGCAGCGCGCCGGCGCGACGCTCCGCGACGACATGAGCTCGTCGGCGCCGAAGCGGCTGTCCGAGGTCGAGGCCGCACAGAAAGAGATCATCGAGGCCACGCTCCGGCTCGCGGGCGAGGGCAAGATCACGTTGCCGGCCCGCGGAGGTGAGGAATGAGCGACGAGCCCCAGCCGCTGTTCGCGGTGCTGGCGGCCTACGCACGCCCGTACGCGGCGGCGCTCGCCGTCCAGGCCACCCCGCCGGTCACCGCCCCGTGGTTGGTCCAGACCCAGCCCACCGCACCCGACGACCAGGCGGCCGCGCGCGAGGCCGCGGCGCTCGCCGAGGCCCGTGCCCAGGCGATCGAAGCGGGCCGCGCCGAAGGCCTGCGCGAGACCGCCGGCCTGCGCGAGACGCTCGGCAAGCTCGCCGCGCAGCTGATCGCGGCCCGCGACGCCAAGCTCGCGACCGCCGCCGAGGCCATCGCCGGGTGCGCGATCGCGGCGATCGAAGGCTGGGTCGCGACGGCCCCCAAGCAAGAGCTGTTCACGCCGGTCGTCAAGGCCTGGCTCGAGCGCGGCGGCACCGCCGCGGTCGCGAAGGTCCATCCCGGCGGCGTCGCGGCGCTGCAAGCGGCGATCGGCGAGGTGCCGATCACGATCGAAGCCGACGCGGCGATGGCACCCGGTGACCTCGCCATCCGCGGCGAGGCGCTCGACATCTCGCACGCGTGGGCCGAGCGCCTGCGCGAGCTGCGCGACACGATCGCGACCGCGCTGGAGACCGCGTGAACGCCGCGATCGCCGACGCGATCCGCGCGAAGACCAAGGCGTGGCTCGTGCCGCAGATCCTCGGCCGCGTCATCGAGGTCGCGGGCACCCTGGTCCAGATCAGCGTGCCGATCATGGACGGGGCGCGACCTGGGACCGAGCACCGCAGGCCGGTGCTCGGCGACGTGCTCGAGGTCGAGACCTCGACCGGGGTGATCCCGTGCGAGGTGGTCGGCTTTCGCGGCTCGACCTTGCTCTCGATTCCACTGGTGCCGGCCCGCAACATCGCCGCCGGTGCGCCCGCGCGCCCGTGCGGCCGCACCGCCTCGGTCGCCGTCGGCGACGCGCTGCTCGGCCGCGTCGTCGATCCGTTCGGCGTGCCGATGGACGGCGGCCCGCCGCCGCGCTGCACCGACAAGGTTCCACTCGACGCCGGTGCGCTGCCGATCGACCAGCGCGGCAGCGTCGACACGCGGTTCGACACCGGCGTGCGCGTGATCGACGGCATGCTGACCTGCGGCCGCGGCCAGCGCATCGGCATCTTCGCCGGGGCCGGTTGCGGCAAGAGCGTGCTGGTCGAGCAGATCGCGAGCCAGGCCGAGGCCGACGTCATCGTGATCGGCCTGATCGGCGAGCGCGGTCGAGAGGTCGTCGAGCTCATGGCCTCGCCGCGCCGCGCCAAGATGATCATCGTCGCGGCGACCGCGGACCGCTCTCCCCTCGAGCGCTTGCGCGGCGCCTCGGCCGCGACGGCGATCGCCGAGTACTTCCGCGACCGCGGCAAGAACGTGTTGCTCGTGATCGACTCGTTGACCCGGTTCGCGATGGCGACCCGCGAGATCGGCCTCGCGCTCGGCGAGCCCCCCGCGACCAAGGGCTATCCGCCGAGCGTGTTCGCGAACATGCCGCGCCTGCTCGAGCGCGTCGCACCGCGCGCCGGCGGCGGCTCGATCACCGCCTTCTATACGGTCCTGGTCGAGGGCGATGACCTCGCGGATCCGATCGCCGACTCCGCGCGCTCGCTGCTCGATGCCCACATCGTGCTGTCGCGCGATCTGGCAGGACGCGGCCACTTCCCGGCGATCGACGTGCTCGCCTCGGCCTCGCGCGTCGCGCGCCGCGTCGCGGGCCCCGCCACCACCCAGCTCGCCTCGCGCGCCCGCGAGACCCTCGCGCAGCGCAAGCAGGCACACGAGCTGCAAGCGCTCGGTGCGTACACCGTGGGCGTCAATAAAGACCTCGATCACGCGCTCGTGATCGGCGTGCGCATCGATGAGTGGGCGCGCCAGACGCCCGAACAAGCATCGACGCACGAGCTCGCGCTCGCCGGCCTCACCGCCGCCCTGGAGGGCAAATGACGATCAACTCTCGCGTCGCGCGCTCGGTCCGCGACCTGCGCTCGCGCTTGCGCGACCTCGCCGCCGCCGAGCACGGCGAAGCGACCGCGAAGACCTCGGCGGCCGCCGCGCACGTGTCCAGCCAGGAGCAGCTGCTCGAGGACACGCTCGACGAAGCCGAGGACACGCTCACGGGCATCACGAACGTCTATGGCCTCGATCACGTGGCCGGCCTGGTGGCGCACCACCGCGAGGCGATCGTCGACGCGACGACCGCGCACGCCGCCGCCGCCGAGATCGCGAACCTCGCCGAGGCGCGGCTGCGCTCGCGGATCCGCCAGCTCAAGACCGCCGAACGCGTGGTCGAGATGGTGCAGGACCACCACGCGGCACGCGAGGTCCGCGCCGAACAGGGCGCGCACGACGACCTCGTCAACGCGAGGCGCAAGTGAACGCGCTCGCGATCAAGACCGCGGAGCAACCCGTGGCGCCCGAGCCGCGCGAGACGCCGGCGGTGCAGGACCGCCACGACTTCAAGCACCAGCTCGACAAGGCCAAGCCCGCGAAGAAGCCGGCCGACGCCGCCGTGCCGAGCGCGCCCGCGCCGGCGTTGGCGCTCCAACCCGATCCCACGTCGCTCGCGCAGATCCTCGCCGCGCTGCTGAACGGCGCCGCCAAGCCCGATGCGGCTGCGACCGCCGACGTGCAAGCTGCGCCGCTCGCGACCGACGCGACCGCGACCGCGACCGCGACCGCGACCGCCACCGCCACCGCCACCGCACGAGCGGCGGCCGACGCGACCGCGCAGCTCGCCGCGGCGGCTCCCGACAGTCTCGTGCAACAGCTCGTCGCGGTGGCTCCGGAGCCCGCGCCCGAGCCCCCCCTCACGCCGCTCGAGCAAGCGGTCCACGACCTGCTGTCCGAGCTCGCCGACAAGAAGCTGCCGGCGCGCGACGCGACGACCGCGCCCACCGGCGCGACGCTCCAGCTCGCCCCCACCTCGATCCTCGTCCCCGAAGCCACACCCGACGTGCAACCGGCGGCGCCGATCGCCCCCGCACCGCCGCCGGCCGAGCTGGTGTCGCAGAACCACGCGCACCTCGTGCTCGATGATGCGAACGGCCGGGTCGTGATGACGGTCGCGGTGCGCGGCTCCGAGGTCAACGTCTCGATCCGCGCGACGGACGACTCGACCGCGGCCTCGCTCGCGCGCAACGCCGCGTCGCTCGACGATGCGATGCGCGGCCGTGGCCTCCAGCTTGCACAGTTCGATGCACAGCGCGATCTCGCGCGCGAGCAACACGCTGAAAAGCCGAAGTACGAGCGAGAGACCGTCAAAAAAGCCAACACCGAGCGATTCACGCTCGAGGAGAACCCGTGAGCGCGATCGACTCTGTCAGTTCCACGACCTCGACCAACCCGTCCTCGGGTACGGACATCACGCAGCTCTCGGGCACCAAGGACGAGTTCCTGAAGTTGTTCATGGCGCAGCTGCAGAACCAGGATCCGCTGTCGCCCAAGGACGGCAGTGACATGGTCGCGCAGCTCGCGCAGTTCTCGAGCGTCGAGCAGGCGCAGCAGACCAACCAGCAGCTGTCCGCGCTGACCGCGACCGAAGCGTCGACCGCGAACGCCAGCCTGTCGAGCCTGGTCGGCCGCCAGTGCAGCGCCACGGTCGGCGACGTTACCGTCGAAGATCCTTCAAAGATCCCGCCGATCAACGTGTCGTCGTCGAGCACGATCACCAACGCCTCGATCGTGATCAAGGACGCCAACGGCAAGGAGCTCCGCCGGATCGCGATCCCCGCGACCGGTGGCAACGTGCAGTGGGACGGCAAGGACGCCAATGGCGCGATGGTCCCGCCGGGCGCCTACTCGGTCTCCGTCGACAGCGGCAGCTCGGCCAGCACGGTCAACGCGCTATGGCAGGACCGGATCTCGAGCGTCGAGCTCGGCACCACCGGCTCGCGCCTCAAGATGGACGGCATCACGATCTCGCCGAGCAGCATCACCTCGATCGGCGCGACCAACACCACCGACACCCTCACCACCGCGATCAACGCCTCCGCGGCAGGCACCGCGTCCAACACTTCTACCGGAGCAAACCCGTGAGCATCTTCAACAGCCTCTACATCGGCGTCAACGGCATCACCGCACACGGCGACGCGATCAGCGTCGTCGGCGACAACATCGCGAACGCGTCGACCGTCGGGTTCAAGCGCGAGCGCGCCGTGTTCTCCGACATGCTCGGCGGCGTGATCGATGGCCAGCGCGCCGGTGGCGGAGTCCGCCTCGGCCAGACCCAGACGCTGTTCGAGCAGGGTCAGATCACGGCGACCGGCAACCCGCTCGACATGGCGATCAACGGCCACGGGCTGTTCGAGGTCAAGGGCCAGTACGACGGCAAGACCGCGAACTACTACACGCGCAACGGCCAGTTCAGCCTCGACAGCACCGGCTACGTGGTCAACCCCGGCGGCATGCGCCTGCAGGGCTACACGATCGACCCGAGCGGCGTGCGCAGCACCACGCCGGGCGACCTCGACCTGTCGACGCGCCAGAGCCCCGCGGTGCCGACCGGCAACGCGAAGATGACGCTCAACCTCGACTCGAGCTCGACCACCCCGGCGCTGCCGTGGGATCCGGCGAACCCGTCGACCACCGCGAACTACACGACCTCGATGACCCAGTACGACTCGCTCGGCAACGCCCATCAGGTGGCGGTGTCGTTCCGCAACGACGGCGCCGGCAACTGGGAGTGGCACGCGACCACCGACGGCGGCGGCCTCACCGGCGGCACCCCGGGCACGGCGACCGAGATCGCCTCGGGCACGATGGCGTTCAACACCTCGGGCGCGCTGCAGTCGCAGGCGACGACGGCCTCGAGCGCGAACTGGCTCAACGCCGCGCCCAACCAGGCGGTCGCGTTCAACTTCGGCGACGACATCGCCAGCGGCGGCACCGGCCTGGCCGGCACGACGCAATATGCCGCGACCTCGTCGATCGGGAGCACCGACATCGACGGCCGTGCCTCGGGCAAGCTCACCGATGTCAACGTCAATAGCGACGGCTCGATCACGGGCACGTTCGACAACGGCGACTCCGCGAAGATCGCCCAGGTCGCGATCGCGTCGTTCCAGAACGAGGAGGGCCTGACGCGTGCGGGCGACAACCTGTACGCGGAGAGCGCCGACTCGGGCCAGCCGCTCGTCGACGTGGCCGGCAGCGGCAACCGCGGCTCGATCGCCGCGGGCAGCCTCGAAGGCTCGAACGTCGACCTGTCGAACGAGCTCGTCACGCTGATCGCGTACCAGCGCGCGTTCGAGGCGAACTCCAAGACCGTGACGACCGCCGATCAGATGCTGCAGACCGTCTCGAACCTCAAGCAGTAGCGCCAAGCTTGGCGACACCGGCGAAACCCGCCGAATGAAGTCGCCGAGTTAGCCAGGCACGCTGGCTGCACTACGCCGGGACGTGAGTGATTCGCTACTGGACCCGGCCGAGCTCGAGGCGATTCAAAACGCCATTCGAGAGACCGCCCCGAGACGGGCGAGCGGGTTCGATCCGGATGTCGAGCCCACGCGGCTCGCGCTGATCGCCGACGATCGCAGCGCCGAGGCCGCACGCCCGCTGCTGATGACCGTGATGAATCGCTGGGTTCGCCGCGCCTCCAAAGCGCTGCGCAACTACCTCCCCGGCACGTGGCAGCTCGACGTCGTCGGCGCCGAGACCATCGACGGCCAGCAGGCCAAAGAAGAGCTGCGCGGCGCGTGGATCGCGGGCGGTACCTGCGGCACCGCCGAGCTCGTGTTCGCGGTGCAAGGACCGGTGATCGACATCGCCGCGGCGAAGCGCTGCGGCGCGAGCGCGCCCGAATCGGAGACCACGCGGACGCCCTCGGCGATCTCGCTGCGCCTGTTCCAGCCGGTCGGCCGCACGCTGTTCGAGAGCCTCGGCCCGTCGTGGCAGGAGATCTATGACCACGAGCTCGTTGCGTCGGGTGACCTCACGATCGTGCAGCGCCTGATCGAGGCCCGCACCACCGTGCGGGTAACGCTCGCGTTCGCGGGCGCCGTCGCCGGCCGCGTCCAGATCTACGCGCGCCCCGAGGCGCTCGTGCCCAAGCAGGCCGCGCTCGCCGCGATCCAGGCCAAGGCCCAGTCGGTCGCCAGCGCGCTGTCGCACGTCCCCGTCGAGATCGTCGCCGAGCTCGGCACGCTACGCATGTCGCTCGGCAAGATCCGCTCGCTCGAGCGCGGCTCGACCCACGTCCTCCCCAACTTCGTCGACTCGCGCGTACCCGTGTACGTCGCGGGCGTCCTCAAGGCCTGGGCCAAGCCCGTCGTATGTCGCGGCGTGCTTGCTGTCCAGATCATCTCCGTCGTGCACGGCCAAGGAACCCAGTCATGAGCGATGACGCAGAGACCAACTTCGACCCACAAGCTCTCGAGACGCTGCTCCACGACGTGCCGCTCGACGTGACGATCGAGCTCGGCCGCGCGCGCCTCAATATCAGCGAGCTCGCCTCGCGCCTCGGGCCGGGCTCGATCATCACGCTCGACAAGGCGACCGGCGCGCCGCTCGACGTCCGCGTCAACAGCCGCCTCGTCGCGCGCGCCGAAGCGATCGCGATCGGCGAGCGCTGTGGCATCCGCATCATCGAGCTGGTCAACGGAAAGGACGCGTGAGATGCGCGGCCTGCTCGCACTCGTGGTCCTCGCCGCTCCGGCGCTCGCCTACGCCCAGCCGGCGGCGGTCAGCTTCGAGGTCGCCGATCACGGCGACTCCGTCGAGGTGATCGCGCACAACGTCGAGATGAAGGGCACGCCGATCTCGTCGGTGCGCGAGCGCCTCGAGGTCCCCGTGAGCGGCCAGCCGGTCGCGAGCCGCGAGCGGATGGTCGACGGCACCGTGATGCTCGTCGAGTTCGATGGCAGCTCGCACCGGGTGTTGAGCGTGAAGACCAAGCTCGAGCGCCCCGAGGTCAAGGAGCTCGCCGGGCTCGCGAGGGCGACCCAGGTCGGTGCCGATCTGCACCTCGTGTTCCCGCGCCACGCGGCGATCGACACCGCGGCCAAGCCTGCTGCGACCACCACCAAGCCCGAGGCTGCGTCCGCGTCGCCGATCGTCGCGAACCCCGCCGCGAAGCCCGTGGCGAAGCTCGAGGCGCCCCCGGCCCCGGCCCTCGCGGCCCCGGCCGCGCCGCTCGCCGCACCCCAGCCGGCGCCCGCCGCCGACACCCGGCCCGTGCCCGTCGAGAAAGACAGCCTCGCGACCTCGCCCGGCCTCTACGCGTTCGGCGCGCTCGTCACGCTGCTCGCCTGCGGCTACGTGCTCAAGAAGAAGAAGAAGGACGTCACCGCGACCTCGACGATCGATGTGGTCGCGCAGCGCACCCTCGGCAACAAGTCGAAGGTGGTGTGGTTGTCGGCGGGTGGCCGGGAGATGCTGGTCGCCGTCACCCAGCAGAAGGTCCAGATGCTCGGACAGTGGCCCAAGGCCACGAGCGAGCTGCCGCGCGCGACGTCGCTCGAACAGCCCCGCACCAGCCGCCGTAGCATGACCAGCTTCCAGCAGGAGCTCGCGGCCGAGACCGAAGCCGCCGAGCCCGCACCGATCCCGAGCTCCGCGGTCAGCGGCATCCTGAAGCTGCGCGCGCGGACCTCGGGCCCGCTGCAGGCTCGCGCCGGCACGATGCCTTCGCTCGCCGTCCACGAGGACGTCGCGACCGATGACGAAGAGGCCGACCTCGAGTGGGCCAAGGAAATCCTGACCGCGACCGGCGGTCGCCGGTGACCCCGCTCGGCCAGCTCGGGCTCGACCCGCAGCACCTCCAGCAGAGCGCGGGCTCGGCCGGGCCGATCGGCATGGTCGTCCTGCTCACCGTCGTCACGCTGCTGCCGGCGATCATCCTGTCCTGCACCAGCTTCGTCCGCTTCGTCGTCGTGCTCGGGTTCGTCCGTACCGGCCTCGGCACGCCCTCGGCACCGCCGAACCAGGTCCTCGTCGGCCTCTCGCTGTTCATGACGATCTTCGTGTCCGCGCCCGTCGCGATGGACATGTACGACAAGGGAGGCAAGGCGTACTTCGCGGGCCAGATCGACGAGAAGCAGGCGATCGACCAGGCGCTCCCCCCGCTGCGCACGTTCCTGATCGCGCACACCGCCGATACCGACCTGCAGCTGTTCCTCGAGGTCTCGAAGTCGGCGCGCCCCGCGACCATGGACGAGGTCCCGCTGCGCGCGCTGATCCCCGCGTTCATCCTTTCGGAGCTGCGGATGGCGTTCAAGATCGGGCTCACGATCCTGTTGCCGTTCCTCGTGATCGACCTGGTCGCCGCGACCGTCCTGACCTCGCTCGGCATGGTGATGGTGCCCCCGAGTGTCGTCGCGCTGCCCGCGAAGCTGCTCGTGTTCGTGATGATCGACGGCTGGCACCTCGTCGTCGAATCGCTGCTGCGCGGCGTGCGCGGGTGACCCCATGACTGAAGACGCGCTCCTCGATCTCTGGCGCACCGCGCTGACCGTCGCCGCTCAGGTGTCCGCACCGTTCCTGGTGATCGGCCTCACCGTCGGGCTCGCCATCGCGGTGATCCAGACCGCCACGCAGCTGCAGGAATCGGCGCTGACGTTCGTGCCCAAGCTCGGCGTCGCGCTCGTCGTGCTCGCACTCGCGGGCCACTGGATGCTCGACAAGCTCGGGCACTTCGCCGTGCAGTCGATCACGTCGACGAGCATCGCCCAGCCGCATGTCGGTCCCAGCGACCTCGGCGTCCACCCGGGCCCACAGTGAGCCACCCGTGAACCTGACCGCACCCGAGGTCGGCGCGTTCCTCGTCGCGCTGATGCGCGTCGGCGCGATCGCGTTGACGGCGCCGGTGATCGGCGACAGCGGCGTCCCGGTGCGCGCCCGCCTGGTGTTCTGCGTCGCGGTCGCGATCGCGCTCGCCGCGAATCGCCCGGGCGTCGACCTCGACACCCTGCCCGCGACCGCGCTCACCGAGCTCGGCGCAGGCATCGTCACCGGCCTGACCGCGCGGTTCGTGATGGCGCGGCTCGCGAACGCCGGCCAGCTCATGGGCATGGCGCTCGGCCTCGGCTTCGCATCGGAGTACGACGTCCACGCCGGCGAGAACGCCGGCGTGCTGCGCACGTTGTGCTCGACGCTCGGCAGCCTCGCGTTCCTCGCCGCGCACGGCCTCGAGGCGATCGTCCGCAGCGTGGCGACCCCGACCACCGGGCTCGGCATGCTCGGCGGTACGACCGAGCTGATCCGCCAGGGCACGGCGTCGTTCGGCTGGGGACTCTCGCTCGCCGCACCGATCATCCTCGCCGCGGTCATCGGCAACCTCGGCCTCGCGGTGATGAACCGCGCCGCCCCGGCCATGAACGTGTTCTCGATCGCGCTGTCGGCGGTGCTGTTGATCGGCATCGCGCTGCTCGTGGCGAGCGCGGGCGGCTTCGTCAGCGGTGCGATGGCTGTGGCGCACGACGCGGTCCACGTGCTCGCGCCCTGAGCGGGTGGTGAGCTATGCTCGCCGGTGATGCGCCTTGTCCTCCTCGCGCTCGTGCTCGCCGCCACTACGGGTTGTAGCGTCGACGACGGCACCACCACGCCGACCTGCACGGTCGCGTCGACCGATACCTGCACCGGCGACACCGTGTGCATCGGCACGACCTGCCAGCCGGCGTTCCCGCACGCGTACGCGATCACGCAGCTGTCGGTCACCGCGCCCCCGCTGCGCCCCGACGGCATGCCGTGGAACGCGGGCGAGGACGGCTCGCCCAACCTGTTTGCCGAGGTCTCCGTCGCCGGCGCCGTCGTCACGACGACCTCGGTCAACCCGATGAGCTACAACGCGACGTTCGCGGGGCCGTACACCGTGATGCTCGACGCGAACGTCGACCTCGACATCAAGGCCTCGAACAACGACGGCACCGCCACCCAGGTGGTCGCCGACTGCGACGTGCCGATGGTCTCGGCGCTGGTCCTGCGCACCCACTACATCCTGTGCAGTGGCACGGGTACGACCCTGAACTACACGATCGAACCGCTGTAGTTCGACCCCTGGGAGTATTTGTTTACCCCTGAAAAACGGCGCAAGGCCCCTCAACAATTGGCGCGGGCGTCAGTGCTGCCGACAGCGATGATCCCAACAGGAACGAAGTCAGGCAGTTAGCGCGGGCATAGCGGTTGCTGATACCGCGCCCGTGGCCGACCCGCAGAAGACGCACAAGCCGACGCCGAAGCGGATCCGCGAGTTCCGCAAGCGCGGTGACATCGCGCTGTCGCGCGATGTGGTCTCGGCGGCGGCCTTTGCCGGGGGCGCGCTCGTGCTCGTCGCGTACGGCGCGACCAGCTTCGATGCCCTCCGCTCGTTGACCCGCAACGCCGCGATGGCCGCCGATGGCGGCGCCCACGCCAGCCTGCCGCATCAGGCGCTCGCCGCGTTCATGACGGCCGCGTTCCCCGCGCTGATCGGCGCGGTGGTCGGCGCGGTCGTCGCGATCTTCGTCCAGCTCGGCTGGCCGCCCGCGTGGAAGGGGATCAAGCTCGATCTCAACCGCCTCAATCCGCTCGCGAACGCGAAGAACGTGTTCGGGATCGGTGCCGTCGTCCGCCGCACCGGCAGCGCCGCGACGAAGCTCGTGCTGGTCGGCACCGTCGTCGCGCTCGCGGTGGTCGGCACCGCCGCCGCCCGCCCGAATTCGGTCTACGCGCTGAGCGGGTTGATGAGCACGACGATCGCACACGTGCTCCGGCTCGTGATCGGCGTGCTCTCCGCGACCGCGGCGATCGATTACGTCCTCGCGAAGCGGAAGCTGAGCGCGCAGATGAAGATGTCGACCGACGAGCTCCGCCGCGAGCACAAGGACCAGGAAGGCGATCCCCAGATCAAGGGCCGCCGCCGCCAGAAGATGAAGGAGCTCGCGAAGCGCCGGATGTCGGCCGCGGTCGCGAAGGCCGATGTCGTGATCGTCAACCCGACTCACTACGCGGTCGCGCTCAAGTACGACGACAAGGCCCACGCCGCGCCGGTCGTGGTGGCCAAGGGCATCGACGAAGCCGCCGAGAAGATCCGCGAAGTCGCGCGCCAGCACGGCGTGCCGGTGCTCGCTCGCCCACCGCTGACCCGCGCGCTCTACAAGCTCGTCAAGGAAGGCAAGCCCGTCCCGGCGAACCTCTATCGCGCGGTCGCTGAAGTCCTCGCGTTCGTCTACCGGATCAAGAACGGAGCGCGCGCGTGAAGAACACCGGCAAGGGCCACTTCGTGATGGCCGCCGCGCTGGTCGGCATCCTCGCGATCGCGATGGCACCGCTGCCGTCGATCCTGTTCGACCTGCTGATCGGCGTGTCGCTGTGCGTGTCGGCGCTGACCTTCCTGGTCGCGTTCTACGTCGAGAAGCCGACCGACTTCACGTCGTTCCCGTCGCTGCTGCTGTTCGTGACCCTGTTCCGGCTGTCGCTCAACGTCGCCTCGACCCGGCTGATCCTGACCGGTAACGACGAGCACGCGGCCGGCGCGGTGATCGCCGCGTTCGGCCACTTCGTGATCCGCGGCAACTTCGTGGTCGGTGCGGTGATCTTCCTGATCCTCGTGATCGTCAACTTCGTGGTGATCACCAAGGGCGCCGAGCGGATCTCGGAGGTCTCGGCGCGGTTCACGTTGGACTCGATGCCCGGCAAGCAGATGGCGATCGACGCCGATCTCGGCGCCGGCCTGATCAACGAGAAAGATGCGCGCGAGCGCCGCCGCAGCGTCCAGCGCGAAGCCGACTTCCACGGCGCGATGGACGGTGCCTCGAAGTTCGTGCGCGGCGACGCGATCGCGGGCCTGCTGGTGCTCGCCGTCAACATCGTCGCCGGCATCATCATCGGTGTCGCCCAGAAGGGCATGTCGTTCGGCCACGCGGCGCAGACCTACACGGTGCTGTCGATCGGTGACGGTCTCGTCGCTCAGATCCCCGCGCTGCTCGTGTCCACCGGTTCGGCGCTGCTCGCGACCCGCGGCGACGACGCCCAGCTCGGCCAGGCGCTGTCGGGTCAGATGTTCGCGCGCAAGCGCCCGCTGATCATCACCGGCGCGCTGCTCGGCACGATCGGGCTGTTGCCCGGCATGCCCCACCTCTTGTTCCTCGGGCTCGGCGGCGTTGCCGCCTGGGCGTCGACGCGTGCGAAGGATTCGGCGGCCACCCCTGATGCCTCCGACCCCTCGCGTCCGCTCGCCAACGCCGCCGAGCCCGGGCGAACTCCTGACGAGAAGTCTCAGCGCAGCGAGATCGAGGCCGCGCTGCCCGTCGAGATGCTCTCGCTCGAGGTCGGTCTCGACCTGTTGAACATGGTCGATGCCACGCGCGGCGGCGACCTCCTCAAGCGGATCGCGTCGCTGCGCAAGCAGCTCGCCGGCGAGCTCGGCATCATCGTGCCGGCCGTCCACATCCGCGACGATCTGCGCATGCGCCCCGGCGCGTACCGCGTGCTGCTCTCGGGCGTCACGATCGCCGAGTCCGAGGTGTTCGTGCACCGCGTCCTCGCGATCGACCCCAGCGGCACCGCGACCCGCGCGCTGCCCGGCGAGGCCACCGTCGAGCCGACGTTCGGGCTGCCCGCCAAGTGGCTCCAGCCTTCGGAGCGCGCCCGCGCCGAGGCCGCCGGTTGCACCGTCGTCGACGCGGCCGCGGTGATCGCGACCCATCTCACCGAGCTGATCCGCCGCAACGCGCACGATCTACTCGGCCGCCGCGAGCTGCAAGACCTGCTCGATGTCGCGGGCAAGCAGAACGCGAAGGTCGTCGAGGAGCTGATCCCGACGCTGTTGCCGATGGGCACCGTGATCCAGGTCCTGCGCAAGCTGCTCGCCGAGGGCGTCTCGATCCGCGACCTGCGCACGATCCTCGAGGCGCTCGCCGACCACGCGCCGGCGACCAAGAACGCCGATGACCTCGTCGAGATGGTCCGCCAGCGCCTCGCACGCCGCCTGACCCGCGGCCAGCTCGCCGCCGATGGCGCGCTGCGCCCACTCGTGCTCGACCCGCGCGTCGAGCAGATGCTGCGCGAGGGCGGCGTCAAGCACACGCGCTCGCTCACCAAGCTCACCGAAGACCTCGCGAACCGCGCGAAGGATCTCGCGATGCGCGACGAGCCGCCGCTGCTCGTCGTCGCACCCGACCTCCGCCGCACCGTCGCGGGCATCGCCCAGCGCCACGCGCCCGGGCTCACCGTTCTTAGCTACCGCGAAGTCGATCCGACCGTCCCGTTCGTCACCCGCGGGGTCATCTCCGCACAAGAGGCCGCATGAAGATCATGAAGTTCGAAGGCAGCAGCATGCGCGAGGCCGTCGCGAAGGTGAAGGCCGAGCTCGGCGACCAGGCGGTCATCGTGTCGACGCGCCAGATCCGCCGCGGCCTGCTCGGCACGGCGTGCGAGATCTCCGCGGCGATCGACGACGATACCGACGAGGATCGCAAGGGTCCAAGCCGCGGCCTGCCCGCGTATGCGGCGCAGAGCTCCAGCCCGGCTCCCGCTCCCCTGAGCGCCGAGCTCGAGATCGAGCGCGCGCTCAGCCCGCTGCGCGGCGAGCTCAAGTCGCTGCGCGCGCTCGTCCGCGCCGCCAGCGCCGACAGCCGCGCCAACAACGAGATCCGCAACGAGGTCGCAGCGCTCCGCAAGCTGATCGAAGACCGGCTTTCGCCCCCGCCCGGCGCGCCCGCGGCGGCGACTGTGGCTGCATCGGGCCCCGGCCCCGGCCCCGGCCGCGCCCGCGCCTCGACGCAGGCACCGTTCGTGGCCTCGCTGACCGCGCCGAGCACCGCACGCGCGGTGATGCTCGTCGGACCGACGGGTGTGGGCAAGACCACCACCATCGCCAAGCTCGCCGCTCGCGCCGCGCTGATCGAGGGCAAGCGGGTCTCGCTGATCACGCTCGACAACTACCGGGTCGGCGGCGTCGACCAGATCCGCACGTTCGCCGAGCTGATCGGCGTGCCGCTCCGGGTCTGCGAGACGCCGGGAGATTTGACGCGGCTGATCGACGACGAGGATGATTTGACGCTGATCGACACCGCCGGCCGGTCGCCGCGCGATGTAGGTGCGATCAAGGAGCTCGCGGCCGCGGTCGCGCACCTCCCCGCGATCGAGACCCACCTCGTCGTCGCCGCGGCTAGTACCGCGACAGTTATCGAAGATCTCGCGAACCGCTACTGCGCGCTCAACCCGACGCGCCTGCTGTTCACGAAGCTCGACGAGGTCGAGGAGGCACCGGAGCTCGCGCGGGCTCCGGCACGACTTTCGCTACCTATCACGTGGGTGACCACCGGCCAAGCTGTCCCCGAAGACCTCGAAGAGCCGACGACGGCTCGCGTCCACGAGCTCGCGACCGCGGGTCTCGCACGTACTCGCACCCAGGCCGCCTGAGCACCGACCATGTCCGACCAGGCACACACACTTCGCGTCCTCCGCGGCGGCAAGCAGCAGCCCGAAGACACCATCGCCAAGCGGCGCCGTGCGTTCGCGGTGACCGGCGGCAAGGGTGGCATCGGCAAGAGCACCATCGCCGTCAACCTCGCGGTCGCGTACGCGCAGATGGGCGCGAAGACCCTGATGGTCGACACCGACCTCGGCATGGCCGACCTGAACTTGCTGCTGGGCGTCGCGCCGGAGAAGAGCCTGCTCGACGCGCTCGGCGGCGCCGACCTGCAAGACGTGCTCGTGCAAGCGCACGGCATCGAGCTGCTGCCCGCGCTCAACGGCTCCTATCTGCTGTCGACGCTCGGCCCCGCCGGCCTCGAGAAGATCATGGGCCTGGTCGAATCGCTCGCGAACCAGTTCGACACGCTGGTCGTCGACATCGCGGCCGGCATCGGTCAGGTCCAGACCATGTTCGCCGGCGCGGCCTCGGATGCGGTCGTCGTCGTCAACCCCGAGCCGCTGTCGATCGCGGACGCCTACGCGTGCCTGAAGGTGCTGTCCGTCGAGCAGGGCATGAAGCACGCGTACCTGGTCCCGAATCGCGTGCTGTCGCGCGCCCACGCCGATGAAGTCACCGCGCGGCTGTCCGCGCTCGTCCACCGCTTCCTCGATCTCGAGCTCACCGTGCTGCCGCCGATCCCCTCGGATCCGGCGGTCGCGGAAGCCGCGCAGGTCGGTGTCCCTCTGCTCGTCCACGCGCCGGAGTCCCCCGCCGCGCGTGCGATTCGTCAACTTGCCAAAGCACTCGGCTCGCTCGCGAGCCAACCGGCGACGTGGTGGCGCGCTCGCGCGCAAGGAGTCTCTCGATGAAGGCCTATGCTCAACAACTCAAGCCGAACACCCGTGACCGCGACAAGCTCATCACCGAGCACGTCGAGATCGCGCGCCGGATCTCGCTGCGCATCGCGCGCAGCTGCCCGGACTGGATCTCGCGGGACGACATCGTCGCGGCCGGGATGATCGGCCTCGCCGAAGCCGCCGAGCGCTACGACGAGACCCGCCAGGAGCCGTTCCTGTCGTTCGCGGAGAAGCGGATCCGCGGCGCGGTCATCGACGAGCTCCGCCGTGGCGACGTGATGCCGCGCCGGATGCGCCGCATGGCCCGCAGGATCGGCGACGTGATCCAGAGCCTCGAGCAGCGCCATGGTGAAGCGACCGACGACAAGGTCGCCGAAGCGCTCGGCGTCACGCTCGAGGAGTACAAGCAGAACCTCGAGCAGATCGTGCACGTCTCGGTCAGTGCGCTCGAGCTCGATGACGACTCGATGATGCCGACCGGCGACGAGGCGTCTCCCGAGATCCAGCTCGCGCAACGCCGCGCGAAGGCCAAGGTCCGCGCCGCACTCGAACAGCTCGACAAGCGCGACCTGTTGATCATGAACCTGTACTACACCGAGGAACTGACCTACACCGAGATCGGTGAGGTCATGGGCATCACCCGCTCGCGCGTGTGCCAGCTCCACGGCCGTGCGATCGCCCGGATGCGGTCGCTGATCGCGGGCGGTAACGCGGGCGGCGATCTCGAGGAGGTGCCATGAGCTCCGGGATCTACATCGCGGCCGCCGGCGCCGTCGCGCAATCGGTCGCGCTCGATGCGACCGCGAACAACATCGCGAACGCCTCGACCGCCGGCTATCAAGGCGAGCGGGTCTCGTTCAAGGAAGCGCTGGGCTCGGCCCGATCTCCCGACGTCGCGATGGTCTCGACCTCGACCGCGCACACCGTCGACGGCACGAACGGCGCGCTCATGCAGACCGACAATCCCCTCGATGTCGCACTCGAAGGCGACGGGGTGTTCGAGGTCAAGACCCCGCAGGGCACGCGGTTTACGCGCGCCGGCAACTTTCAGCTCGACGCCGAGAAGCACCTCGTCACCCAGGACGGCTTCCAGGTGATGGGCCAGGGCCATCAACCGATCACGCTGCCGCCCGAGGCGTCGACGATCACGATCTCGCCCGACGGTGACGTCAATGCCGACGGCACCAGCGTCGGCAAGCTCGCGCTGGCGCGGTTCGCCCCCTCTCAGTTGAAGCGGGAAGGCGGATCGCTGTTCTCGGCGACTGGCACGCCGCACGCAGGAGAGCTGCCCAAGGTGCGCAGCGGAGTCCTCGAGAGCTCGAACGTCAACATCATCCGCGGTGTCGTCGATCTCGTGAAGGTCTCCCGCACGTACGAATCGCTGATGAAGATGATCCAGGGCTACCACGACGTCGAAACCCGAGCCGCTCGCGAGCTCGGTGGACCCAAGTAAAGGAACCCCATGTTTCGCTCACTCGCCACCGCTGCCTCGGGCATGGAAGCCCAGCAAACCAAGCTCGACGTCACCGCGAACAACATCGCGAACGTCTCGACGAACGGGTTCAAGAAGGGCCGGGCGGAGTTCTCGGACCTGATCTACCAGCAGACCCGCGGCGCCGGCGCCTCGACCGGACAAGGCACGTCCGCGCCCGCACCGACCGAGATCGGGCTCGGCGTCCGCTTGACCTCGACCGCGCGCGAGAACAGCCAGGGCGAGCTGCACTCGACCGGCAACCAGCTCGATCTCGCGATCCAGGGCAAGGGCTTCTTCCCGGTCACGATGCCGAACGGCACCACGGAATACACCCGCAACGGCGCGCTGCAGATGACCGCCGAGGGCAAGCTCGTCACGAGCGAAGGCTACGCGATCGGCGGCGACATCACGATCCCCGCCGACGCGCAGTCGGTCACGATCGCGGCGGACGGTACGGTCACCGCGACGGTCGCGAGCTCCTCGACGCCGAGCACGCTCGGCCAGATCCAGCTCGCGACGTTCGCGAACCCGGGCGGCCTCGAAGCGCAGGGTGGAAATCTGTTTCGCGAGACCTCGGCCTCGGGCACCGCGGTGCTCGGCAACCCGGGCGACGGCGGCTCCGGCTCGATCAGCCAGGGCATGCTCGAGGTGTCCAACGTCAACGTCGTCGAGGAGATGGTCGATCTGATCTCGGGCCAGCGCGCGTACGAGGTCAACTCGCGCGTGATCAAGGCCGCCGACGAAATGCTCGGCGAGACGGCGCAGCTGCACTGATGAAGGTATCGATGAAGGCTTCGATCGTCATAGTGCTCGGCGCATTGCTCGGCGGCACCGCCGCGGCAGATCCGCGCTCCGAGGCGGTCGCGGCCGCGATCGCGGACAAGCTCCAGCCGTACCTGCCCCCGAACGTCGGCGTCGCCCAGGTGTTCGTGCCGGCGCCGTTCGAGCACGCCTCGCCGGCGAACGTCATCGTCCAGGCGCCGGCCTCGCCGCTGCGCCCGGGCCGCCCGAGCATCAAGGTGACGATCAAGCACGAGACCCTGTACGTCCCCGTCGCGCTCGCCGCGATGATCGATGTCGCGGTGGTCACCCACGCGGTCGCCTCCGGCACCGTGCTGACGGCCCAGGACATCTCGATCGAACATCGCGCGCTCGCCGGTGCGCCGGCCCCGGCCGCGCAGGTCATCGGCGCGACCCTGTTGAAGGACGTCGAGGCCGGCACGCCGCTCGGCGCCCACGACCTCGCGCTCCCAGCGCCGACGCCTCGCGGCACCCGCGTCACCGTCGATATCGCGCGCGGCACGCTCCACATCAAGGGCCAGGGCACGCTCGAGCTCGCGGCACGCATCGGCGAGCCCGCGACGGTGCGGCTCACGTTCAACCAGACCATCGTCAAGGGCACGCTGATCGCACCAGGTGCGGTCGTCGTCGGAGATCAGCCATGAAGCTCTCGCTGCTCGCGATCCTCGCCGCGGCCCCGCTTGCCGGTGGATGCGCGAGTCACATCGCGCCATACCACCCGAAGCACCGCACGTTCGAGAAGACCAACTTCGGCGCGCGCTCGTCGGCCAATCACGGCTCGCTCTACGCGCAAGGCGGAGGCGGCTTGTTCGAAGATCCGATCGCGGGCCGCGTCGGCGACATCCTCGTCATCAAGATCGACGAGAAGGACCTCGCGAGCCACGAGGCCGACACCAAGCTCGACAAGTCCGATGCGACCGCGTACGGCATGCCGAACGCGCTCGGCTTCGTCGCGGCGCTGCAGAACAAGTTCCCGGGCGTCGACCCGACCAAGCTGTTCGCGTCGACCACCGATCAGAAGTTCACGGGTACGGGCGCCGTCAACCGCCAGGGCCAGGTCACCGCGACCTTGCCGGTGCGCGTGGTGGACGTGCTGCCCAGCGGCGACCTCGTGGTCGAAGGCACGAAGGTCGTCATGGTCGGCGCCGAGGAGCACCACATCTACATGAGCGGCGTCGTGCGCCGTATCGACATCGCGCAGGACGACACCGTGCCGTCCTCACGGATCGCCGACGCCGAGATCGAATACACCGGTCAGGGCGACATCAGCGATACGCAACGCCGCGGCTGGCTCGCTCGCATCATGAGCAAGATCTGGCCATTCTGATGCGCACCTTCATCGTCATCCTCGCACTCGCACTCGCGTCGTCCGCCCGCGCCGATCGGATCAAGGATCTGGCCTCGATCG
This sequence comes from Kofleriaceae bacterium, assembly GCA_039922635.1. Taxonomy (GTDB): domain Bacteria; phylum Myxococcota_A; class Polyangia; order Haliangiales; family Haliangiaceae; genus JABFXX01. The sequence goes on along the minus strand of JBDTEH010000358.1, from coordinate 375 downwards.
ACGGCGTCCGCGACAACCACCTCACCGGGTTCGGCATCGTGGTCGGGCTCGACGGCAGCGGCGACGACGTGATGTCGCCCGTGGTCAAGACCTCGCTCGTGACCATGCTCAAGCGCCTCGGCATCACCATCGATCCGTCGATGCTGATGATGATGAAGATGAAGAACGTCGCCTCGGTGATGCTGACCGCCGAGTTGCCCGCGTTCGGGCGGCCGGGCCAGAAGATCGACGTCACGATCTCGTCGATGGGCAACGCGAAGAGCCTGTCGGGCGGTACGCTGCTGGCGGCCCCGCTCAAGGGCCCCGACGGCAAGACCTGGGGCATCGCGCAGGGCGCGCTGTCGATCGGCGGCTTCACCGCCGAAGGTGCGAGCG
>JBDTEH010000357.1:0-9171 GCA_039922635.1 Kofleriaceae bacterium | reverse complement strand
ACTTGCCCTCGCGGGCGCGGTTCGCGCCGGTGTAGGCGCCGACCTCGGCGCCGAACAGCTCGGCCTCGAGCAACTCCGAGGGCAACGCGCCACAGTTGAGCGTGACGAACGGCCCGGAGCGCACGGCCGAGTTCGCCTGCACGATCTCCGCGATCTTCTCCTTGCCCGCTCCGTTCGGCCCGGTGATCAGCACCGGCACGTCCGCGCGCGCGACCTGACACGCGAGTGCGATCACGCGCTCCATCGCCGGATCCGCGAACACCGCGTCGCGCAGGTCATAGCGCAGCGCGAGCTCGGCGCGGCGGCGGTCCTCATCGGCGCGGCGGCGAGCGAGCTCGCGGCGCGTGACCGAGAGCTCGAGCAGGTTGTGCACGGTGGTGAGGAGCTTCGCGTCGTCCCACGGCTTCGCGAGGTAGTCCGCCGCGCCGGCCTTGACGAGCTCGACCGCGGCTTCGAGTTGCGTCCACGCGGTCAACAAGATCACCGGCAGCTCGGGGAACCGGGCGCGGATCGACTTGAACAGCGCGATGCCCTCTTGCCCCGAGGTCGTATCGGCGCGGAAGTTCATGTCCTGGATCACGACGTCGATCGGCTCGCGTTCGAGCACGGCGAGCCCGGCGGCCGGCGACTCGGCGCTCACCGTGCGCACGTCGCGCAGCGAGAACAGCACCTCGAGCGCCGTCGCTACGGCCGGGTTGTCGTCGATGATGAGGGCGGTCGCCACGGTCTTGCCTACACGGAGCGGGTGGCTATCGCGGGTGGAATCGCCGCGGCGCGCAGCGCGGGACCGAGCACCGCGATCTGGCCGAGGAACCACAACACGCCCGCGCCGATCGGCAGCACCTCGACCGGCAGCCGCTCGATCTGATACTTGCCCATCAGCCACAGGTTGATGCCGTAGGCGAGCGCCATCCCCAGCACGATGCCGGCGGTCGCGAGGATGAAGTTCTCGGTCTGGAAGTAGCGCAAGATGTCGCCCCGGGTCGCGCCGAGCGCGCGCCGCACGCCGATCTGCCGCGTGCGCTGCTGGACCCAGAAGCTCGCGAGGCCGATCACGCCGAGCGCGGTGATGATCAACAGCGCGATCGAGACGCCGGCGAGCAACCACGCCATCGCGCGGTCTTGCTTGAAGAAGTCGCGCCGGACCTCGCCGAACGTCTGCCGGTTGATGATCAGCCGGTTCGGGTCGACCTGCTTGAGCGCGGCCTCCGCGGCGGCGAGCACCTCGACCTTGCGCGCGGGGTCGCAGCGGATCAGGTAGTTGCCACCGGTCGTGAAGTCGATGTCGAGCGGCATCACCAGCGCGTACGTCCTGCCCTCGGCGCCCTGCCAGTCGTTCGGCCGCGCGAGTACGTCGATGATGCCGACGATCGTCGAGGGTTGCTTGCCCCACACGTACAGCGGCTTGCCGAGCGCGCTCTGGCCGGGGAACAGCCGCTCCGCGATGCCCTTCGTGATCAACACGGACGGCACGTGGATGTTGCTGCCGGTCGCGGCGAAGTCGAGGTACTCGCCGGGCGTGAAGTCGCGCCCCGCGCTCAGCTTGACCCCCAGCGTCTCGATCAGGTCGTGACTACCCATGTAGGTGCCGACGTTGATCGGTGGCGACGGATCGTCCGGGATCGGCGAGATGCTGCTGTTCCACGACGAGCCCCCGAACGGGATCATGTTCGTGACCGCGGCAGACTTCACGCCGCCGAGGCCGCGGAGCGCCGCGAGATCCTGGCGCGTGATCACGCCGGGGTCGGACTTCTGACCGATGCCGGTGAGCTGGATCCGCACGATCTCGTCTTCGGTGATACCGCTCGCGCGATCCATCCGGTTCACGCGTTCGCGGATCAAGAACACCGCATTGCACACGATCGCGCAGGTGAACGCGATCTCGAGGACGATCAGGGTCGCCGCGGTGCGATGGCGGCGGAGCGTGGAGATGATCGGGATGAAGTCCATGGCGATCCTCAGTGGGACTTGAGTTGGAGCGCGGGTGCGACCTGACAGCCGCGCCACGCGGGCAGCAGCCCGGCCAGCAGGCTCGAGACCACCGCGAGCAAGAACGTGCCCGCGAGCATCGGGAGATCGAGCTGCGCGAGCTCGGCGTACGACGTCGGTTGGTGCCGCACCGCCCACAACCCGAGCCACGCGAGCACGAGCCCGAACACGCCGCCGACGATCCCGATCACGCCGGCCTCGATCAAGAGCTGCAGGAAGATCGAGACCTTCGAGGCACCGAGTGCACGGCGCACGCCGATCTCGGGGGACCGGCGCAGGAACTTCGTCAGCAACAGCCCGATCGTGTTGACGAGGCAGACCAGCAAGAAGCCGAGCGCGACGTAGGTCTGTAGCTTGGCGTCGTCCGGCACGACCTTGTTGAAGTCCAGGTACGCGGTGACGTCACGCATCCGGACGTTGACCGGCCGTTCGTAGCGGCCCGCGCGGATCTGGTCCTGCGAGTAGTGGGTGAGGAAGTCGTGATAGGCGGCGGCCTTCGCATCGCTGTCGAGCTCGACCCAGAGCTGGATCCACTCACACGGCGCGCCCACCGCCTCGGCGTCGTCGTGATTCGAGTCCCAGCAGTTCATGCTGCCGTCGCGCATCAGCTTGAGGTCGCGGGAGGTCGTCCACGGCACGAACAGCTGCTCGCCCTTGCCGTAGACATCGGTGTCGAGGTCGTAGAAGTGCGGGACGACCCGCCAGTTGTCGATCACCCCGACGATCCGCATCTCGTGGTCCTCGATCTTCAGTGGGAACCCGATGACGTCGACGCTGCCGAACACCTTCTCGGCGAGCGCGCGACTGATCACGGCGACGCGCGCGTGGTTGGCGTCATCTTGCGCGGACCATCCGGTGCCCTTGACGAACGGGACGTCGAACATCGGGAAGAACTCGGTCGTCGTCCACCGCGCCTCGACGTTGAACGGGTCGAGCCCGGCCTGCTGGGGGGCGATCGTGGCGTTACCGCCGGTCATCAACGCCTGGCGATCCGCGCGGTGCTCGCGCACCAGGGTCTCGGCGTCCTGCCGGGTCATCTGCTCGGTCGGCTCTCCACCCGGTTGATATCCGCGCAACGGTCGCGGCTCGAGCTGGACGTAGTGCAGCGCGTGGCTCTTCTGGGGGATCGGGTCCGCCGCGAGCACGTGCAGCACGGTCAGGGTCGTCATGCTCGCGCCGACGCCGAACCCGATCGCGACGATCATCAGCACCGTGAGCGAGAAGTTGCGGCGCAGTGACCGCCGGGCGAGGTCGAGGTAGTAGCCGAACATCACACGCTCGGGTGCGCGGCCAGCCGCGCGGGCTGGACGGTGACGAGCGTGGGGCCGCGCTCGAGATCGGCGGCGACGCCGTCGACGATGTGGACGTTGCGCTGCGCTCGCGCCGCGATCTCCGGATCGTGCGTGACGATCACGACGATCGTACCCTGCTCGTTTAGCTCCTCGCGCAGCTGCATGACCTCGCGCGCCATCTGCGAATCGAGGTTGCCGGTCGGCTCGTCGGCGAGCAGTAGCGTCGGCGTCCCGGCGATCGCCCGCGCGATCGCCACGCGCTGTTGCTGGCCGCCCGACAGCTCGGCCGGGAAGTGCTTCTTGCGCGATGCGAGGCCGACGCGCTCGAGCGCGGTCTCGATTCGCCGGTGGCGCTCGCCGCGGCCCATCCGGCGATAGCGCAACGGCACGTCGACGTTATCGAACAGGTTGAGGTCCGGGATCAGGTTGAAGCTCTGAAACACGAACCCGATCTTCTCGTTGCGCAGCTTCGAGCGGGCCTTGTCGTCGAGGCTCTTGACGTCGACACCGTCGAGCGTATAGACGCCGCTCGTGAGCTCCTCGAGCATGCCCGCGAGGTTGAGGAACGTGGTCTTGCCGGAGCCCGACGGGCCGGTGACCGCGACGAACTCGCCGGTTCGCACCTCGAGGTTGAGATCGCGCAACGCGTGGGTCTCGACCATCTCGGTCCGGTACACCTTCGAGACATCTTTCATGTGCAACATGCGGTTCTCCTAGTTCGCGAGCCGTACGCGCTCCGCGGTCCCGAACGTGTCCGCGCCGCTCACGACGATCTGATCTCCCACCTTGGCGCCCGACAGCAGCTCGACCTTGTCGAGGCTGACCGAGCCGATCCGGATCGGCCGCTTCTCGGCGACGCCGTCCTCGACGAAGTACGCGAAGTTGCCGCCGCCGCCGCTCGCTCCACCCTCGATGAACGAGCCGCGCTCGACCTCGAGCACGTTCGGCCGCTCCTCGATCAGGATCCGCGCGGTGAGGCGTTGATTCTGGCGCAGCCCGGCGGGTCGCTGGCCTCGCCCGGGCATGCCCGGCGGGTCGCTGAACTCGAGCCGCGTGGCGACCGTGCCGGCGACGACCTCCGGCGAGATCGAGCGCACGCGGCCGGGGAAGGTCGCGTTGCCCGAGCGGATCTCCGCGGCCATGCCGAGCGCGAGGTCGCGGGCGAACGCGTCGGGGACCTGGATCTCGAGCTCGAACGCGCCGAGGTCGACGACGGTGAGGATCGGTGCGTTCGCGGTGACCACGGTGCGCTCGGCCACGAGCAGCTGGCCGACCTGACCATCCACGGGCGATGCGAGCTCGAGCGCGGCGACCTGGCGCTCGAGCTCCTGGACCACCGAGCGCTGGCGGCCGAGGTCCTGGGTCTTGGTCCCGAGATCGAACGTCAGCTCCTTGCCCGAGAGCCCGGCGTCGATCTTCGCGTGCGACAGCACGATGTCGGCCTTCTTCAGGAGGTCCTCGGAGCGGCGCAGCTCGAGCTCGGAGATCACGCCACGGCCATACATCTGCTGGTTGATCTCGACCTCGCGCGCGGCGGTCTGGCGATCGACCTCGGCCTGCGCGATCGCCTGCTGTTCGTTCGCGCGGCCGTGCTGGATGTCGAGGCCGGCGCGGCCGACGCCCGCTTCGAGCCCGGCGAGCGTTGCCTGCTCCTGCGCGAGCTTGGCCTGGAGCTCCGGGCTCGAGAGCGTCGCGAGTACCTGGCCGCGCACGACCTTGTCGCCGGCGCGCACGTGAAACTCGACCGAGCCGCCCGCGATCGCGTAGAGCGTCGGACTGTTCGCCGCGACCACGCGGCCATCGGCGACGACATCGCGGACCAGCGCTCCGCGCTCGACCTGCGCGATCCGCAGGCGCGAGCGCTCGATCGACGAGGACGCCCGCAACCAGCCGCGCACGAGGTAGCCCACGCCAATCAGGAGCCCTAGCACCACCACGGCGGTGGACAGCCATCTCCGCCACGGCCGCGAAACCTTCGGCTTGGCGAGCTGGCGGTCGGTTGCGGACGTATCGCGAATCATCGGACCCAGCGAGCCAACGCAAGGTGCGTGCCTGGTTAACCGCGCGAGATCACTTGGCGCCGCGTGTCCGATAGATCGACAAAGTGTCCGGACGGGTGTCCGCGCGGACAGATCGTCAGGCGAACAGCGAGGTCTGCACCGCCGGCAGCGACGTATCGCCGATCAGATCGTGGACGTACGTATGCGGCCACGACTTGCGGGCCTCTTCCGGGAGCTTGCCGTGGCGTTCGCAGTACGCGCGGACCCACTTGCGGGTGTGGGCGTTCGAATAGCCGCCTCCCGTGATCGGCCCGAGCTCGGGCTCGTAGCGCGCACGGATCGCGTTGAACCGATCGTCGCGCAGCACCTTCGCGACCACCGAGGCCGCCGCGACCGCCGCGTGGTGATCCTCAGCGTGGTCGATCGAGATGAACTGCTCGTAGCGCAGGCCGAGCGAGCTGAACATCCGCTTGCCATCGGCGATGATCTTGTCGCAGCTCGGCGCCGCGGTGATCATCTTCACCGCGAGCTCGCGCTCGAGCACGTTGAGCTCTCCGCGCGCGACGCGTACGTCGATCTCGAGGTGCGAGACCTCGATCACCGTGACGAAGTGGGCGAGCGCCCGGATCTCGTGCGCGAGCTCGGTGCGGAGCGCGTGAGCATCTTCCCCGGCACCGTACGCCTTGGAGTCGCGCAGGCCCTTGCGCGTCAGCGCCGCGGCCGTCTTCGAGTCGAGCGCCACCGCCGCCATCACCATCGGCCCGACCGCGGGCCCGCGACCGGCCTCGTCGATCCCGAGCGTCAGCCGATTGGGAAAGCACTTGGTCGTCGGCCGACCCGCCGCCTTGGTCTTGCGAGGCACGCGGTCATCCTAGGAGAGCCAGATCACGACGTCAATCGAGAGCTCGCGAGCTCGAGCGCGCGCGAGACGCCGACCTCGAGATCGAGCGCCTGCACACCCGCCACCGCACACCAGTGATCGAGCCGGTCGGCGATCGCCGCCAGCGCCTCGACGGCCGCTCGTTCGAGCGGCTCGCCGATCTCGTGATCGAGATCCGGCGCGCTGCGATACAACGCGTGATAGATCGCGTCCTCGGAGAGCTCGAGGCGCGGGACGTCGTTCTTGAAGAACGCCTCGATGTAGCCGCCCTCGAGGTAGCCGCGCAGGTAGGCACGCGCGCGATCGAACACGCGCGCCATCGCGAGGCCGATCCGATCCGCCGCGACGCGCTCGAGATCGCCGGCGACGTCACTGCCGACCAGCGCCCCGAGCGCACGTGCGCCGGCCTCCGCGCCGCGGCTGCGCTTCGCGAGATCCGCGGCGACCCGCTTCTTGCCGGCCTCGATCGCGGACTCGAAGCCCGAGGACAGCAGCGCGAGCAGGTATTCGCGATCCGCGGCGGCCGCGGTATGCGACGAGAACGGGAGCCGGCGCGGGCGCACGAGATCGAGCACCTCGCGGGCGGCCCGGTGATAGAGCAACGCCATGTCCTCCGACAACTGCTTGCGCTCGACGACGACCGCCTGATCCGCGAACTCGCGGGCGGACGCGTCGAGCTCCTCGCGCCCCTTGCGCGCGGCCGCGACCGCCGCCTGCTCCTGGGCGCGGCTCGCCGCGATCGTCGCGTCCGCCTGCACGATCACGGCGCGCAACAACCGGGCACACGCGGCGCGCTTGAGTGCGCGCGCCTGCTGGAAGAACCGCTGCTCGAGCGCGGTCATCATCGCGGCCCAGTTACCATCTGGTTGCGCCGGATCGCGCTTCCACGCCATCGCCTCGCGCGCCGAGACCGGCACGATCGCCTCGACGAGCTCGCCGAGCTCGTGGCGGATGAAGTCGACGACCTCGGCGCGCTCGCCGGCGTCGAGCTGGTCCGCCTTGTTGAGCACGCCGAGCACGCGCTTGCCCTCGTCACGGATCGATTGCAGCGCCTGCTTCTCGCTCGCCTTGCCACCCTGGGCCGCGGTGAACACCCAGACCACCGCATCTGCCTTCGCGATGAACGCGCGGGCCGTGGCCTCGTGCTCGGGCTGGATCGAGTTGAGCCCGGGCGTATCGACGATGTTGATCTTCTCGAGCTGCGGCAGTGGCACGAGGATCTCGACGCGATCGATCGCGCGCGCGTCCGCGGGTGTCAGCGCGCGCAGGTGGGCCATCAACGGCTCCCAGTCGAGCCCCTGCGCGGTCCCGTCCGCGGCGACGATCCGCCCGCCCCGCTCGCGGCCGTAGCGCACGACGTTGATCGTCGCGGTCGTCGGCGTGATCCCCGTCGGCGCGACGTCGGCGCCGATGAACGCGTTGACGAAGCTCGACTTGCCGCTCGAGAACTCGCCCATCACGGTGACGAGCAGTGGCTGATCGAGCGCGGCGGCCGCGCGCGCGATCTCGCCGACGTGATGCCCGAGCTCGCGCCGGCTCGCGAATACGCGCTCGAGGAACTCGCAGATGCTCGCGATCTCGGGCGTCACGCGCTCGAAGCCGAGCTCCGCGGCTCGCGCGGTCGCCAGCAGCTCGCGGGCCTTCACGTGATCGGGGGCGACGCGCAACGCCGCGAGCGCGCCTGCCGCGGCGTTCGCGGGGTCACCGCTCGCGAGTGCCAGCTTCGCGAGCTCGACATGGGCATCGACATCGTCCCGGACCGCCGCGAGTCGGAGCAGCGCGCGCGCCCCCTCCGGCTGCGTGCGCGCCATCGCCATGCCCCGCGCGACCAGCCCGCGCGAATCGCTCGGATCGCGCGCCAACAGGTCGCTGCCCCACTGCGCGGCGCGGGTCTCGTCGCCTGCGGCGATCGCCGTCTCGACCGCCGCGCGGAGGACCTCGAGGCTCGGCTCGACGGCCAGCACGCGATCGTAGCTCGCGAGCGCCGCCTCGAGGTTACCGATCGAGCGATGGGTCGCCGCGATCCGCGCGTGCAGCACGCTTCGCTTCGGATCGAGCTGCAGCGCTTCGAGGAAGAACAGGTGCGCGCGCATCGCATCGCGCTCCGCCAGCGCCGCGTCGCCCTGCGCGGTCAGGATATCGAGCCGGATCTGGCTGCCGAGGATCGTCGGATCGCCGGTGTTCGCCACGCGGGCGCGGGCCAGCAGCTCGCTCGCGCGCGCAGGCGAACCTTCGACGAGCGCGAGTCGCCCCAGGCCGAGTAGCGCGAGTGCGCTTGGAGCGGCGCCGTGCGGGGCCGGTGCTCCGCCGGGCAACGCGGGGCTCGCGATCGCCATCGCACGGTCGAGGTGTCGCGCCGCCTCGTCATACGGTCCACCATCGGCAACCAGCGCCTCGCCGAGCGCGGCGCGCGCCTCGCGATCCTCGCCATCCTCGACCACCGCCTTGCGAAGCTCGCGGATCGCCTTGTCGAGATCGCCGAGCCGGCGCCACGCGAGGCCCAGGCCGCGATACGCGTCCGCCAGGATGCCGCGGTCGCCGCCCGCTTCGATCACCGCACGGCTCAACCTCGCGGTCGCCGGCTCGTACCGACCGAGCTCGACCAGCGCCAGTCCCGCGCCGACGAGCGCCGCCGGATCACCGCCACGCAGCTGGAGCGCGCGCTCGAACGCCTCGTGGGCGTGCTGCGGGTCACGTAAAGCCAGCCGGGCCTCGCCCAGCACGATCAGCGCCTGCCCATGATCCGGCTTGGCCGCCAGCAGGGCCTCGAGCGACTCCGTCGCGCCGGTCAGGTCCCCCTTAGAGAGCAACGTTCGCGCCTGGTTGAGCTGCTCGCGATAGTCATCGAGCACCAGCTCGCCGGCCAGATCGCCGAGCTTGCGCTCCAGCCGCGACCACAGAGACATACCTGGCAGCTTAGCATTCTCGCTGCCAGCGATTTCATCCGGTGACCGGAGTGCATTAAGATTCTGAAATGGGGAGATTGCTCTGGCTAGCTGCTGCTTTGGCC
>JBDTEH010000356.1:0-11940 GCA_039922635.1 Kofleriaceae bacterium | reverse complement strand
AAGATCGCTACGCGCTCGAAGGCGAGCTCGCGCGTGGCGGCATGGGGCGGATCTGGATCGCGAAGGATGTGCGGCTCGATCGCAAGGTCGCGATCAAGGAGCTGCTCGATCCGATCGCCGGCTCGAGCGGCCAGCGGGCGCGGTTCGAGCGCGAGCTCGCGCTGACGTCGCGGCTCGAGCATCCCTCGATCGTCAGCATCCAGGACGGTGGCACGTGGCCGGATGGCCGGCCGTACTACGTGATGCGGCTCGTCCGCGGCGAGTCGCTCGACCGCGTGATCGACCGCGCGCACACGCTCGCGGACCGCATGGCGCTCCTGCCGTACGGGCTCGCGACGGTCGACGCGCTCGCGTACGCGCACGCACAGGGGATCGTCCACCACGATCTCAAGCCCGAGAACGTGCTGGTCGGCGACTTCGGCGAGACCGTCGTGATCGACTGGGGGCTCGCGAAGGATCTACGCGCTGCGACGCCGGAGCTCGTCGAGGGGCCGTACCGCGACCTCGTGCGCGACGGCGAGACGCTCGGCGGCGAGGTGCTCGGGACCCCGGCGTACATGGCGCCGGAACAGGCGCTCGGCGATGCCGTCGACGAGCGCGCCGATGTCTACGCGCTCGGCGCGCTGCTCTATCACGTGCTGTCGGGCGCGCGGCCGTATCGCGGGACGAGCGCGGACGAGGTGCTCGCGAACGTGATCTCGGGACCGCCGCTGGCGCTGGTCGAGCGTGCACCCGGAGTCCCGGTCGATCTCGTGACGATCGTCGACAAGGCGATGGCGCGCGAACCGGCCGATCGCTATGCGAACGCCGGCGCGCTCGCCGAGGATCTCAAGCGATTCCAGAGCGGCCAGCTCGTCGGTGCACACCGCTACACCAGCGGCCAGCTCGTCCGCCGCTGGCTGCGCCGCCAGCGCACGGCGGTGACCGTCGCGGTCCTCGCCCTGCTCGCACTCGCGACGTTCGGCGCGATCAGCCTCGTGCGGATCGTGCGCAGCGAACGCGCCGCGCGTGAGGCGCAGGCGGTCGCGGTGCACCAGAAGGAGCTCGCCGACCAGCGCAAGGACGGTGCCGAGGCGCTGGTCACGTACATGCTCGGCGATCTGCGCGGGACGCTCGAACCGCTCGGCAAGCTCGCGCTGCTCGAGCAGCCGGCGAAGCGGGTGCTCGCCTACTTCGCCGATGGCCGCGAGCTCGCGCCCGACGAGCGCGCGTCGCGGGCGATCGCGCTCGAGCACCTCGGCGATGCGCTGCGCACGAAGGGCGATGTCGCCGGAGCCGAGGTCCAGCTCCGCGCGTCGCTCGCGGAGCTCGCGCAGCTCGCCGTCGAGGGCCATCACGATCTGTTGCTCGAGGCGACGCTGCACCTCGATCTCGCGGACGTGCTCGCGCTGCGTGGCGCGCCCGGCGCGGTCGCGGAGTACCGTGCGGGCGTCGCCGCGTTCGCCGCGCTGGCCAAGGTCGAGCCGGCCAACAAGGCCGCGGCGCACGGCCACGCGACGGCGCTGGGCAAGCTCGCGGACGCGCAAGAGCAGCGCCACGATCCAAAAGCGGCCGAGGCGATCTGGACCGAGGCGATCGCCGCGGCGCGGGCCTCCGTGGCGGCGGGTGACGACGATGATGCCGAGCTGGCGTTGACCACGGCGGAGCACGGCCTCGCCGGCGCGCTCGCCGCGCACGGCAACCTCGCCGGCGCGTTGACCGCGTATCGCGCGACGCTCGCACGCCTCGCTGGGCGTGCGAACGCACCCGACGACTTCGCGGTCGTACGCGCACAGGCGATCACCGAGCATCGCATCGGCATCGTGCTCGAACAGCAACACGACGAGGCCGGCGCGCTGCAGGCCTGGCGGCGGAGCGAGGCGCGCTCGAACGAGCTGGTCGCGCACGATCCCGATAACGCCGGTTGGCAGTACGAGCGCGCGCTCACGGTCGGCCGGATCGCCAGCGCGCAGCAGGCGACCGGCGATGCAGGCGCGGCCGCGAGCTACGGCCAGGCGCTCGCGCAGTTGCGCGCGGTGGCCGCGAAGGATCCGTCGAACCTCGGCGTGCAGCGCGACATCCTCGTGGTCGAGACTCAACTGTCGGAGCTCGATGCGGACCACAAGGAGTGGAAGGATGCCGAGTTACTCGCGCGCGACGCGGTGACGCTCGCCGAGCGGCGGATCAAGAGCGATCCGACCAACCGCCAGGCCGCGCACGACGCGAGCGACGCGTACGCGGCCCAGGGCGCCGCGCTCCAGGCGCTCGGCCGGATCGCCGACGCGCGCGCGGTGTTCGTGACCGCGCTGGCGGTCGCGCAGGAGCTCGTGAAGTCCGACCCGGCGGATGCGGCGGCGCAGTACAACGTTCAGGAGGCGCTGGTCAACCTCGCGGACGCGACGTGCGCGAGCCGGCAGGACGCGCGCGGCCTGTTCGCGCAGGCGCGCGCGGTCACCGACCCGCACCTCGCGGCGGCGCCCGGCGATGCGAACTGGCAGCAGCTCGATCAGGATCTGCGGACCCGGGCAAGGGCATGTCGCCGCTAGCTTGCCTCGACGATCGAGACGCGCTCGCGCTCGTCGGCGGTACGCTGCCGGCCGAGCGTCTGCCCGGCGCGCTCGCGCACGTCGACACCTGCGGCGACTGCCGCGCGCTGATCGAAGGCCTGTGTGCCGGCGACGAGCCATCACCACCGGCCGACGCCCGGATCGGCACGGAGCACGGCGTGTACGCGATCACGGCGTTGATCGCGGCGGGTGGCATGGGGCGGGTCTATCGCGCGACCGACCGCGCGCGAGGTCGCGAGGTCGCGCTGAAGCTACCGAAGTCGCGTTCGGCGTGGCTGGTGCGCCGGTTCGAGCGCGAGATCCGGATCACCGCGCGGCTCGGCCACCCTGGCGTGGTGCCGTTGTACGACTCCGGCATCCTCGACGATGGCACGCCGTTCTACGTCATGCAGCTCGTCGAGGGTAGCTCGCTCGAGCGCGCGATCCAGCGCTCGGTCAACCGCGAGCAACGGCTCGCGCTCGTCGATCATGTCGTCGCGGTCGCGACGACGATGGCGTTCGCCCACGATCGTGGGATCGCGCATCGCGACCTCAAGCCACACAACATCCTGCTCGGAGCGTTCGGCGAGGCCGTGATCCTCGATTGGGGGCTCGCGAAGGAGCTCGGCCTCGCGACGGCGGCCCCGCCGCGGCGAACCGCTCCTGCCGCACCGGCCGCACCGGCGGCGGCGGCGCCCCGACCACACACCACCGGGCGCACGACCCGCCCGGGCGACGTGCTCGGCACGCCCGCGTTCATGGCGCCGGAGCAGGCGCGCGGCGAGGAGGTCGATCAGCGCGCGGACGTCTACGCGCTCGGCGCGATGCTCGAGCAGTTGCTCGCCGGCCTGTTGCCGCGCAAGGCTGCCGACGCCGCGCTCGCGCTCGCACCGCCGGCGCTGGTCGCGGTGTGCAAGCGCGCACTGGCGCCGGACCGCGCCGATCGCCACGCGCACGCGGGCGAGCTCGCGACCGAGTTGCGCGCGGCGCTCGCGGCGCGCGCGACGCTCGCGACGCCGGCCGAACCACGGCCCGCGCCGTCGCCGTGGCGGCGGATCCGGAGGCCGTCGTGACGGCGTTCGCCGGCCACCTCGAGCGCGCGCGCGCCGCGTGGCCGACGCTCGCGCTCGATGGCTCGGCGTATCGTCGCTGGCTCGCCGGTGCCTGCGGCGGCGAAGCGGAGCTCGCCGGGCGCGCCGCCGAGCTCGATCCCGAGGTCGCGCTGTGCTGGGCCGCGGCGACCGGGGAGCGCGAGGCGCTGCGCCTGGTCGAGGCTCACTTCATCTCGCAGATCCCGTCGGCGCTGCGCCGGTTCGGCAGTGATGCCGCGTTCGTCGACGAGGTCGCACAACGCGTGCGCGTCAAGCTGCTCGTCGCCGCGGCCGGCGAGCTCGCGCCGATCGCGCGCTACGCGCTCGGCGGTGGCCTCGGCGGCCTGGTCCGCGTCGCCGCGATCCGCGAAGCGTTGACGCTGCGCCGCGCCGCGAAGCCGGGCGACTCCGATGCGCCGCTCGACGCGCTCGTCGGCGAGGCCGATCCGGAGCTGCGCGCGCTCAAGGATCGGTACGCCGCGGAGTTCCAGCGTGCGTTCACGGCGGCGGCCCTCCAGCTAGCACCGCGCGAGCGCGCGCTGCTGCGGCTCAACCTCTCGGCCGGTGCGTCGATCGATGACATCGCACGGATGTACCAGACTCACCGCGCGACCGCGGCGCGCTGGCTCAACGACGCGCGCGATCACCTCGCGGCGGCGACGCGCGCGCAGCTGTCGGCGGCGCTCGGGCTCGATGACCTCGAGCTCCAGAGCCTGCTCCGGTTGATCCGTACCGAGGCGCCGCGGTTGCTCGAATCGATCCCGCCGGCGCGCGATGAAGACGACTAGATCTCGCGTAGTTATACGAATGATCACGGGCATCATGCGACCCCGCTGAGATCGCGTCGTTGAGGCAGCGAACCCCTGGTCTTGGAGTCGCCCATGTCGCTCGCTGTTCGCCTGTTCGTGCTCGCTGCCTTCACCGCCGCTCCTGCCGCCAGCGCCGCCGCGGAGCCCGCGGCGTGGTCGCCATCGGCCATGGCCGCCGCGCCGTCGTACTTCCCGGCTGGCACGACGGTCATGGTCGTCGCGGCCGGCGAGGGCGCGCAACCTGCCACCGCCGCGCTGCTCCAATCGTTGCAGGCCTCGTCACAGGTCGGGCTCGCGAGCGATGCGAGCGCACTGGGCAAGGTCGAGGGCCTGTCCGACGACCAGATCGTCACGCGCGCGTTCGCGCGGCCGATCCAGCGCGTCGCGATCGTCCGCGTGTTCCCGGCCGCCGGTTCGGTCAAGGCGGTCGTCACGGTCTACGCCGCGCAGGGTCAGGTCGCGACCGCGTTCACGCTGATGCCCGGCAAAGACCTCGCCGACAACCCGAGCCCCAGGGGGGCGAGCGAGGGCGTCACGCGCGACGAGATGCAGAGCGTCACCACGAGCGTCGGCGAGGCCGAAGACAAGGTCACCGGCGAGGGTGGGGACATCACGTATTCGCGCCAGCAGATCGTCGGTGTCACCGCCTACGGCCTGCTCCGGTTCGACAGCGTGACGTTCGCGCAGGATGGCCGGCCGATCAACGACACGCCGAGCCTGTACGACGCGGTGGGCATGCACGCCGAGGCGAGCGCCTAACGCCACGATCTCGACGACCACTCGAACTGGCTGTTCCGCGGCGGCATGATGACGACGCTGGGGCTCACCAGCTTCCTGGGCTTCGGGATGTACGCGTTGCTCGCGGGCGCCAGCGACGGCTACACGACCACCGGCGTGCCGAGGCAGGTCGATCACACGCTCGCGTGGGGGCTCACCGCCGCGAGCGCCGGCGTGATGGTCCTCGGGATCGTCGAGGTTGTCACGCACCCCGCGCCGGCGCCGCTGTCCGCCGACGAGGCGATCGCGCTGGTCGACAAGCACAACGGGAAGCCCAAGCAGACCACGTCGCTGCACTTCGCGCCGGTCGCGACCTCGACCGGCGGCGGGTTCGTGCTCGGCGGGAGCTGGTGATCCGGGTGCGCGCCGTGCGCACCGGGCTTCGGCTACGCTTCGCGGTTTACCTCGTGGTCGTCCTCCTGATCGGGCTCACCGGTGGCAGCGTGCGCGCCGATCCCGACCCGCTCGCCGCGCAAGAAGACGCGCAGATCAGGCTGTTCGCGAAGGTCGCGCCGGCCGTGATCTTCATCGGCGACGACAAGTCACTCGGTACCGGCTTCTTCGTCTCCGCCACCGGGCTGGCGCTGACCGCGGCGCATGTCGTCGAGGGCGACGCCCAGGTCGCGATCGTGCTGTACGGCGGCAAGCGCACGCGCGCGAAGGTGATCGGCGCGAGCGCCGACTTCGACGTCGCGCTGTTACAAGTCGCGGTCGACGCGCCGGTCGCGTTCCTGCCGCTCGCGACCTCGGTCGATCAACGCGTCGGCGAGTGGGTCGGCGCGGTCGGCCACGGCCTCGGCGGCGTGTGGGCGTTCACGGTCGGCATGATCTCGAATCTGTACGAGACCAAGCAGGGCTCGAAGATGGTGCAGACCCAGATCCCGCTCAACCCCGGCAACTCCGGTGGCCCGATCTTCGATCGCACGGGCAAGGTCGTCGCGATCGTGTCGCGCGGTGCCACCACCGGCACCGCGCTCAACCTCGGCGTCCACGTCGCCGATGCCTTCACCGTGTTCGATCAGCTGCTGCCGGTGTGTGGCTGCCTCGCGATCGACGTGCCGGGAGGCACGCCCGTGTTCGTCGATGACGTGCTCGCGGGCAAGGGCCCGCGCGTGCTGGTCACGCCGCACGCCGGCGTCCATACGGTGTCGACCGTGACCGGGGGCCGCCAGCTCGAGAAGTCGATCCGCTTCCCCGCCGAGCGCCATGTCGCGCTGACGACCAAGCCGAACTAGGAGCGTGTAGGGCGTAGATCGCGTCGCCGCCCCCGCGTCGCCGCCCCCGCGTCGCCGCCATCGATCCAGGGCACGGTCCCAGGGCACGGTCGCGCCGAGCGCCTCGATCGGAGACTAGAAGCGTACGGTGACCGCCGCGCCCGCGCCTGATGGCGTCGCGGTCGGCGTGAGCAACACGCGGCGCTCCTCGACCACGCGATCGTGGACGAAGATCAGCGTCGCCGCGATGCCGAACCCGGCGGCGACGCCGAACGCGCCCCATGACAGGTACTGGTAGCGATGGCCCTCGTCGAGCAGCTCCTGATAGCGCGCCTGGGTCGAGGTGTCGAACACCGGGGACTTGCCATCGATCCCGACGTAGAGATCCTTGATGTCTTGCTCCGACGACGTCGCCGAATACGCGAGCACGGCACCGGCGGTCACGAACGCGAGCGCGCCGCCGACCATCAGCCACGGTAGGTCGCGAGTCCTGGGCCGGTCGGCGATCGCCGAACCGCTGCCGAGCCCGGTCAGCGCGATCGGGCCCGCGCCCGGTTCGGTCGCCGAGCCCGCGCCCGGTTCGGTCGCCGAGCCCGAGCCCGGTTCGGTCGCGGACCCCGAGCCCGAGCCCGAGCCCGAGCCCGAGCCGTTTGCACCTGCGCTGGGTTCACCCGCCGGATCCTCTGCGATCCCGGCCGCGGCGAGGATCTCCTTCCAGTCTCCAGCACACGCGTCGACGCGCTCCTTGGTGAGGTCGACGAACGCTCGTGCCGGCTTGGCCTCGCGCAGGTAGCGCGTGTAGTAGCTCAGCGCGATCTCGCAGGTCCCGGCCTTCTCGTAGGCCGCGCCGATCTTGAAGAACAGCACCGGATCCTTCGTGATCTCGTAGGCGGCGCCGAAGTCGCGTTCGGCATCGGTCCAGGCGCCGTGGTCAAACGCGGTGGTCGCGGCATCGTAGAGCTGCTTCGCACGCGCGTAGTCGGGGGCGGGTTGCGCGTCCGAATCTCCGCGCATCGCCAGGATGGCCAGACCGGCTGCAAGGCCGATCGCTACGCCGCGGATGGACACCTTCCGAGCGTACAGATCCGGGCGTTTTCGCGCTATACCGCGCACCGGAGTACGCGATGGCGAAGATCGATCTGGTCCGCAATCTCGGCGTCGTCGCGCATATCGACGCGGGCAAGACGACCGTCTCGGAACGCTTCCTGTTTCACAGCGGTAAGATCCACAAGGTCGGCGAGGTCCACGACGGCGAGACCGAGCTGGACTGGATGGAGCAGGAGCGCGAACGCGGGATCACGATCACCGCGGCGGCGACCACGTTCGAGTGGAAGAAGCACGAGATCCACCTGATCGATACGCCGGGCCACGTCGACTTCACGATCGAGGTCGAGCGCTCGCTGCGCGTGCTCGATGGTGCGGTCGTGGTGTTCTGCGGGGTCGCCGGCGTGCAGCCGCAGTCCGAGACGGTCTGGCACCAGGCCGACAAGTTCAAGGTCCCGCGGCTGGCGTTCATCAACAAGCTCGATCGCGTCGGCGCGTCGTCGCCGGCGGTGGTCGCCGATATCCGCGAGCGGCTCGGCGCGAACGCGGTGCCGATCCAGCTCGTGATCGGCACCGAGGACACGTTCGCCGGGGTCGTCGATCTCGTGACCATGAAGGCGCTGATGTTCACCGGTGACGTCACCGATGCGCCCGAGGTCACCGACATTCCAGACGACATCGCCGCGGCCGCCGCCGATGCGCGCGATCAGATGATCCAGGCGATCGCGGATCTCGATGACGCGATCGCCGAGAAATACCTCGAAGGCGGCGAGCTCACGGTCGCCGAGATCAAGGCCGCGATCCGCAAGGCGACGATCGCGGTGAAGATGGTGCCGGTGCTCAACGGCACCGCGCTACGCAACAAGGGCATCCACACGCTGCTCGATGCGGTGATCGATTACCTGCCGTCGCCCGCCGACGTGCCGCCCGTGACCGGCGTCGATCCGCGGGCCACGACCGAGAAGCTCGTCCGCCAGCCCAGGAACACCGAGCCGTTCGCCGCGCTCGCGTTCAAGATCGCGATGGACGATGGCCGCAAGGTCGTGTTCATGCGGATCTTCAGCGGCATCCTCGAAGCGGGCGACGAGGTGCTCAACGTCCGTACCAACAAGAAAGAGAAGGTCGCGCGCCTGTTTCGGGTCCACGCGGCCAAGCGCGAGCGGCTCGACAAGGCGGTCGCGGGCGAGATCGTCGCGGCCGCCGGGCTCAAGGATGCGACCACCGGCGATACGTTGTGCGATCCGAAGGCGCCGATCCTGCTCGAGCGCATCGATACGTACGAGCCGGTGATCTCGCAGGCGATCGAAGCCGACAACGCCGCCGCGAAGGAGCGCCTCGATTTCGCGCTCGGCAAGATGGGCGAAGAGGACCCGACCTTCCGGGTCAAGGAAGACCCCGATACCGGGCAGACGATCATCTCCGGCATGGGCGAGCTTCATCTCGAGATCATCGTCGACCGCATGAAGCGCGAGTACGGCGTCGCCGCGCGCGCCGGCAAGCCCCAGGTGGTCTACCGCGAGACCGTGCTGGCCTCGGGGGAGGGCCACGCGGTGTTCGAGCGCGACATGAAGGAGCAGATGATCTACGGCGAGGCGACGTGCACCGTGCGCGCGCGCGGCCGTGGCACCGGCATGAACTTCCAGTGCAACCTCCCTGCGATGCCACCGTTCCCGGAGGTCATCGTGCAGGCCGCGATGCAGGGCCTACGCGACGCCGCGTCGAGTGGTCCCGACGGCTACCCGCTCGAGGATGTCGAGGTCACGCTGACCAAGCTCGCGCTCAAGGAAGGCTCGAACGGCGAGATCGGCGTGCGCGCCGCGGCCGCCGAAGCGTTCCGCCGCGCGGTCCAGAACGCCGAGCCCGCCCGGCTCGAGCCGATCATGTCGGTCGAGGTGATCGTCGACGACGATGGCCTGGGCTCGGTGATCGGCGATCTCCAGCAGCGCCACGGCCAGGTCCAGAACATGGAGGCCGCGGGCAGCAAGCGCGTGGTCTCCGCGCTCGTTCCGCTGCGCAACATGTTCGGGTACTCGACCCGGCTTCGCTCGATGACCGCCGGCGGCGCGACGTTCCGCATGCAGATGCACGCGTACGACACGCTGCTCGGCTAGCGGCTAGCGGCTCGCGGCGGCGCGCCTACTGGGCCCAGACCTGGACCTTGGCGTGGCCTCGTGGCCGTTGTCTATTCAAGTACGTAAGCGCCTATCTAAGCACCTGAAATATCAGTCGAAAGCTGCCGAAAACTGGAGCCGGATCGCGCCGCCTTCGACGATCATTTTCATGGCTTCTCCAAAGCGGGCCGCGCAACTCCAGCGCGCTCCCGAGGCAAAGATCGTCGCCACGCCGGTGGTGAAATGGGTCGGCGGCAAGACCAGGCTGCTCCCCGAGTTACTCGCGCGCATGCCCAGGACGTTCGGGCGGTACTACGAGCCGTTCATCGGCGGTGCCGCGATGTTCTTCAAGCTCGCGCCGGAACGCGCGGTGATCGCGGACGTCAATCCCGACCTGATCGCGCTGTACGACACGATCGCACGCGACCCGAATGCGGTGATCAAGAAGCTCGCGCACCACCGCGAAGCACATTGCGAGACGCACTACTACGCGACCCGCGAGAACTGGAACCAGCACCACCTGACGTGGTCCGCGCCCGAGCGCGCGGCGACGTTCATCTATCTCAACAAGACCTGCTTCAACGGGCTGTGGCGGGTCAACCGCTCCGGCGACTTCAACGTGCCGATCGGGCGTTACAGCGATCCGCCGATCCTCGTGCCCGACGCGCTGCGTGCGGCCTCGACCGTGCTCGCGCGCGCCGAGATTCGCCACGCCGATTATCAGACCGCGATCGAGGACTCCAAGGCCGGCGACTTCTTGTACTTCGATCCGCCGTACGATCCGGTGACGTCGACGGCGAGCTTCACGAGCTATACCGCGGGCGACTTCGGTCCCGCCGATCAGCGCGCGCTCGCGGCGACCGCGAAGCAGCTGGTCGATCGTGGCTGCAAGGTGATGCTGTCGAACAGCGACACGCCGTTCGTGCGCTCGTTGTACAAGGGCCTCAAGCTCGACCGCGTGAAGTGCTCGCGCGCGATCAACTCGAACGCGGCCAAGCGCGGCGAGGTCGACGAGCTCGTGATCACCGGCGGCTACTGAGGCGATCGCGCCGAATTCGCGGCGCGCAGAGGCTCGCCGAATGATCGGCTCGCTCGGGTTCGGCCGCCGCAGCGCCCGGGACCGCGGACCGAGCTCAGGCCAGCGCGGTGGCGGCGGCGTACTTCTGCGACTTCGCGTCGTAGTCCTGGAGGACGCCCACGACGCCCGCGGAGCGGGCGATGCGGATGATATCCTCGCGGTTACCACGAACGACCATGCGCGGTTCGGCGCCGTCGAGCTCGGTGTCCGCGACGAAGCGGCGAGCTTTGACGACGTCCTTGAACACGAGCAGGTACGTCTGGTCGTTGCCGGCGCGAGCCATCACGGGCACGCGACCATTGGGGTCCTGGGTGGTCAGCTCGCCTTCATTCGAGACGAGCAAGACCCATAGACCATCGATCACTGGAGAAGGAGCGGTGGCGGGTTGCAACAAGGCGAGGGATATGTGCGGTTTTTCGCCGGATCTGTCAAGGAATTCCGTAACGGCTCGGCCGCCTTGACGTACAAGGGATCGGAGGCTCTAGTACATCCGTGGATGACCGCGTTCACCTTCCTGTCATCGGACGTCCGGATGGCGGGATAGGGATTGAAACCGGGCCGATTCCCGCGGATCCATTGGTCGATCGGTTCGCGCGACGGATCCGGTACCTCCGCGTGTCGGTCACCGACCGCTGTAATTACCGTTGCACGTACTGCATGCCGGAGAGCCTCGCAGGAGATCTCCACTTCGCACCGCGCTCCGCGTTGCTGTCGTTCGAAGAGCTCGAACGGGTGGTCGCAGTGTTCGCGCGCCTCGGCGTGCGCAAGCTCCGGCTCACCGGGGGCGAGCCCACGATCCGCAAGGGCATCGTCGATCTCGTACGCCGGCTCGGCCGGGTGCCCGGCATCGCGCAGATCGTGATGACCACGAATGGCCA
Source organism: Kofleriaceae bacterium (assembly GCA_039922635.1). Taxonomy (GTDB): domain Bacteria; phylum Myxococcota_A; class Polyangia; order Haliangiales; family Haliangiaceae; genus JABFXX01. The sequence continues at coordinate 413 of JBDTEH010000356.1, read as the reverse complement.
CCTGCTCGACGCGCTCGCGGCGCCCCTCGCGGCGGCCGGCCTGGCCGGCGTCAACGTCTCGCTCGACACGCTCGACCCTGGCGCGTTCCACGCCGTCACGGGCCGCGGCGATCTCGCACGCGTGCTCGCGGGCATCGACGCGGCGCGCGCCGCCGGGCTCGCCGTGAAGACCAACGCGGTCGCGTTGGCGGGCGTCAACGACGGCGAGCTGGTCGCGTTGTGCGAAGCGGCGTGGTCGCGCGGTGCCACACCGCGGTTCATCGAGCACATGCCGATGTCCGACGGCGCGCTGTACGATACGGCGCGTGGGCTGACCTCGCTCGCGATCCGTCACGCGCTCGAGGCCGCGCTCGGCGCGCTGGTGCCGGCGCCCGCACCCGCCGCGGCCGGCGCTGACGCGGGCCCGGCCCGCT